>NZ_JAXQGC010000009.1:0-164361 GCF_034331125.1 Proteiniphilum sp.
GCACATACAGGAACTTACATCCTGCAAGCTTAATACCATGCCCGACATACAAAAATCCCAACAATTTATGCCGGGATATTTTTTTAATAATATAAATAGGTTATTTATACTAACTTATCGATTTTCTCAGTGAAAAGGGTTTTGGGGCCTGCACCTACCAGTTTGTCTACCACTTTACCGTTTTTAATGAAAAGTACGGTAGGGATATTGCGGATTCCGTATTTGCCGGTTGTTTCATCATTCTCATCCACATTCAGTTTGCCTACTACCACTTTATCCTTGTACTCTTCTCCGATCTCTTCGATGATGGGTCCGATCATTTTGCAGGGACCGCACCATTCAGCCCAGAAATCTATGACCACCAGCTTGTCTGTATCCAATACTGAGTCAAGGGTTGCATCTGTAATTTGAAGCGCCATAATTTGTCTTTTTTGTTATTATTTATTAGTTGATTTTAAAGTCGATAGATAAATTATTCTTTAAGTAATCGATGAACCTTTTATTTACTTGAATTTTAGCTGGCCGTGAAAACAGCTGAATTCTCATGTGCGGTTCTTCACCAATAATTTGGAAATATAACAATGAATTTCCGGAATTGTTTTTCACAAGTGCCGATAATTCAGCCACGGAGGTGTCATCTATTTCTGAAAGAGGAATTTGCAGAGTGATCTTCGACACCAGCTTGTCTTTCACTTCGGATAACAGGGAGATGGAGGATATTTTTACTTCCATCTCTCCCTCCCGGTAACGTCTGGGTTGTACTTTTCCCTCAATATAGATAGAGAGTCCGATACGTGCGTATCTGCCGAAGTTTACACTGTCTTCGCTGAAAAGAGCGATCTCATACTTACCGGCATAATCTTCCAGTTTGAAGATAGTGTAAGGCGAGCCTCTTTTGGTTTGTCCCTCGCGTACTGCTGTGACGATACCACCAAAGGTGATATCTTTCCCATTGAGCGAATCGAGATCCTGTAATTGCTGTGTGTCGGCATTACATACATACTTGAGAATAAACTCATATTCATCTAACGGGTGTGCCGATAAATAGATACCAATCAGTTCCCGTTCTTTGTTCAGCCTTTCCAGATCCGACCATCGTGCAGCCTGGGGAATTTCGGGACGAGCTATCTGGAAAGAGGTATCGTCGCCGAAGAGTGAATTCATTGCTTCAATCTTGTCCTGTTGGTATTTATTGCCGTAACGGATGAGGGTTTCCAGGAATTCTTCTCCCTTGCTGTTTTGTGCTGCGAACTGTTCCCTCTGTATGCCCGGAAAAGAATCGAATGCCCCTGCCATTGCCAGCGCCTCTATATTTTTTTTATTACAGGAAGAGAGGTTTACACGTTCCACAAAATCGAAAATATCTTTATAACGACCGTTTTTAGTGCGTTCTGCAATGATATCGTTTACCGCGTTTTGTCCCACGCTCTTGATAGCAGCCAGCCCGAAGCGGACATCACCTGCATCGTTGACGGAAAATTTCAGCATTGATTCATTCACGTCGGGAGGAAGCACGTTGATACCCATCGCCATGCACTCATCCATGAACTTGGTGATTTCAGTGATGTTGTTCAGGTTATTGGAGAGTACCGCCGCCATGTATTCCGACGGGTAGTTGGCTTTGAGCCACGCTGTCTGATATGCTACCCACGAGTAGCAGGTCGCGTGAGATTTATTGAAAGCGTAAGAAGCAAATTTTTCCCAGTCGTTCCATATTTTGTTGAGCACTTTGGCCTCATACCCGTTTTTGGTACCTCCCGCAATGAATTTTTCCTTCAGCGCCATCATCTTGTCGATCAGCTTTTTTCCCATTGCCTTACGCAACTCATCCGATTGTCCACGCGTGAAACCTGCGAGCAGACGGGAGAGAAGCATCACCTGCTCCTGATAGACGGTGATCCCATAGGTTTCATCCAGGTATTTCTCCATGATGGGAATGTCGTATGCGATCTCCTCCCTGCCGTGCTTACGGGCAACGAATGAAGGTATATAGTCCATGGGTCCCGGACGGTAGAGGGCATTCATCGCTATCAGGTCTTCGAACTTACTTGGTTGCAACTCTTTGAGGTATTTCTGCATACCTGCCGACTCAAACTGGAAGGTACCGGTGGTTTGTCCGTTGCAATAAAGCTTGTAAGTAGCCTCATCGTTCATGTCGATGGCATCGATGTTTATCTTTATTCCCCGGTTTTGTTCGATGATGGATAGCGCATCTTTGATAATGGAAAGCGTTTTGAGCCCGAGGAAATCCATCTTGATCAATCCTGTCTCCTCGATCACAGACCCTTCATATTGTGTTACCAGCAGTTTCTCTTTGGTCTCTTTATCTTCTGCCGTACTGATGGGGACCACATCAGAGATGTCAGTCTGGCCGATGATTACACCGCAGGCATGCACGCCCGTGCTTCGTACGTTCCCCTCGAGCATTCCGGCATACTTCAGAGTGCTTTTTACCAGCGGATCGTTACTTTGGGCGGCCTCTTGCAGCTCAGGCACATTCTCGATTGCTGCTTTCAGGTTGATTTTTTTGACGTTAGGTATCCTATCGGGCACGAGTTTGGCAAGCCGGTTCGATTCGGACAAAGGTAACTTGTGTACACGTGCCACATCCCGGATAGACGATTTGGTCGCCATCGTACCGTAGGTAATGATATGAGCTACCTTCTCACTGCCATATTTTTCCGTCACCCAGCGCAGCACTTTCCCTCGGCCTTCATCATCGAAATCGATATCGATATCAGGCATCGAAATTCGGTCGGGGTTCAGGAAACGTTCGAACAGGAGATTATATTTCAGCGGGTCGATATCGGTGATCCTTAAACAGTAGGCTACCGCTGATCCCGCGGCCGATCCACGTCCCGGGCCGACAGCCACATCCATTTCCCGGGCCGCACTGATAAAATCCTGCACGATCAGGAAGTAGCCGGGAAAACCCATAGTCTTGATGGTCTCCAATTCGAATTCGAGTCGCTCCTCTACTTCCGGAGAGAGCGTATCTCCATATCTTTTTTGAGCACCTTTTTTAGTAAGATATGCAAGATAGTCGGCTTCCAACTTGATACGAATCACTTTATCATAGCCTCCCAGGCGATGGAAATTGGCTTCGCCGAATTCTTCGATCAATTCCCTTTCTGAATATTTTTGTTTATAAATCTCTTCGGTACCGAATGTAGGGTCGATAGGATAGAAAGGCATCAGTGCAGCGTGGTCTATGGAGTAGGACTCTATTTTGGCCGCTACCTCTAGCGTGTTGGTCAACGCTTCCGGGATATCAGCAAAGATACGGTTCATCTCGGCTGTAGTTTTTAACCACTCCTGCTTGGTATATCGCATCCGGTTGGGGTCATCAAAATCCTTTCCGGTACTCAGACAGATCAGCCGGTCGTGTGCATCGGCATCTTCTTCATTCACGAAATGGACGTCGTTGGTCGCGATTATCTTCACATCATATTTCCTGGCGATACGGATCAGTTCCTGATTCACCCTCTCCTGTTTGGGGTAGGTGGCCTGGTCGGCATCAACCCTGTCGGTCTTATGTCGTTGGAGTTCTATATAGTAATCTTCACCGAAAATGCCTTTGAACCACTGTACCGCCTCTTCGGCTTCCTGTATCTGTCCGCTGTCGATTTTCCGGGAGATTTCACCGCCAAGGCAGGCTGAGGAGACGATCAGTCCTTCGTGGTATTGTTCCAACAGTTCCTTATCGATACGGGGACGGTAATAAAACCCTTCGGTCCAGCTCTTGGAGACCATCTTGATAAGGTTTTTATACCCTTGCAGGTTCTTGGCAAGCACGACCAGGTGCCACCCGCTGCCGTCGATCTTCTCCGACTGCAGGTAGCGGTTACGGCGTGCCACGTAGCATTCGCACCCCACTATCGGTTTAAAAAGCTTGTTTTCCGTCTCGGTGAGTTTTTGACGGAGTTGCCCGATCTTCTCTCCACTTTCCCCTTTCTTCTCCAGATCGCTTATCTCGCTCTTTATTTTTTTTATTTCTGCGTTTACCGGAGCATTTTTCCTGGCAGCATAATTGAGGAATTCCTTGATGCCGTACATGGCACCGTGGTCGGTCAGCGCCAGCGCTTTCATACCGTCTCCCACGGCTTTGTCGATCAGGCGTTGTATGCTTGCCTGCCCGTCGAGCAGTGAATACTGCGAGTGAACATGTAGATGTACAAACGGATGCATATAATTGGTCGAATTTTTATTCCTGAATAGGACAAAAATACGGAAAATCGGCCAAGGTTGGTGGAGATATTGTCAGAAGTTATCAACGGGTGATGGTATCTATCTCTGTACCCGTCGTTAACTTATTTTTTACCATTACGATGAACTCTTCGGCTTGTGGACGCAATTCTGCAATCATTTCTTCATCGTATTGGACAAAGTCATCATAATCACTGCTTATGCGGTCGTTAAATAAACGTCCGTAGAATATCGAGTATCGTTTTTCTATTTTCCCGTTGGCAGCGAAATGCAGTGAGAACATTTGTTTAACTCCTTTATGAGTCTGTGCAGTAATATTATGTTTTATCAAAAGCGCTATAACAGCATAATAACAAGCATAATACAATCTGTTTACTGCTGCATTGTAAAAATTGGATTTTATCAGACTATCAGCTTCAGCCAGAGCTTCTTATGCTCGTTGCAGGCGATAGTCGACCAACTGCCAACGTTCTGTCTCGGTTAATGGCTGTTGTTTCATTGCAATCTGACTCCTTCATTCATTACGTTTATAAAAAAGGGTGTTCGAAACGGACGATTGTACCACTCCTTTCGGGTATATACTAAAGGACTGATACTTACACTGCAATCACCTTGTAATTCCAAATCGTATAGTGGATTTGTAATATCCGCTTTTTCCTTATAGGTCAAATTATCCTTGTTTATCAAAATGAGCAAGTCAATATCGCTGTCCACACGAGCGTCACCCCGGGCCTCCGAGCCGTAAAGAATCACTTCGGCATCGGGCGCCACGCACTGTAAAATTGTTTTTACCGCCTGTACTATTTCGGGACGTTTCATTTTTATATGCAAATAACTGGTTGTAAAGATAATATTTTTTATTCACTCTTCACCATACGGTCAGCATTTTAGTTGAAACGGTCATAACTCAATTTCTCTTTTAATTAGTTGCATTGCCATATTGAATAATTGGCACATTAAATTACTCTCCTTTCAATGACTCCACCGGATTGGCCCGTGCCGCTTTCCAGGTCATATAACTTACTGAAATAAGTGTGAGTAAAAGGACAGCTAATCCGGCAATGACAAATACCCACCACGAAAGTGAGATTTTGTAGGGAAAGTTCTCGAACCATTTTGTCATGGCGTAGTAAGCGGCAGGGCAGGCGACCACAAACGCGATAGCTACCCTTTTTAATGAGTCTATGTTAAGCAGAAGCAGCACCTCTTTTTCAGTAGCACCATTGACCTTTCGCAGTGCAATCTCTTTTTCCTTCTGACGGATCAGGTAGAGCGACATGGCAAACACGCCCATCACCATAATAATAATGGTCAGTAACGTAAATGCGTTCATAATGGATGATGTTTTCCGGACGCTTTCGTAATTCTGCTGGATTCCTTCATCTACAAACCGGGCTTCGAACAGTTCTCCCCCGGTGTATTGTGTATATTCCCTTTCAATGCGTTTTGCCGTACCGTAGTAATCGGTTCCCGACATCATTTTCACGATAATAACCCAGGGCGTTTCGTAACTTCTTCGCCAGCGTATACGCAACAGGTTGTAATCTCGCTCCAGGGTGCGTATCTTGAAATCATTGAAAATGCCCGGGATCTGTGCTTTTTCCTCTCCGCCCCAAACGCGGAATGTTTGTGTCGCCGGATCTGCATGTACCGCTTTGTATGCCTTTTTGCTCAGCCACCAGGTTTCTTTCGTAGGTGGAATACCGGTTGGTTCGACCGTGATACCGTATATCCGGAAAAATGCCGAATCCACATAAAATTTCTGAAAACTGAACTGTTCACCGTCCTGTTCATACGAGTTGTTGTTACCGCCATTGAGGGGTGTTCCGCATGAGAAGGAGACCAATTCCACTCCGGGGATCCCCAAGAGTTTTGCTTTAAAACCATCCAACTGCGTTGTATCTAATCCGGTATTGTTTATTTCCAGGATGCCTTCCTTGTTGTAACCTACATCATAGTTGATCAAAAACTGGGATTGCCGTTGAATAAAGATGGCACATATAAGCAATGCAATCGCCACTGTATATTGAAATATGATCAATACTTTGGAATAGGATGATTTCACTTTTCGGGAAAAAGTCCCTTTCACTACTTCAAGCGGAATAAAATTAGAGATAATAACGGCGGGAATAATCCCTGCAAGGAAAGAGATAATAACCACGAACAGGATACAGATTCCGATCATGGATGGTGTAAACTGATGCGCCATGTTAAGCGTGGTGTCCAGTACGTTATTGAAAAACGGTTCGGCAAGAAATGCCAGCAGCAATCCTGCGAGGAAGGTGACGGTGGTGATCAGCAATGATTCAGCAAGCAGTTGGGAAACCAGTTTGTTCTTGCTGCTTCCCAGCAGTTTTTTTATGGCCGACTCTTTACCGCGGAATCCCGCCTGCGCTACCGTGAGGTTGATATAGTTCAACAGGGCGATCACCAATATCAGGATAGCGATTGCCATATAGACCGTAATGGTAGTCCGACTGTTGTGCCTTAAAACCCCATAACCTGAATAGGTAAGCGTAAAATAGGCATCCTTCAGGGGAATGATATTTACCGATTTCCCAAATCCTTCTTTGTAAAACCAGAAATTCTCTTTGAACAAATCCAACAATACGGGCGCTTTCGATGTAAAATCCGTACCCTTTTTTTCGAGAAAGAAGGCCGTGAAACCGAAGTTGTTATTCGTTTCGAGTATATAGTCGCCCCAGTATTGAGTGATGGAATTATAATTGACGAGTATTTCCGCATCGGGAATAATGGTGTTTTCAGGTATATTCTCCATTATTCCCGTGATGGTATGTTCGCTATTATCGATAAAGAGGCTCTTGCCGACGGGATTCTCATCTCCAAAATGTTGGGAGGCAAAGCTACGGGTAACAATCACACTTTTACGTGCTTCCAGCACCCGTGCCGGATCGCCTTCGATCACTTTAAAGGAAAAGACATGGAAAAACGTAGAGTCGGCAAATAAAGCCTTTACTTTTACCTTATCACTCCCCTTTTTTCCAAGCGCTACTTCGCGTGAAAGTACCCGTGCGAATGATTCCACTTCGGGGCAATTGTCCTTCACGAACTGCGGTACGGGATTTCCCAGCATCGATTCGGTGCCGTTCGCGATCAGGAAAATACGGTCTTTGTTCTCCTGAAAATCATCTATCGATAGTTCCTGCTTGACGTATAGTCCCAGAATGATAACGAACATCAGTGAGATGGAAAATCCGACGATGGAAACAAACGTGTAGAGTTTGTTGCGCGAAAGGAATTTCAGATAAGTTTTTAAGTTGACCATTTTAAATAATTGAAAATTGACAGTTGAAAATTGAAAATGGATAAAGACCTTCTTTCACCCAAGAAAGTCTCGCTGATTGCCGACTCAATTGCTTTTACATCTGTACCTCGGTGACGATTTGTCCGTCGAACAGGTTGACAATGCGGTGTGCGAAAGAGGCATCGTGTTGCGAGTGGGTTACCATCACGATGGTGGTGCCTTCCCTGTTGAGTTCGGTGAGCAAATCCATCACGTCCTTCCCGTTTTTGGAGTCGAGGTTACCGGTCGGCTCATCGGCAAGGATTAGCTTGGGGTTGGCGATTACCGCGCGGGCAATGGCTACACGCTGTTGTTGACCTCCCGAAAGCTGGTTGGGGAAATGTCCCGAACGGTGGCTGATATTCATCCGGCGGAGCACTTCCTCTACCCGTCTCTTACGCTCCGACGTTTTCACTTTCAGGTAGGTAAGCGGTAATTCCACGTTTTCATACACCGTCATTTCTTCGATCAGGTTGAAGCTCTGGAACACGAAGCCAATCTTTCCCTTGCGGGTTTGGGTGCGTTCTTTTTCTTTGAGATGCCCCACCTCCTTGTTATCAAGCCAATATTTTCCTGACGTAGGATTGTCCAGCAAACCGAGAATATTCAGCAGGGTGGATTTACCACAACCCGACGGCCCCATGATGGCTACAAATTCACCCTCTTTTACTTCCATGGCGATATTGTTCAACGCGATGGTTTCTACCTCTTCAGTACGGAATACTTTTCTCAAATCATTAATCTTAATCATAGTTGTAAGTGTAAATAGTTTATATTATTGTTATTATTTGGAAATTAGAATTTTTTTAGGAACGAGTGCAGAGTCAAGTTTACTTGAACTATGCCGAGTGACGACAGAAAATGGACAAAGTCAAGTAAAGAAGTGGGAAAATTTACTCCTTCTTCAACGCATTCACAGGGTTTTGTTGCAAAGCCCACAACGTTACTCCCGATGTAGCCAGGATGGCGATGACGCATTGAATCAATATGGGAATTACAAACATTGTCCAACTCAAGGAAGTATGATTACTATATTCGTTCAACATGTTTGATGCCATATAATAGATGATAGGGACAGCTATGATTCCGGCAATCACGATCCATTTGACAATATCACTTGTCAATAGAGAGAATATTGCTTCGGAAGTTGCCCCGTTGATCCTGCGGATCCCTATTTCCTTTGTCCTGCGGACTGTCGTATATAAATGTATCGCCACTAATCCCAGCATGGCTATAAATATCGAAAGCGAGGATGCCAGTGTGATTACCCTGGAAGTGGTTGCGAATGTTTCAAACTTTTGGGTATAGCACTAGTGTCCGGTTATAAATCAAACAAATTCAATTGTTTATTATCATTCGGACTTGTTAAATTGTAATCGCTCTTTGTAAATAGTTCATTTATAGGCATCTTTTCAAAAAGAGTAAGGCTGAAAATCTGTAATAAATTGTAGAGCGAATGCTCCAGATTGAGCCTCTTCTTTACGATCGCTACTAAAAGATATGCACAGACGGAAATCCATATCTGGCAACATACCGCATTGTAGCTCGTGCCGTAAAAATTTTTAATTCGAAGATGTTGTTTTATCCATTTGAAAAACAATTCAATCTTCCAGCGTTCTTTGTATAACTGAGTTATAAGCAAGGCGTCTAACTCAAAGTTATTCGTCAGGAATACGTAAGTGTTTCCGGTATCGGGGTCCAAGGATTTTATCCTGCGAATCAGTTCCGGATATTCTTTCTTCGAGTTGTAGACTGTAAACCTTACGGATTGATCACACCTGAGCCCCGTGGTTTTATCGACCGGCCGGCTATAAACCCTCTTCACCGCAGTGTTCCCCTTTGCCCGGGTAATAAAAAAAGCACCTTTGCAATGAATGGAATGGAGCCTGTCCAGGTCAAGATATCCCCGATCCATGATATAGATGGCACCGGGTTCAATTGTGATATGGTCCAGTATATTGACATCGTGCACACTCCCGTCTGTTATTTCAATAATAGTCGGGATAGAGCCCCGAAGATCCAAAAGGACATGAGCCTTTACGGCTGCTTTCTTTTTGCGGAACTTCGCCCATGGGAACAATGAGAGACAAAGGTCTATCGTTGTGCTGTCAAGGGCATAGGCCATGTTGTCAATGTCAAGTAAAAAATCGTTGTCTGTTTTATACAGCTTGCGCGCATCCTTTATCAGGACTTGCGCAAAGTCTGCATAAATGCGCCAGTCACGATTTTCATTAGCCTCTGCCAATGTGGATTTTGAGACTGCCTGTTTTATACCGCTATGGTATAATTTACTTGAAAGTGCTTTCAAACAGGCTTCGATATCCCTGAGACTTTCCCTGTAGGTGAGTTGGGCAAAACTCATTACATGGAAATGTTCACGGCAGGTAAAGCTTCGCACTTTATAGTTGCCGTTGTATTTAGTAACACATTTATTAAACTCATAGTCCGGGAAGAATGACATTAATTGAGCAAATACGGTTTTCCCTACATTCATATCTGGCGTTTTTACGACAAATATGAAAAATATTTTCAAATCGAAAAATAAAAAAAACGCTCAAAACCGTTTGTTCATCAATCCTACAAGCAAATCGCTATTCGCTTAACCGGACACTAGTGATTGAGAATGAAAAATTCTTAAGTGTTATCATGGAGAGTGTCTCCACCGGCATCATCATCCTGAACGAAGAGAATGTAGTAATACAGATAAACCGCACTGTCAATCAGCTATTGGGACTTCCGGTTTTCACACATATCAATCAACTGGCGAATATCGATAAGTCTTTTCCCGACCTGTTCCGCAATCTGGATTCGTCGGACACCAAAACCATTAAAATCGCCAACGAGCGGGAAGAGATGCAGTTGAGCCTCAGGGCTTCGGAGATCATACTACAAGGAAGACGGCTGAAAATCATCACCCTGAACAATATCGGCAGTGAACTCGACTATAAAGAGATGGATTCGTGGATACGGTTGATCCGCGTAATGACACATGAGATCATGAACTCCATTGCACCTGTCACTTCTCTGACCGACACGTTGCTATTTGCTTTTCGCAAGGACGAACCCTATGAAGAGGATTCTTTGATGCAGAATACCGTAGAGGCACTACAAACAATCAATTCCACGGCTAAGGGTTTGATAAGTTTTGTCAATTCCTATCGCCGTTTCACGGGAATCCCCAAGCCTCAGTTAAACCCCGTTTCATTGCAGTCCGTTATCGAGCGGGCAATAGTACTGGAAGCTGCCGTACTTCAAGAGAAAGGAATATCAGTAACACTACATCTACCCGATGAATCCACCGTGAGACAGGTGGATGAGTCCCAGATCATGCAGGTGTTGCTCAACCTTTTAAAAAACGCTTCGGAAGCCATCCCGGGAGAAGAGGGACAGATCAGGATAGAATTGATGGAAGAGAATGAGAAAATATACCTGGATGTATGCAATAACGGGCAACCCATCGCAGAAGATATACTCCCAAATATTTTTGTACCCTTTTTCACAACCAAACATACCGGTACCGGAATAGGACTGAGCGTATCACGATATATTATGCGTCTGCATGGGGGCACGCTGACTCACTTCAACAGGGAAGGGTGGACGGTATTCCGGATGGCATTCTATCATTCCTCAAAATAAAAAAGGAGGAAAGCAATACTACTTTCCCCCTATCCGACCGGAATCGTATAATGATTATTTTGCGATCCTTTCTAACCATTTGAGCATGCCCAACATGGTGAACATCGAGATCACACATGCTGACACAAATACCAACCATGTGGCTGTCATCGAAATGTTGGCATAGAAGATAGCTCCGATAAACAACAGACTGTTACCGATTGCCGTTGCACCTAACCAGGCTCCCTGCATGATTCCCTGCAATTTCGGGGGAGCGACTTTCGACACGAAAGAGATACCCAATGGACTGATAAAGAGTTCAGCTACAGTAAGGATAAAATAAGTGCCGATCAACAGCCAGGGAGTCACACGTGCCGAGTCGGCCAACCCACCCATAGCATCCACTTCCGATTTAAGGGGAAGTCCTACCGACCCTATCGCCATAACCACATAAGCCAGTGCGGCAATTCCCATACCGATCGCTATCTTACGGGGGGTAGATGGCTCTTTCCCTTTAGCCCTGAGCCATCCGAAAAATCCTACTATAATGGGAGTAAGGAAGACCACAAAGAAAGGATTGATAGACTGGAATATTTCGGCCCCCTGCAAAGTGACAAATCCCAAGTTGAGCTTTATCTGGCTCAGGTCGGTGTAATCCTTGGCAAAATAAGTGAGAGTCAACCCGTTCTGGTGAAACGAGAACCAAAAGAAAATAACAACGGCAAATACGGCGAAAAGGGCATAAAGGCGCTGTTTCACCTCTTTGATATCCATCTCTTCCACAGCGGCATTGGCACTGTCGATCTGTTTATTGGCGGGATCGGGGAATCTGTTCTTATTGAAGAGGTATATCACCAATGAAACAAGCATCGCCACGATAGCCACCGCAAAAGCGTAATGGAACCCGGTAGTAAACACGTTCAGATATCCACTACTGAAAGTCGCAAGGTCGGTACCGGCAAATCCGGCTTCCGATGCCAGACTTTGTAACCGGGCCGCACCTTCAGATGTAATGGTATTTCCCAGATATTGGTGAGCAAGCGTAGGAAGGTCGGCATTATACAGATATCCGTTCTTCTCTACCCACCAGTTCCTTACACCGACGGCAAGGAAGGGCGCGAAGATAGCCCCCACATTGATAAACATGTAGAACAACTGGAAACCGGAGTCACGCATTTTGCTGTACTGCGGATTATCGTACATCTGCCCCACCAACGCCTGGAGATTACCTTTGAACATCCCGTTACCAAACGCGATAATAAGAAGTCCAAAACAACTTAAAGCCAACAGAATCCCGAATTTGTCCGATGGAACGGGTGTGGCCGTAGGAACAGAGATAATCACATATCCCAGTGTCATCAGGAGCAGACCGAGCAGAATGATCCCTTTATAGTTCCGGGTCTTATCGGCAATAAGACCGCCTACCAGCGCTAACAGATAGATGGAAGCATAAAAGACTGAGTAAATAATTCCGGCATTCGTCTCGTTAAGACCAAACTTCGTCATTAAGAAAAGTGAGAGGATAGCCATCATGGTATAAAAACCAAAACGCTCTCCCATGTTCGCCAGTGAGGCGGCGAGCAACCCTTTAGGATGATTTTTGAACATTGATTAATTTGTTTATGGTTGTAAATATTAGTCTTCTCGGTCCTCTTTAATGTGCAAAAATAATGAAAACTGATAGATTTGCAACTGTTTTATAGTGGTTTTATCCTACATTTTTTAATTATTCGCTACATTTTTTCTTCATTTTGTTTGTCGAGAAGAAAAAAATAGTACTTTTGCATTCATTATCGATATGATATTTTTGTCATATCCGCTTTATAGAAAAAATACAATGATTGGTTCTGTTTTTGCATTTGGTTTCTGGTTTTACTTTTACTTTAGTAGGTAAAGGCAGGATTTTATATGCAGAATGAGAAGAATTTAAAAGTCATATCAGAATAATAAAGTCCTGTCGATTACACGACGGGACTTTTTTCATTTAAATAATAAATCAGATGAAACGAATAGCCATTCAAGGGGGAGAAGGTTCATTCCACGAAATTGCAGCCCGCGAATATTTCAAAGATGAAGAACTGGAGATTGTTCCGTGCAGCACTTTTCGTGATATCTTCACTGAAACAAAAAAAGACCCTGATTTGATAGGCCTGATGGCGATTGAGAATACTATTGCCGGAAGCCTGCTGCAAAATCACGACCTGCTGAAAATGAGCGACGTGCAGATCGCAGGAGAGCATAAATTGCGTATCTCGCATTCATTGGTGGTACTTCCCGGCAAGCCGATAGAAGGGATTAAAGAGGTGATGTCGCATCCTATTGCTTTAATGCAATGTGAAGCGTTTCTCGATACTTTATCGAATGTAAAAATTGTAGAGCACGAAGATACGGCTTTGGCTGCACGTGATATCCGGGATAAGCAACTGGAGTCGACTGCGGCTATCTGCAGCGCATTGGCTGCTGAAAAGTATGGCCTGGAAGTGCTTGCCCATGGTATCGAGACAAATAAAAGGAACTTCACCCGCTTCCTTATCCTGGCACAAGGCGAAATGCTGCGTGAAGTACAGAAAGAAAACCATATCAATAAATCGTCACTGGTTTTTGTACTTCCACATAACGAAGGAAGCCTCTCCCAGGTACTTTCTGTATTGTCATTCTATAATATCAACCTGACCCGTATCCAGTCGCTTCCTATTATTGGAAGAGAATGGGAGTATCAATTCTATATTGATCTTACCTTCACCGATTACAATCGTTACCGGCAATCTATAGATGCTATTATGCCTTTGATAAGCAGACTGAAGGTGTTGGGAGAATACAGGGAAGAGAAGCATAAGTTCAGTGAAGAATGAAGAGTGAAGAATGAAAAGGGGAAAGAGGAACATGAAGAGGGGAAAGGGGAAGACTGGGGAAATTGGGGAGACGAGGAGATAGAAAATGTATTTGATGATGGAATTAATGAGTCAATTAGTAATTGCTAACTCATAATTTATAACTTATAATTCATAATTAAAAAAATGATAAAACCAGCCGAACATATCAAGTCGATATCCGAATACTATTTTTCGGTAAAACTGGCGGAAGTGGCCCGCATGAACGCCGAAGGGAAAGACGTGATCAGTCTTGGAGTAGGCGCACCCGACCGCATGCCGTCGGAAGAGACTATCCGCACACTCTGTGAAACAGCCCAGCGCCCAGATACACATGCTTATCAGCCCTATACAGGTATTCCCGAGTTGAGAAGAGCTTTCGCGCAGTGGTATGGCAGGATATATCATGTGGAATTAGCGGAAGACGAAATATTACCGCTGATTGGTTCAAAAGAGGGAGTACTACATATCTCAATGGCCTTCCTCAATTTTGGAGATGGTGTTTTGGTACCCGACCCGGGCTACCCCACTTACAGTTCCGTGTCGGGCCTACTGAGGGCAAATGTAATACCCTACGATCTGTTGGAGGGCAATAATTGGGAACCCGATTTCGAGGCATTGGAGAAAATGGATCTGTCGAATGTGAAACTGATGTGGGTCAATTATCCCAATATGCCTACAGGAGCCAATGCTTCGGTAGAATTATTCGAAAAACTGGTAGAGTTCGGGAAAAAGCATAGTATTATTATTTGCCACGATAACCCTTATAGTTTTATACTGAATGATAAGCCGATGAGTATTTTGTCAGTTCCTGGTGCTAAAGATATCTGTATTGAACTGAACTCATTGAGTAAGTCTCATAATATGTCGGGGTGGCGTATGGGGATGTTGGCATCCAATCCGCAATTTGTAAAATGGGTACTCAGGGCAAAAAGTAATATCGACAGTGGGCAGTTCAAGCCGATGCAATTGGCGGCTATTGCCGCATTGTCAAATACGGACGAGTGGCACACCGGAATGAACAAGTTATACGCGGAACGCCGCGTATGGGCGGAGAAGATTATGGATCAGTTGCAATGCAGTTACGACAAACGCCAAGTGGGCCTTTTCGTATGGGGAAAGCTTCCTGATGAGGCTCCCGACAGCAAAACATTTGTCGACAATATACTGCACAATGCAAGGGTTTTTATTACACCGGGTGCCATCTTCGGAAAGAACGGAGACCGGTTTATCCGGATCTCGCTTGGATCGCCAGCAGAAAAACTGGAGGAAGCTCATAAGAGGGTGGAAAGGAGCCTAAGTGCCTATCTGAATAAATAAACAATAAAACAACAATTAAAATAATATGGAATTTGAATCAATCTTGTTACCAGGCATTGACGATAAGAGGCCTCTTGTGATCGCCGGCCCTTGTAGTGCGGAAACAGAAGAACAGGTGATGGCCACTGCCCGCCAGTTGGCAGATAATGGAGTAAAAATATACAGGGCAGGCGTGTGGAAACCAAGAACCAAACCGGGCGGATTTGAAGGAATAGGCAGTCCGGCTCTTGGATGGATGATGCAGGCCAAAAAGGAAACCGGCATGTATATGTCGACCGAAGTGGCCACCGAAAAACATGTCTATGAATCCTTAAAATATGGGATCGACATGTTATGGATTGGCGCCAGGACAGCAGCAAATCCTTTTGCAGTACAGGAAATTGCTGATACGCTCAAAGGGGTGGATATCCCCATATTGATAAAAAATCCAGTCAATCCCGACCTGGAATTGTGGATCGGTGCTTTGGAACGATTGTACAACGCAGGGATAAAGAAGTTGGGGGTGATCCACCGTGGGTTCAGTACTCCCGACAAGACCATCTATCGTAATTTGCCGCAGTGGCATATTCCTATCGAGCTGAAACGCCGTTTTCCTACGTTGCCCATTATCTGTGACCCGAGCCATATCGGTGGCGCACGCAATCTGATATCAAAGTTAAGTCAACAGGCAATGGACCTGAATTACTCGGGGTTGATCATAGAGTCGCACTGTTCTCCGGACGAAGCATGGAGTGATAAGGCACAACAAGTCACACCCGCCACCCTGAAAGAGATACTCGACAACCTTGTGATCCGCGATACGATACAGACTACGGAAGATCTCTCCGACTTGCGCGAACAGATCGACGAACTGGACAATGAACTATTACAACTGCTGGCCAAACGGATGCGGGTATCAAGGGAGATCGGACAATACAAACTGGAACACCATATGCCGATCTTGCAGACACAACGGTATGACCAGATACTGACTGATCGGGCAGCGCAGGGCGAACGGATGGAAATGTCGGGCGACTTTGTCAAAAAAGTTTTGGAAGCCATCCACTCAGAATCAGTCCGTCAACAGATGGTGATTATGGAGAGAGTAAAATCGAATAAAGATTAATAAGACAAACAACGTTCAACGAAACGAAGTGTAGTTAAATATGCCAATCCCGATAAATCGGGACAAGTAGCGACTAATGTAATTAATTGGTAATTAGTAATTTCAATAGTATGAAGATATTAATTCTCGGAGCCGGCAAGATGGGGTCGTTTTTTGCCGATGTGCTTAGTTTTGACCACGAAGTGGCAGTACTGGATCCCGATCCTCTAAAATTGAGATTCATCTATAATACGCAACGGATGACCGACGCTACCGAAGTAAAAGATTTTGCACCGGAACTGGTGATCAATGCCGCTACGCTGAAGTATACCATTCCGGCATTCCATAACGTATTGCCATATCTGCCGGAGACTTGTATCCTGAGCGATATCGCTTCGGTGAAAACAGGATTAGAGGAGTTCTACAGGGAACGTACCCGCCCGTATGTTTCCACCCATCCCATGTTCGGCCCTACTTTTGCGAGCCTTAACGACCTGAGTAGAGAAAGCGCCATCATTATTTCGGAGTCGTCGCATATGGGAAAGGTCTTTTTCAGGGATCTGTACCATCGACTGAAGCTCAACGTGTTTGAATATTCGTTCCAGGAACATGACGAAACCATTGCCTACTCTCTCTCTATCCCCTTTGCTTCGACATTGGTGTTTGCTTCCGTAATGAAACATCAGGATGCGCCGGGGACGACCTTTAAAAAGCATATGAATATTGCACAGGGCTTACTCTCGGAAGACGATTACCTCCTAACGGAAATCCTTTTTAATCCGCATACATCGAAGCAATTGGAAAATATCAGGATGAAACTGCGCGAATTGCTCGATATTATCGGGGAGAAAGATTCCGATAAAATGAAAGCATTTCTGACCGGGGTAAGGAAGAATATTGAGTGATTGCATAGATTCTTATAATCTTGGCATCAGTTTTGGGACGACTGTTCTCATCGACCGGCAGGGCCGCGATCTTATCGATCACTTCAAGTCCTTCGGTCACCTCTCCAAAGACAGTATAGGAACCATCCAGACGATCTATGCCGCCAAGGGTAGTGTATGCCTCTTTCAACTCCTGGGGGAGGAAGAATTTTCCGGGAGCTATCGCGTAGAGGGAATCCACGACGTTTAAAAGCGAATCTAAAAGGGCATTGAATCCACCGGCATCGTTTGCCGCTTTCAGTTCATCGAGCTTCTCTTTATGCGGCAGATAATGGGTACGGATAATTTCGTTCTTGATAGGTACATTCACAGCCATCTCCATTGAGTCGAGCCGTCCCTGTGTATAAATCCTTCCTTGTACGATATAGATCTGTGAAGCATCTGATTTTTTCTGCGGATTTTCGTTGTCACCTCTTCTTGGAGCAGCGAGCGCCCCTTTTTTATGAAACCTGTTTTCCCGAAATTCAGGCATCAACTCCATATCAGTACGTCCACCTCCAATCCGGGCACCTGACGGGGCATCACGGGAATCCTGTGCCCCTCCCTGTATTACGAAATCCTCTACTACCCTGTGAAAGAGGGTACCATCGAAATAACCTTCCTTTATCAGTTTCAGATAATGATTGCTATGTACGGGCGTATCATCATATAGCATTGCTTTCATTGTCCCATAATTGGTCTCAATGACAATGACCGGATAGTTTGCCTGTGCATTGGACTGCCATGCCACTGCGATTAAAATAAAAATCAGTATGTTACGTATCATAATTTCAGTAAACTAAAAACTAAAAGTGAAATTTCTTTACATCTAAACTTCTCATTCAATCTCATTCAATCTCACTCAATCTCATTATTCACATTGGCATATTGATATCACCACATTGTTAAATCATTACTACCGGTTCCGACTTGTCGGGATCAACAAATCAATTCGGCGCTCTCTTATACAGATACAACGCGATACCGGTAAAAATAATATTTGGAATCCAGGCAGCAATAAACGGGCTCATTCCCCCTTTCACGGCAAAAGTGGAACTCACAGTCATGAAAAGGATATAAGCCATGCTCAGCGCCAGCCCGATACCAATATTAAGTCCCATTCCCCCTTTTACTTTCCTCGCCGAGATCGCTGCGCCGATAATGGTGAGGATAAATGCCGAGAATACAGAGGCTATCCGTGAGTGATACTCTATCTGGAATGCCTGTATATTTCCAAATCCCCGTTCCTTTTGACTCTGGATGTAACTGCGTAGTTGAGGCGAAGTCATCATTTGCTGGTCTGTCTTGGCAATAATAAAATCGTTGGGTACAATCTGTAAAGTGGTGTCTATAGACGTACCTTTGGTAATTATCTCTTTCAATCCTTCGAAACGCCTGATCTGGTAATTGCTGATAGTCCAGTGATAGGCAGAGTCGTAACGGATAGATTGTGCTGTGAGCCTTGATGTTAATTGAAGGCTGTCGAAATGATCCATAGAGAAATTATATCCCGTGTTGGTGGTCATGTCAAAATTACCAAAATAAACGATGGTTTGCGGTCCTATCCTGAACTGGATATCGCGATCGCCCGTCACCTTGCCCCGGGGATTCACATAGGTTTGTTCAAATTCAATACGTGTGGCATTGGCAGGAGGGATAATATAACTCCCGAAGACAAAAGAAAAAACAGCAATCACTAAAGCAGACACCATATAGGGTTTTATCAACCGCTTAAAACCTATACCGTTTGAAAGGATAGCAATGATCTCGGAATTATTCGCCATCTTGGAAGTAAAAAAGATTACGGCGAGGAAGACGAACAGTGGGCTGAACAGGTTAGTATAGTAAGGGATGAAATTGAGATAATAATCGAAGACAATGGCTTGCAGCGATGCGTTGTTGGTCATGAACTTATCGATCTTCTCGTTGATGTCAAACACCACTGCAATAGAGATAATCAGGGCAATCATAAAGATATAAGTACCCAGGAACTTTTTAATGATATATCTGTCGAGTCGTTTTAACTTAAGAAATTCTATATTACTCATAATCTTCTGGTTACATTTTCGAGTATCATCGGCTTCCATTCCGAAAAATCACCGGCGATGATATGTTTCCTTGCCTCCTGTACCAGCCATATATAGAAAGCCAAGTTGTGGATAGATGCAATTTGTAATCCCAATATCTCGTTGACATTGATGAGATGTCGCAGATAGGCTTTGCTGTACAGGGTATCTACAAACGATGCGCCATCTTCTTCGATGGGAGAGAAATCATTCTTCCACCGTTCGTTACGCATGTTCATCACTCCCTGTTTAGTGAAGATCTGACCATTGCGTCCGTTACGTGTCGGCATGATACAGTCAAACATATCTACACCCCGCTCAATGGCTTCCAGAATATTCTCGGGCTTGCCCACTCCCATCAGGTAACGCGGCTTGCCCTTGGGTAAGATCTCATTGACCAGTTCTACCATCTCGTACATCTTTTCGGTGGGTTCACCGACCGCTAATCCTCCGATAGCATTCCCATCCGCACCTTTAGCTGCCACATTTTCAGCGGCACGGCGTCTCAGGTCGGGATATACACAACCCTGTACGATGGGAAAAAGGGTCTGCCGGTGTCCGTAGGGACATTCCGTCTCCCGGAAACGGGCCAGACAGCGGTCGAGCCACCGTTCTGTGAGATCGAGTGACTTTTTCGCGTAATCGTAATCGGCATCCCCCGGAGTGCATTCATCGAACGCCATCATGATATCGGCTCCGATGATCCGTTGGATGTCGACTGCCTTTTCTGGCGTGAAGAAATGTCTTGAACCATCGATATGTGATTGGAACTCTGCTCCTTCTTCCGAGAGCTTCCGGTTCTCGGTCAACGAGAACACTTGAAATCCACCACTGTCAGTAAGCATGGGCTTGTTCCAGCTGTTGAACCGGTGTAGTCCCCCCGCCTGTTGCAGGATATCAAGCCCCGGACGCAGGTAAAGATGATAGGTATTGCCCAGGATAATCTGTGCTCCGATATCCTCTTTCAACTCACTGACATGAACAGCTTTTACACTCCCTACAGTACCTACCGGCATAAATACCGGGGTCTCCACCTCTCCATGGTCAGTGGATATAATACCCGCCCGGGCACTTGATCCGGGATCTGTATGTAATAATCGAAAATCCAATATAATCCGCTCTAACTGAGTTTAGGGGACAAAGATAAAAAATTAATCTTTTAGTTTTCAGTTTTTAGTTTAAACAGTCTTGGTTCTCTTAAGAAACAAAAGTTTCAACGCATTTTTTGAACGGCGACAATGTTCTGGAATGCTTGGTCCTAAAAATAATTTAGCAAATACCCGAATAAAATAGTATTTTTGTTTTCTGTATAACATTAAAAAAAATCACTTTTTCATTGTATCGCAGAAAAATATGATTTTAGTCTGCCTGGTACAACGAATGAAATTAATAAAAATATGGATAGCAAGCCTGAATTAATGACTAGAAAGCCTGATTGGCTCAAAATATCGCTTCCTCAGGGGAAGCAATACCTGGATGTAAGAGAGATCATTGCAAGGAAGGGATTGCATACAATTTGCGTAAGCGGAAAATGCCCTAACTTGTCGGAATGCTGGGGCAGAGGAACCGCTTCTTTTATGATCCTCGGCGATGTCTGTACCCGTGCATGCAGATTCTGTTCTGTGAAAACGGGAAGCCCACAGGGAATTGTGGATTGGAATGAACCTGATCGTCTGGCAGAGAGTATTGAGAAGATGAACCTGAAGCATTGCGTGATCACAAGCGTGGATAGGGACGACCTTCCCGACCTCGGGGCGGAATTTTGGGCGACCACAATCAGACGTGTCAAAGAAAGAAATCCGGACGTGACACTCGAAACACTCATCCCTGATTTCAACGGGATTGAGGAATTGATTTATAAAGTGATCGATACGGGTCCCGAAATCATTTCGCATAATATGGAGACGGTAAGGCGACTCACACCGAAGGTGCGTAGCCGTGCCAAATATGATGTCAGCCTCAAAACGATAGAAACCATTGCTAAAAGCGGTAAGGCCAAGCCCAAGTCAGGGATCATGGTGGGTCTGGGAGAGACCGAAGAAGAAATACTGGAGACGATGGACGACCTGATCAACGTAGGATGCCAGGTGCTCACTATCGGACAGTATCTGCAACCTACCAGAAAACATCTGACGGTGAAAGAATTTGTAACGCCGGAGCAGTTCCGGAAATACAAGGTTATAGGCCTGGAGAAAGGATTTAAGTTCGTGGAAAGTGGACCATTGGTGCGTTCTTCCTACCATGCGGAGAAACATGTTTGATGTGCCGATGATTCAATGAGACAATGAGACTAACGTGGTTAAACGATTTGATAACCTCAAAATCTTGATTTTTGAATAATGAATAAAGTGATATTTGAAAATCTCGGATCGGGCCGTTACAAGGAAACGTGGGATTATCAGGAAAAGCTGTTCGAATCGGTAGTCCGGGCGAAATCGGAAAAGAAGGAAGAGAAAGAACAGTACCTCCTTTTTTGCGAGCATGAACATGTGTACACCCTGGGGAAACATGGCGATAAACAGAACCTGCTTATCGCCAACCACGTCTGTAAGAGTAAAAATATCGACCTGCATACTATTGACCGGGGCGGGGATATCACCTACCATGGTCCGGGACAGTTGGTCGTTTACCCGATCATCGACCTGGAGGCATTCGGAATGGGAATAAAAAAATATATATCCACACTGGAGGATGTGGTAATCGATATGCTGGACACCTACGGTATCAAAGGAGAAAAGGATGATAAGGCAATGGGGGTATGGATTGATGCTGCCGATCGGGCCAAATCGAGGAAGATCTGTGCCATTGGTGTGCGGGCAAGCCATTTCGTGACGATGCACGGCCTGGCGCTTAACATCAATACCGACCTCTCCTATTTTAATTATATCAATCCCTGCGGTTTCAGGGATCGGGGTGTGACCTCCATACAGAAAGAGCTGGGGCATGAAGTCGACTTTGAAGAGGTTTCCGACCGGATGAAAGAAGCTTTCGTCAATCGCTTCGAAATGGAGTTATCCTACAGGCTTAAACATTTTTAACCCCTAAACTGTAAGAAACCTCTTTAACATTTCTAATTTTGTAAGTCGAAAAAAAAATCTACCTATCAATAATAAAAAAATATGAGCCAAGTTGTCGATATTAAGGAGCTAAATGAGAGAATAGAGCAAAAGAGCGGCTTCGTCCAGACACTCGTTACCGGGATGAATCAGGTGATCGTGGGACAGAAGCACTTAGTGGAGTCGCTGCTGATCGGATTATTATCAGACGGGCATATCCTTCTGGAGGGGGTGCCCGGATTAGCAAAAACACTGGCTATCAAAACGCTGGCTCAACTGATCGATGCAAATTACAGCCGGATCCAGTTTACTCCCGACCTGTTGCCTGCCGACGTGATCGGAACCATGATCTACAGCCAACGCAATGAGGAGTTCCAAGTAAAACACGGTCCCATCTTCGCCAATTTCGTGTTGGCAGATGAAATAAACCGTGCTCCCGCCAAAGTGCAGAGTTCATTGCTCGAAGCGATGCAGGAACGCCATGTTACCATTGGCGAGCAGACCTATAAATTACCAAATCCTTTTCTGGTAATGGCTACCCAGAACCCTATCGAACAGGAAGGGACCTATCCTCTACCTGAAGCGCAGGTAGACCGTTTTATGCTGAAGGTGATCATTTCTTATCCTTCGAAAGAGGAGGAGAAGCAGATCATCCGGCAAAATATTTTCGAGCCGGTTGCCATCGATAAAGCAGTCATCTCTACTGAAGCCATCTTAGAGGCACGGAAAGTGGTGAGGGAGGTGTATATCGATGAAAAGATCAGTAAGTATATTGTAGATATTGTGTTTGCCTCCCGTTTCCCCGACCAGTTCGGCATGGCAAACCTGAAAGAGATGATCGGGTTTGGGGCATCACCCCGTGCCTCCATCAACCTGGCGTTGGCCGCTCGTGCTTTCGCGTTTATCAAACGTCGCGGCTATGTAATCCCGGAAGATATCCGTGCGGTGTGCCATGATGTACTTCGTCATCGTATCGGCCTTACCTATGAAGCGGAAGCCAACAACATGACTTCCGAAGAGATTGTCAGCGAAATTCTGAACAGGGTAGAGGTGCCGTAAAGAATAAAGGCAGGAGACTAAATGGAGACGACCGACCTACTTAAAAAAGTACGACATATAGAGATAAAGGCGCGAGGCCTTTCGCGGAATATCTTCGCGGGAGAGTACCATTCCGCGTTCAAGGGGCGTGGTATGGCTTTCTCTGAGGTTCGGGAGTACCAGTACGGGGACGATATGCGTGATATCGACTGGAATGTGACGGCCCGGTACAACCGACCCTATATCAAAATATTTGAAGAGGAACGGGAGTTGACCGTGATGCTGCTGATCGATGTGTCGGAAAGTCTTGGCTTTGGCTCACAATCACTGTTGAAACGTGATATAGTAGCGGAAATCGCGGCAACGCTGGCATTCTCTGCCATCCAGAACAATGATAAGATTGGAGTGATTTTCTTTACCGACAAGGTAGAGAAATTTATCCCTCCCAAAAAAGGAAGAAAACATATCCTTTATATTATTCGTGAAATCCTGGGCTTTAAACCTGAAGGGAACGGTACAGACCTTAACGTGACCCTGCGCTACATGACCAACGCTATCAAGAAGCGGTGTACCGCTTTCCTGATATCGGACTTCATTGATGCAGGCGATTATAAACAAGCGCTTCGGATTGCAGCCAGGAAGTATGATGTGGCGGCTATCCAGGTGTACGACAAGCTGAGTACCGAATTACAACCGGTCGGCCTGATGAAAGTCAGGGATCCCGAAACGGGAGAAGAGCGATGGATCAACACATCCTCAAAAAAGGTAAGGGACCGCTACCGTTCCTGGTGGAGCGACCTGCAGGTGTCGATGAACAATGCCTTCCGGCAGAGTGGTGTAGACAGTGTGTCGGTCTCTACCGAAAGCGATTATGTGAAATTGTTACTGCAATTATTTAAACAAAGAAAGTAACTTTGATACGGAAAAAACTACATATCATCCCGATCCATAGGGCAGCCGCGGTTGCCCTATGCCTTATATCCATCACTTCCCTTGTTGCACAAAAGGCTTCGGTACAGGCAACAGTGCAGCCTACTGAAATTATGATCGGCGAACAGGCGTTAATCAACCTTAAAGTAATTACCCCAAAAGATAAGGTCATCCATTTTCCGGTGTATGAAAAGGAGATAGTGCCCGGTATTGAAGTAATTACTATGTTGCCTCCCGACACCATCATCGAGAACAACGTGATGACACTCAACTTCAAGTACGTGGTCACTTCATTTGATTCTACCTTGTACCATATACCCCATATTCCCTTTTTCGATGGAACGGATACCATTTACTCCAACTCATTCGGATTAAAGGTTACTTCTCCGGAACTCTCCGATTCCACATTGGCTTATCTGGAAAAGATTAACACGGGAGAAACGGACTCCATCGATTTCAAACAATTACAACTTAATGATATAAAACCGGTACGAAAAGCTCCGTTCGTATGGACAGATTATCTGTGGATACTCTGGATTGCGATGGGAGCAATACTGGTACTTGGGCTAATTGGTTTTATCATCTATCTTGTACTGAAGAAAAAGAAAAAAGGGTATTTCTTTAAACCGCCGCAAGTGTTGCCGGCACATGTGCGTGCGCTCTCTGAACTGGACAAACTCAAAACTGAAAAAATATGGCAACAAGGCAGGGAGAAAGATTTTTACAGCAAGCTGACGGATGTCCTTCGTACTTATATCTATGAAAGGGAAGGAATCAACGCAATGGAGATGACTTCCGGAGAGATCCTGAATGAGATTCGCAAAACCACGGATATAGAATCGACGTATGATAACCTCAAGCAGATCCTGTCGACTGCCGATCTGGTAAAATTTGCAAAGTATAAACCCTATCCTGATGAAAATGACCTGAGTCTGGTGAACGCCTATTTCTTTGTGAATCAGACCCGGGAACCCGATCCTGTTGAGAAAGAAGAGGAGCCTAAGAATGATAAAGAGAGAGGAAACAGTCCGGATAACAGTATTAAAAAAAGTAAGTGAGAATGGAATTTCTGCATCCTGAATATCTATATCTGTTGTTGCTGATTATCCCACTGAGTGTGTGGTACGTGCTGCGCCTGTCAAAGACACAGGCTTCCTTTAAGTTGGCCTCTACCAGCGCTTTCGGGGGAATGAAATCCGACTTTAGGGTTTATATGCGGCACCTTCCGTTTGTATTGAGGATGATCTCTGTGGCGTTGATTATCGTTATAATTGCCCGGCCACAATCAGTTAACAGCTGGGAAGAGACAGAAACACAAGGCATCGATATTGTACTGGCATTGGATGTGTCAGGATCCATGCTTGCACAAGACCTACAGCCTGATCGTCTGCAGGCTGCAAAAAAAGTAGCTTCTGAATTTATTGCAGACCGTCCTAACGATAATATAGGTTTAGTGATTTTTGCCGGTGAAAGCTTTACGCAATGTCCGCTCACAACTGACCATAAGATATTATTGAACCTGCTCAACGAGGTAGAGTACGAAATGATAGAAGACGGTACAGCTATTGGACTGGGACTGGCTACTTCTGTCAACAGACTGAAAGATAGCCAATCCGAATCACGTGTGGTAATCCTGCTGACCGATGGGACAAATAATAGAGGACAGATCGCTCCACTTACCGCTGCCGATCTGGCGCGTTCTTACGGTATCCGCGTCTACACGGTGGGAGTGGGAACCAAAGGGATGGCTCCTACCCCTGTGAATACGCCATACGGGGTCAGGATGCAAAATATGCAGGTGGACATCGACGAGAAGACACTGACTGAAATTGCCGCGATGACCGGGGGGCAATATTTCCGTGCGCAGGATACCGAAGGGCTCCGCCAGGTATATGATGAGATCGACGAGATGGAGAAGTACCTGATCAGTGTGCAGAATGTGACGCGCCGTAAGGAGTTGTTCCTCCCCTTTGCACTGGCGGCCCTGGGATTGATACTGTTGGAATTGTTATTACGAAGGACGTGGTTAAGGAGCGTGCCTTAAGGGAGTGAAAAAGGAAAAGTGAATAGTGAAAAGAGGGTTTGCCGAACGGGAATGGATTCCGCGAAGCGAAACAATTGATTGATAATAGTGAGATACAATATAAAAATAGGAAATGTTTAGATTCGGAAATCCGGAATATTTATGGTTGTTCTTCGCCATGCCCCTGTTGCTGGCGGTATACATCTATCTGAACATCAGGAAGCGTAAGGATGTCCAAAAATTGGGCAATCTCTCCACGCTTAAGATGATGATGCCCGAACTATCCCTGAAACGTTCCTACCTGAAATTCTGGCTGATTTTTGCAGCATTATGCGCCGGCATATTTATGATTGCCCGGCCACAATTCGGGATAAAGGTGGAAACAGTTGAAAAAGAAGGAATTGAATTGGTAATCGCAATTGACGTTTCCAATTCGATGTTAGCTGAAGATGTGTCACCGAATCGACTCGCACGGGCTAAACAGATCCTGTCGAGACTGATCGACCTGCGCAGGAATGATAAGGTAGCACTGATCGTATTCGCAGGAGAGGCATATGTACAAATGCCGCTGACATCCGATACCCAGTCGGCAAAAATTTTCCTCAATACCATCGATCCGAGCCTTGTCCCGATACAGGGCACTGCGATTGGACAGGCAATCAGCTTGGGGATGAGTTGCTTCTCCGGTGACCAGGAAATGAGCAAGGCCATGGTGATCATTACCGATGGTGAAGATCATGGGGGAAGCGCCGTCGATATTGCTGCAGAAGCGGCAAAAGCAGGTGTAATGATTAATCTGGTCGGGATCGGTTCCCCGGACGGTTCGCCAATACCTGCCACTGAATATGGAAGCAATTTTATGACCGATTCAGAAGGCAATGTAGTGGTCTCCCGTCTGAATGAACAGATGGCGATGGAGATAGCACAGAGCGGAGGAGGATTTTATGTCCGTGCCGATAATTCAAACAGTGCTGTCCGGGCGTTGGAAACACAACTCGATGAGTTGCAGACAGGCAAGACTACCAGCCTCACTTATTCGGAATATGATGAGAAATTTTCAATGCTCGCCTGGATAATACTTGTGATTCTGGTATTGGAGATACTTTTTTATGACAAGAAAAATCCGCTGTTCAGGAATGTGAGGGTTTTTAAGTGAAAGGTGGATGTGATGATTTGATAATTAGTAATTGGTAATTAGCAATTAGTAATTTTTAATCTACAAAGAATAATAGAATGAGCAGGTTTATTATAAGATATATATTGTTTCTTGTGGCGGGGGTGATGCTGCCAATAGCTGTCTCCGCACAAAAAGATGTCCGGAAGAACATCCGCAAAGGGAATAAGGAGTACCGACAGGAAAAATTCTCCGACGCGGTTAAATTCTACGAAAATGCGGTGGAAGAAAATGCGGCATCCAAAGAAGCGAATTTTAACCTTGGGAATGCCCTTTACCGGCAGAAAGAGTGGGATCAGGCTATTGAGAAGTATAACCATTACACCTCTTTAGAACAGGAAAAACCGGAGGAAGCCTCTGCTGCATGGCATAACATAGGGAATGCGATGCTGCAAAAGAAAGAGTTGCAAGGTTCAATGGAGGCCTATAAAATGGCATTGCGATTAAATCCCCAGGATGATGAAGCCCGCTATAACCTGGCAGTGGTACAGAAGATGATCCAGGATGAAGAGGAGCAGGGTGGCGGTGAACAGGATCAGCAGGAGGATCAGCAGGAACAACAACAAGAACAGCAACAACAGGAACAACAACCGCAACAGAATGACCAGAATCAGGAGAAACGTGCGGAACAACCCGACCAACCGGAACAGATGTCACGCGATAATGCCCGACAACTGCTTCAGGCGATAGAACAGGATGAAAGAGAGACCCAGGAAAAGGTCCAACAGATAAAGGCTAAGGAAAGAGAGGAGCAGGCTGAGAATAACAGGAGGAATAATAAGAATTGGTAAAAAAATAATTGATGAATATGCTAATATGCCAAACAACGTTCAACGGAGTGAAGCGTAGTTAATGTGCCAATGAGTCGATATATTGATAAATTAAAAGTGAAGAATGAAAAATGAAATAAGCCCTATGAAGCGTATCTATATATTTTTTCTTCTTTTCGCTGTGTTGCTTACCGGTGCCGGAAAGGTGTCCGCCCAGGTAACATTCAAGGCCTCTGCTCCGGCGACTGTGGTTGAAGGGGAGCAGTTCAGGTTGAGCTATATCCTGAACAAGGAAGGGAAGGATATTCGCCTTCCGGAGATTCCCGATTTTGATGTATTGTTCGGTCCCAGTATATCCACCAGCTTCAGCCAACGGACGGTGAACGGCAAAACCACCTCTGAGAGTTCGGTTACTTATACCTATATCCTGATGGCAAAAAAAACGGGAACATTCACTATCCCCTCTGCCTCTATCAGGGTAGATGGGAGTAATTATGAATCCAATTCACTGCAAATAAAAGTGCTTCCTCCCGATGAATCATCATCGCAAGAGCCTGCCGCCGGCGGGGGAAGGGGTGAGGATCGCTCTTCCGGCACAGGGACTGCGACTGTCTCAGCCGATGATGCATTTATCAGGGCTATTGTCTCCAAGAACGACCCTTATGAACAGGAGGGATTCACTGTTACATTCCGGCTCTATACTATATTGAATCCGATCAATTACGGGAAAATACAGTTTCCCGAATTCGAAGGTTTTATGGTAGAAGAGATCGATCTACCGGCGAATCAGCAACTACAACTGGAGCGGTATAACGGAAGAAACTATTATACGGCCGATCTTCGTAAAACATTGCTGTTCCCTCAGCGGTCAGGACAGATCTCTATCCCGCGCGGAAGCCTGGAGATGGTCTTTTCTGTTCCGTCAGGGAGGAGGGTTTCCACCTTCTTCGGCACCCAGGAGGTGATGGTGGATGTAAAAAAAGAGTTGATCACCAATCCTTTGTCAATCAACGTAAAACCCCTCCCGGCCAACAGGCCTCCCAGCTACGCCAATGCGGTAGGTACTTTCACATTGAAATCCGGGATCAATTCTACAGCAGTAAAAGCCAATGAGGCGATCACCATTACATTGGAAATATCCGGGACAGGAAATATGAAACTGATCCGGAATCCTGAAATAGAATTCCCCAATAATTTTGAAGTATATGATCCTACAGTTACAAACTCCCTGAATGTAACTACTAACGGATTAACCGGAATCAGGAAGATAGAATATATGGCTATCCCCCGTTACGAAGGATCCTATACCCTACCTGCGGTAGAATTTACCTATTTTGACCCGGGCAAAAATAGGTACGAAACACTCACAGCACCGGAACAGAATTTGCAGATAGCAAAAGGAGATCCGGGTAGTAGTACGACCAGCACTTTTGTGAATCGCCAGGAGGTAAAGGTGGAACAGGATATACGCTTCTTGAAGACCGGTGAACCATCCTATCTTTCCGCCACAACCTTCTTCGTCGGCTCATTAAATTACTGGCTATGGTACCTGATCCCTCTACTGCTACTGATTGTGCTTTATATAATAAACCGGAAGCAGGCACGGGAAAATGCCAATGTGGCGTTGATGCGTACCCGGAAAGCGAATAAAATGGCTATCAAGAGGTTAAAAACAGCCAATAGGTATCTGAAAGAACAGGATAAAGAGCATTTTTATGATGAGGTGTTACGTGCAATATGGGGGTACTTCAGCGATAAACTTTCCATTCCGGTGGCACGCCTGTCAAAAAACAATATAGAAGAAGAACTGTCGCGAAAAGGCATCAGTGAACAGGTGGCGGGTAAGTTTATTGAGATCCTCGATACCTGCGAATTTGCACGGTATGCCCCTGCCGAAAGTAACGCCGAGATGGACCGTATCTACAACGATACGATGAAAGCGATTGAAGATATGGAAAACAAACTGAGAAAGGTGGGAAAGTGAAAAAGTGGAAAGGTTGATTTGTTGATCCCGACAAGTCGGAACCGGTAATGATAATTTAACGATGTGATGATATCAATATGCCAATGTGAATAATGAGATTGAGTGAGATTGAATGAGATTGAATGAGAAGTTTAGATGTAAAGAAATTTCACTTTTAGTTTTTAGTTTACTGAAATTATGATACGGAATATATTCATTTTTATATTGACCCTATATTGTGGCGTGGAGATGGTGTCGGGACAAGAGATAGTCGGCGATACGGTCCCGAATCCGGCCAATACAGCAGTAGAACTATCTGCACCGGCATCTCAAGATATGCCGGAGGCTGCCGCCCAGGCATATCGCAGCCAGAACTATAAAGAAAGTATAGCGCTTTATGAAGAACTTATTGCGCAGGGAATGGCTGACGACAAAGTATCAGCACAACTCTATTACAATCTGGGTAATGCCTACTTTCGGGATAACCAACTGGGAAAAGCAATCCTCTGTTACGAAAGGGCATTGCTCCTTGATCCGGGTGATGGTGATATCCGGCATAATCTCCGGTTTGCGCAGAATCGTACAGTAGACCGTATCGACACAGCAGCCAATCTCTTTCTTACCAACTGGTTCAGAGGTGTCAGGAATGTGTTCAGTTCCAACCAGTGGGCTATCACAGGTATTATCCTCTTTATCCTATTTCTGGCTTGTGTGGCTGTTTATCTTTTCATACGCCTACTCTGGGCAAGGAAGGCTGCTTTTTATACAGGTATCGTAATTCTTCTATTGATGATTGGGGCAAATATTTTTGCATTTAGCCAAAAAAGTGAGCGTACACGCAGGGACTCCGCCATCGTAATGGCAGGGGCTGCTTCAGTCAATGCTTCGCCCGATACCAATAGTAATCAACTTTTTGAATTGCATGAAGGCACGAAGGTGAAAATCAGAAATAGGGATGGCAATTGGCTTGAAATTCAGATTTCCGACGGCAGCATAGGTTGGATTCGCCAACAGGATGTGGACATAATATAGTGGAAAGGAGCCTGGGTGGTTAAGTGGTTAGGTGGGATGAGAATTGAAAGTCGAAAATGGAAAATAGATTGATATGGAACTTTGAATCTTGAATTTGAAATTTAAAAATATGAAAGATTTTATAGAGGGACTACTTCCCGCGGAACGCGATCTCTTTTTTGCCATGAATGGCAGCGATTCACTGTTTCTGGATAATGTGATGTGGACAATCAGTGGCCGGTTCATCTGGATTCCGGTATTCCTTTTCATCCTCTTCATCTTTTTTTACCGTGCACGCCGTAACGAAGCGATTTTAGTCTCCCTCTTCCTCATTCTTGTATTTGTTGCAACAGACCAGATCTCATCCTCCTTTTTCAAACCCTTCTTTGAACGCTTTCGGCCTACCCATCATCCCGACTTCAGGGATATGGTAGACATTATCAATGGCTACAGGGGCGGCAGATATGGTTTTATTTCAGGACATGCTACCAACAGTTTTGGATTGGCCGTGTTTCTTTCGTTAGTGTTCCGGAACCCTTTAGTGACATTCAGCACACTGCTATGGGCTACAATTAACAGTTATACCCGTATCTACCTGGGTGTACATTTTATTTCGGATATCTTGGCCGGAATGATTGTAGGGACGTTTGTCGCCTTACTCTTATATGCGATCTATGCAGCGTTGAGAAAAGCCATTATCCACCCGCCACTATCCCGGAGGGTGAGTGCTTACGGTAAGAAAGAGGGTACAACACTAGCCGCTTTCGTCATCTTATATCTGGCCATTATTACTATTTTTAGTCCTTTTTTAGCAACTTTACCCCATTGAAGATGTTATAAGAATAAGGACAGGATATTTTCGCAAAGATTTTAATACAAAAAATTTGCTTTCTCTGTTTTTTTGTGTATGTTTATGGCAGAAATAGATTACCAAATGTATTATTAATATAAAAAATAAAAAGCCATGGCAAGAACAATCACTTTTAACGAGTTAAGAGAACTGAAAGACAAACTGCCTGACGGTAGTATCCACCGGATAGCCGAGGAATTGGATATGAAACCCGAAACCGTGAGGAATTATTTTGGTGGATACAACTACAAGGAAGGCAGAAGTGTGGGAATACATATTGAACCAGGGCCCAATGGCGGCATTGTGGTGCTTGATGATACTACCATCTTTGACAAGGCACTGAGCATTCTCGGCCTTAAGGATTATCCCGAACCCGACTCGGTAGAAACAGAAGAGGTAGAATAAAATGTAAACCCATTATTGATCACTTACCGGTGCAATATTGGGTTTTTTTATCTTTAGATTATTAACACAGGTATTTGTGGGAATTGACACCCTTGAATACCTAAAACGATGACAGTATGGGAAAGGATAAAAAAGACAGCAGTTCATACGACGAAAAGCTGGTTACCGTTGCCATCCATACGTATGATAAAGCGCATATATTAAAATCAATCCTTGAGTCAGAAGGAATTCCGGCGGTCATTCACGGTATAAAATTGATCGATCCGGTAATCCCTGGCAATGTGCGGGTACGGATCAATGAGAGCGACCTCTCCAGGGCACTACAAATTATTGAAGATGTCGATTTCTCATCGGGTATGGAAAGTGAGAATCAGAAAAAGACAAAGAAGGAGATTCTCATTCCAGTGGATTTTTCCGATTATTCGCAGGTAGCATGTGAATTCGGGTTTCGGCTGGCACGTGATATGGATTGTAAAGTAAAATTACTTCACGCATTCTTTACTCCCTTTTATCCTGCATCAGTTCCTTTTGGAGATACTTTCACCCTACAGACAACCGACAAAGATCTGTTTCAGGATGTTAGAAACAGGACAGAGAGAGAGATGCAGAATCTGGTAGAGAAGATTGAAAACAGGATTGCTTCCGGTGCCATACCCCAGGTATCCTACAGTACTGCCCTGGTGGAAGGACTACCTGAAGAGGAGATCATCACTTATTCCAAAAAGATACGTCCGACTGCCATAGTAATGGGTACCAGAGGAAAAAATGCCAAGGAACTGGATCTTATCGGCAGCGTGACGGCAGAAGTGATGGAGGGCTGCAGGACACCTGTTTTTGCAATTCCTGAAGGAGCTAAGATAAGAAGTATTTCAGAAATGAAAACCATTGTCTTTCTTACCAACTTCCAGGAACGTGAGTTCAAGGCGTTCGATATCATGATGAAATTTTTGAAACCCTATCCGGTAAAAGTCTATCTGGCACATATTGCCAAGAAGGAGGATGTGTGGAACGAAATCAAGTTATCGGGAGTACAAAAGCGTTTTTCCGACCTTTATCCACACTTGCAGATCGAATATAAACTGATCGACCAGAATGAGGGACTGGAGGTAACACTCGATAAATTCGCGGAGACAAATAATGTTGATATGATATCCCTGTCGAGTTCACGCCGCAATATCTTTGCAAGGATATTCAACCCCGGAATTGCGAGGAGAATGATATTCCATTCCGATACACCACTACTGGTGATCAAGGGGATGTAAGAAGTCAAAAAAGGGTTCCTCGCGCGAAGAACCCTTTTTGTGGAATTTACCTGTGTGTATCTATCTGTCCTATTTGATACCCAATTTTGTTTTTACCTGCGGTGTGGCATCAACCGCCGAAGGGCTAAAATAAATAATGGGCGACTGCATGGAGGAAATGTCATACACAAAGGTGTAATTGTTCTCATCCCCTATCGCTTTGATAGCCTCAAATATCTTTCTGTTCACCGGTTCGAGCAGTTTCTGTTGTAATTGCTGAAATTCCTGCTGGCCATTCTGCATATAGGTCTGATACCTTTCATAAAGCTGTGCTATTTGTTTTTGCTGGTCTTGTTTTGCAGCTTCAGATGCAGCCGGATTAGTCTCAAATTCTTCCTGTTTCTTGTTGAATTCTTCCTCCAGCGCCTGCATATTTTTCCTGATCTCTTCCTGCTTGCCGGAGAGTTGGGTCTCAATACCGGAAATTTCAGGCATAGCAGCAAAAATCTCCTGTACATTCACGGTGGCGATTTTCACTTCTTGTGCCATGGCCGCCAATGGAGCCAAAGCAATAAACAAAATCAATAATTTCTTTAACATGATTACTATTTTTCTATTTTTTAAGTTGGTAATTCGATAAAAATCGGCTACAAAGATAATCTATTTATTTTAATAACCTAACCTTGAGAGTACCTGATCACTGATATCGATACTGGGGGAAGCAAAAATGATCGATGTAGCTGAAGCCCTGTCCACTACGATAGTATATCCCGATTCTGTAGAAACTGCTTTCACAGCCTCATAGATATCATCCTGTATAGGCTTGACAAGCTCTTCCTGTTTTTTGAATAACTCACCCTGTGGCCCAAAATATTTATTTCTGAGTTCCTGAATAGCATTTTCTTTTGCCACAATTTCGTTTTCCCGTTTCGTTTTTTCATTTCCACGCAGGGTTGCTAAATCAGCCTGGTATTTCTTATACATGGCATCGACAGTCTCCACCTCTTTATCTATCTCACTCTGCCACTGTGTTGAGAAAGACTCAAGCTGCTTGTTTGCACTTTCATAAGAAGGAATTCTCTTCAGAATATACTCCATATCGATCAGTGCATACTTCTGGGCATAAGTGTTCCCCACTGCTAACGCCATAAATATTCCTATTAAAAAAAATATTTTCTTCATATGATTCTATTTTTTATTCCACATTCCAAATCTCAGATCTCAAATCCAATCTCTATGTTCTTTTCTAAAGACGGTCTTATAGATGAAACGTTTACAGGTATCTTAATAAATTATGTTAAACGCCGCCATGTCATACCGGGTTTCCATCAGGGTAACAAGCCTTTCAGCTATTTTATCCCAATCCTTTAGGTAGCCGGTTAAAATTCCTGCCCGATAATAAAGTGGAACTGGCTCCCTCCTCTCTCTCTTGAACCCCGACCGTATACCGTATCAAATCCATATGCCCAGTCTATCCCCATCAAGCCGATCATCGGAAGGAAAATACGTGCTCCTACGCCGGCAGAACGTTTTAGGTCGAAAGGATTGATATCTTTCACTTGCCACCATGCATTTCCCGCTTCGAGGAATGCTATCCCGTAGATAGTGGAATTGGGTTCCAGGATAAACGGATAGCGTAATTCCAGGCCGAGACGTGTATAAGCACGTGCCTGCTGGGCAATTGAGTTATTTTCATATCCACGCAATGCTATATTCTCGGTAGCGAAGGTAGTGGTATAACCCGTCATTCCATCACCTCCCACATCGAATGTTTCAAATGGAGTCTGCTTGTTTTTGTTATAGTGCCCCAATATTCCGAACTCGACCCTGGTGGCCATTACCGGTGTTCTTTTAACTGTCAGGGGGGTCAGTGGAGTGAAAGTACGCACTTTCAATTTCCATTTATGATACTCGTTCCATCTGTATTTTGCCGGATCGGAGTCAGACATCTTGGTGTAGTCATTGCCATCCCACAATGAGAAAGGAGGCGTAGCACTGACATTTAAAGTGAATTGGGAACCAACACGTGTATAGATAGGGCTGTCGGTAGAGGTACGCGAAAGCGTTAATCCCAGTGTTATACTATTACTGTTCCCTGTCTGGAACGGGAAATAGTTGTATCTCCAGTTTTTCAGTGCGTAAAGCTGGTATCCTAATTCCGCCATAAACTGGAAATAATCGTCCGGCCATTCAAGCCGTTTTCCATATCCCAGGGAAGCACCCACCATATTGAATACCTGGTTCGGGTCATAGCTGTACTCCATTGCATCCTGGTAATAACCGCCACCATAGCCACCATATCCGTAACCGCCATAACCGCCATAACCGCCATAACCACCGTAGGGATATCCGTACATGTAGGGATTGGAGTACATGTTCTGGCTGTAATACCGTTCGTTCAACCCGGTCATTCTCGAATAATAAACATTGAATGAAAGGTGGTTGGGCCTCTTCCCTCCAAACCAGGGTTCAATAAATTGAAACTGATAGGATTGATAATATTGACCGTTGGTCTGCGCACTCAACACCAGAGTCTGTCCCTCCCCCTGAGGAATGATTCCTCTGTGCATAGAAGGATTCAACAGGTTTTGCAGCGAGAAGTTGTTCAGGCGTAAACTGAGCTTGCCCACCAATCCGGTCACACCCCATCCGGCCGAAAATTCGATCTGGTCGTTTCCTTTAGATGTCAACGGATAGGTAATATCCACGGTTCCGTCTTCAGGATTGGGATTGATCCCTCCTGAGATATCGGCAGAGAGGGCTTCAGGATCGAAGTGCCCTGTCTGCGCAATTTCACGAACAGAACGCAAAAGGTCGTCCTTGCTGAATACCGCGCCCGGTTTTGTGCGTAGTTCACGGCGGATGATATCTTCATAGAGACGGTCGTTCCCTTGAATGATTACCCTTTTGATAGTAGCTTTGGGGCCTTCGATCACACGAAGTTCAAGGTCTACCGAGTCATTCTCTATATTGATCTCTATCGGATCTATACGGGAGAATAAATAACCGTTATTCTGGTACAGGTTGACAGCCGCGTCTTCATCGCTATTCAACCTCTCTTGTAATTTCTTCTGGTTATATACGTCGCCGGAGGACATATTGAGGAGTTGCTCCAACTGGGAAGAAGGATAATGGGTATTTCCCACCCAGTTGATGGAACGGATATGATAGAGTGGCCCTTCTTCGAGTTCGATATCTATATTTACCGTTTTTTCGTCGTGCTTGTAAACCGAGTCGCGAATAATTTCCGCATCGCGGTATCCCTCTTCGTGATATTTCCCGATGAGGTTATTCTTATCTTCCTTATAAAGGTCTTCCACAAATTTTTTGGTACGGAAGAGGTTGATCAGTTTTCCCTTCTCGTTGGTTTTCTTCATTGCCCATTTCAATTTGCGGTCTGAAAGTGCTTCATTCCCCGTAATATTGATACTGTTGACCTTCAGTTTCTCCTTCTTGTCGACCTCAATTTCCAGTACTACCTGATTTTTTTGGGTGGGATCAGGGCGTTGCATAATTCTCACTTCCGCATCACCAAACCCTTTCTCAGAGAAGAAGTTTTTAATGATCACTTCCGCACGCGATATCTGGGGAGGGGTAATTTGATTTCCCTTGACAACTCCTAGTTTTTTCTCAATATCATCCTGTTCACTCTTTTTCATGCCGATATAGCGGATATCGCTTACCCTTGGCCGGTCAGTCAAACGCAATTCCAACCAGACACTGTCTCCCTCCACCTTGGTCTGCAATATTTTTATATCTGAAAAGAGCCCATGCCGCCAGAATTTTTTGACGACATTGGATAGTTCATCACCTGGGATTTGGATCTGCTGCCCTTTGGACAACCCGGAAAATCCTACGAGGGTAAACTTCTGCTCCTCATACATGGTTCCTTCCACACCCGTCACATCGATATCGGCTATATAGTATTTCTTGGGGGCAGCCGTATAGTTCACGGGAGGTACGTCCGGGGTAGACGAAGGGATGGTGTCATTGGTTTGTGCCATTGACACAAACTGCGACAACATGATAAATAACAGAAGTAAATAAGATATTCTCTTCAACATTGTGATATTTTTCTTTTCTCTGACTCTCGTTCAGTGGAGAACTGTTATTGTGCACTCTCTATTTGCTCACTGGTCTTTCCGAATCTCCTTTCCCGTCCCTGGTATCCGATGATTGCTTCGTACAAGGCATCCTCACCAAAATCGGGCCAGAAAGTATCGGTAAAATAAAATTCTGCATAAGCACATTGCCATAACAGGAAATTGCTTATCCGCTGTTCGCCCCCGGTCCGTATCAGCAGGTCGGGATCGGGAATACCCCGGGTAGTAAGATAACCTGCAAAGGTCTCTTCATCAATATCTCCTTCCGGTAAAACTCCTTTTACTACATCTGCGGCGATCCTCCCGGCTGCTGTGGTTAATTCCCATTTCGATGAGTAACTAAGCGCAAGCACTAAAGTAACTCCTGTCCCTTCCGCTGTTTCCCGGATACATTCTTCCAATGCAGTACGGGCATACCCGGGAAGGCGGTTCATATCTCCGATCGTGCGGATCCTGACTCCGTTCCTCTTAAGGTCGGCAGTTTCCCTTGAAATGGCATATACCATCAAATCCATCAATCCCTTTACCTCTTCGGTGGGACGACTCCAGTTTTCTGTGGAGAATGCATAGAGTGTAAGGTACTGTATCGACGCTTTCGATGCGGCCTCCACCACTCTTTTTATTGCATTCACCCCTTCTCTATGTCCTTCTCCCCGCTCCAGTCCTCTGGCTTTTGCCCATCGACCGTTGCCATCCATAATAATGGCGATATGGGCAGGCAGGCGGTTTTTGTCTATCTTGTCAATCAACGACATCTTCTTTATGTCTGAATTGTTAATTCCCATGACAAGGATCTTCACGCATACTGAATTCCCAAGTCAAAAAAATCATTGTGAATGAGTACCAGTCCTTGTTTTTAAGGAAACTGCCTTCAATGCTGAAAGGATTGTCCAGATTCCATCCGGTGGTTTTCTCAGTAACATCGAAATCGTCACCAAACAGTTTTCGCATCGAAAACTCAATGCCGATATTCATTCTGTTTTTTAATTTATACTTAAATCCCATTCCAACAGGGATATTTGCACCTATAAATTTTTTATTTCCCTCCGCATAGGTGACACCCGCTCCTGTAAACAGGTAAGGAGTGTAGGGCCTTGTTCCGAGATAAGCATACTTATCGCTATACGGAAAAAAATTAAACTCTACCTGTGTACCCAACTCGGCCAGCGTACGTTGAAACGAGGCCTGCTGTGCATACGGAAAAGCATTGCCCGAATCATCACTTTTCCCTGAAACGTTGGCTATAAATATACCGGTTTTGATGCTCCAGAGAAAATTGGGGTTGTATCGAAACAAAAAACCTCCACTCAATCCGGGGTGAAGATAGAATTGGGTTTTGTTAGCATCACCCATATAAAATGAGGTGCCCGCAGCGCCACCAATTTCGTACTTATATTCCTGGGCACGGATATCCGCGGTGGGTATCATTATAAAGAGACTCATCACAAAAAGTGAGACAACGACAGATCTTTCAATTTTCATTCTGTTTGCGTATTATTGTCTCAACTCTAACGCAAATTTAGCACATAAATTGTGATTTTTTCTATCAATTCAGGGCAAACTTATTAAGCCTGCCTTTCCATATATCCACCAATTGGGTGTTGGATGAAGATATTCCGCCGAATATCCATATATTATTATCAGCATCAGTAATTACTGAGGTATTCGTTCTTGCTGTAAAATCTGCCGGTAAAGATTGATTCTCTTCTGCCTTGATCCAATCTACACCATAATTGTCAGAATACATCAGTATATTTTTCCCGTCCGATGATCTTGCTATCAGATAAGGCTTGTCGTCATAGAAAAACAGACTACTCCCCTTTAAATTACCCTCTTCCGGTCTTTTTGACGAAATATATTTAATAACATCCCCGTCTTCCTGCAGGATCCAGATATTGTTACTGAAAGCATTGTCAGAGGTGTTTCCCCCTGACAGAAAGATGAATTTGCTGGCATAGGAGGTACGGCTCTCAACCTTCATTGCTGAAAAATCTGTTATCGGCATATTGTCGGGCAAATCATTCATCAGGACAATATTCAAAAAACCGTTATTCGTCCGGGCAAACTTGACCTTTTCATCGTGAGTTACCGCCAGCAAAATATTACCTGGATCAGCAAATGGCAGTTCGCCATAAAGCGCTTTCACTTCATATTCTGTTTGCACCGCACTCCAGTCGGAACCGTCAGGAGATTGATAAACCGCACCTGTAGCTGCATCAAGCGCATAGATAAGATTTCCGGATGTAATAAATGATGAAAGGCGAAGAGTGTGGGGGATACCGGAAAGGTCGACTTTTCCCCATTTTGGGGTATCGGAAATGGCTGTTGAATCGGCCTTAATCTCCTCTCCCGATCGGTAATAGGTGTAAAACCGGTTGTTGTAGATGATTGTTGTTTGACTTTCTACCGATGAACCAAGGTAGTTTCCTGCAATTTTTTCCCAAATGAGGATATATGGATCTTCCTGATATATGTTCAGTTGAAAATCATAATTTTTTGATGTGACACCATCAGGAGCCGTAGTCTTGATTTTGCGTAATCTGGGGATGGCAATTGAATCCGATGCGTTCCATGCATATGTACTGTCAGGATCGAGGGTTAACTCTATCATTGAAAAAGCTAAACTGGTTGAACCGGTAAGCTTTAGCATGGCGCTATCCACGTGAAAACCGTAGGGAAGCGGTTCCCTGTTGTATAATTTCCCATTTACCTGGTCAATTGTAAAAACCACTCCGGGTAACAGGTTAGTGGTATCGGTCTTAGAGGCAATGGAGATAGCATATATTTGCGGATCAGTAGGATACTCCATATTGTTGTCGGATGAATTAAGACAAGAGGAAAACAACAATAGGTTCGCGATAAGTACCGATGCCCCAAGGAAATATTTAGATATCATTTGTTTCAAAAATATTGTACACCACAGTTATTTAGGATATGCAAAAGTAGAAAGATTTTTCTCTTTAACCATATTAAAATGAATATTTAATGAAAATTTCGAGTTATTTTACTCTTTAAATGAAATTGAACCGAACCCGGATACTTTCTGAAGGAGGCTGCATCTCCCTGTATGGCCGGTGCTTCCACACCCGATTGGAGCTCCTTTTCGGCTATCTCTACATAGGCCTCGTCCCACATCTCTTTTTCAATGAAAGAGGCTAACAATTGAGCTCCCCCCTCTATCAACAGAGAGTATATTTTTTCATCGTATAACCGGTCTGATATCTGCTTACAGATATTTCCCGTGAAGTCTATTTCGATATACTTTACATATTCCTTTTTTGCTGTAGCGGAAGGGAGGGATGCCGTGAAAACGATAGTAGGCACCGTTCCGTCAAAAAGTGACGCATCAGCAGGAATTTTATTTTCCCTGTCGATAACCACTCTTACAGGGTCATCACCAAACCATTTTCTTGCTGTCAACTGCGGATTGTCCAGGAGAGCAGTATTTGTTCCTACCATGATTCCTTGTACCTGTGTACGGAATTTATGCACAATAGTGTGTGTCATAGTATTGGATATAATAACCGGACTCTTACCATCACCCGGCTTACGAATATAATCCATGAAACCATCGCTGCTCTGTGCCCATTTTAAAATTATGTAAGGCCTGTTATGGAGTTGATTGACAAAGAAAATCCGGTTCAGTTCACGAGCCTCTTTCTCCAGTATTCCCAGCGTTACTTCAATGCCACTCTCCCGCATCATTGCAATGCCTTTTCCGGAAACTTTCGGGTTGGGGTCACCGGTAGCCACTACCACACGTGGAATTTCCCTGTTAATGATCAACTCTGCACAGGGAGGGGTTTTACCATGATGTGCACAGGGTTCGAGAGAGACATAAAGAGTTGATTCCCGGAGTAACGTACTGTCTTCTACGGAAGCAATGGCATTTACCTCCGCATGTGCCTCCCCATATTGCCGATGAAATCCCTCCCCGATAATTTTGCCGTTATGTACCACTACAGCACCTACCAAAGGGTTCGGCTTTGTGAAGCCTTCACCCTTGCGGGCAAGTTGAAGGCATCTCTCCATAAACAGCGGATTTAATTCCATTTTTTTGTTATCTTTACACATCGTTATGCAACACTCAGTTCAACATATCCTACAGGAGTTGGAGGGTCTCTACACAAGACAGGAGATATCCGTTCTCACGCGACTTATCCTCGAAGAGGTATGCGATAACAAAATTAATCATTTATCCGGTTCGGGGCTCAGGAAAGCGGAAGATATTGCCTTTAGGCTGAAAAGCGGGGAGCCGATACAGTACATATTGGGAAAGACAGAATTTTACGGGATGCCTTTCATGGTTACGCCGGATGTGCTTATCCCCCGCCCTGAAACCGAGGAACTCGTGGAATGGATCCTTGCAGGAAACCGGCAGCCGGGTTTCTCAGTACTGGATATCGGAACCGGCAGCGGTTGTATCGCGGTGACGCTGGCGAAGAAAATACATGGCGCCAACGTGTATGCGTGGGATATATCGGAAAGGGCATTGAAGGTCGCATCAGAAAATGCATTCCTGAACTGTGTCAACGTGCGGTTTTCGTTGCGGGATATCTTTCAGCCGGTTGATAATAGCCCCATCTTTGACGTGATAGTAAGTAATCCCCCCTATGTGACCGAATCGGAAAAGACGACTATGGAGGCAAATGTTCTCGGTTTTGAACCGCACGGAGCACTTTTTGTTCCTGACGACCATGCTTTGATTTTTTATGAGCGGATTGCAGATATAGCACTTACTTCACTATATAACGGAGGTGAATTGTATTTCGAGATCAACAGGGATAAAGGTACGGAAGTATGCGATATGCTTCGAAGCAAAGGTTTTACCCATATAGAATTGAGAAAAGATATTTCGGGGAATGATAGGATGGTACGTGCCATAAAACCGGATGATCATGGATAAAAAAGGAAGAATCATCACCGAGGAGACGGCTTATGCAAGGATGGCGCGGACCTGCTCCCAAAAGGAGTGCGCTCCCTTTGATATCACCCGGAAACTGAAGAGGATGGAACTACCAGAACCAGTAATAGATAAAATCATCAATCGGCTAAAAAAAGAGAAGTTTCTTGATGAAAAACGGTTTATCCGTAGTTATATCCATGATAAACTCCATTTTAACAAATGGGGTAAGAGGAAAATCGCACTTTTTTTAAAGTATAAACAACTGCCTCAGGAGTTAATCGAAGAGGCATTCACAGAACTTTCCGATATTTCTTTCAGCCTGTCATTACAGCCAATACTGGAGAAAAAATGGAAGAGTGTGACAGGAAAATCGGACTACGAAAAACGGGGAAAATTAATCCGGTATGCGTTGGGCAGGGGGTTTTCCATGGAGGAAGTGATGGCCTGTATGAAGCAAATGGAGATTGGGGATACCTTCAATGAAACGGAATAAGTTATTACATGAACTGATACACCTTTTTTACCCGAACGTGTGTGTTGTTTGTGGCAACGAATTACTGCCGGGAGAAAAAGGAGCCTGCCTGCAATGCCTCTATAAGTTACCGAAAACCCATAACTTCACGGAACCGGATAACGATGCAGAAAAGCTGATGGCCGGACGGATACCTTTCGAGCGGATTGCCTCTTATTGTGTCTATACCAAGGAAGGAACCCTCCCACCCTTGATCCATCATCTGAAATACCGCCATAAGCAAGAGATCGGCCTGCTATTGGGAAGGATGTTCGGTAAAGACCTGATAGGGAGTGAATTTCTCAACTCAGTCGACTTGATAGTACCAGTGCCGCTCCATCCCAAAAGGGAAAAGAGAAGGGGATACAATCAGGCCGGGATAATCGCCAAAGGCCTTTCCGAAGCCACCGGCCTACCCGTTTCTACAAATAACCTGATTCGTATAGTATACAATCCCACCCAGACAAAACGGACAAAAACACAGCGTTGGGAAAATGTAAAAGATATTTTCAAAGTGGCCGATCCGCTCCTGTTCGAACGGAAACACCTGTTGCTGGTAGATGACGTGATTACTACGGGATCTACACTGGAAGCCTGTGGAGCGGCTTTGCAGGCGTGTAAGGATGTGAAAATCAGTATTGCTACTCTCGGGGAGGTTTTTTAACCCTATTTTTTTCAGAAATTGCACCTGAATAATTTTGAAAAAGCGTACTTTTGTGATTAATCTGCAAAAAAGGTGACAAAAAATAAATTAATCGTATGAACACGCTACAGAAATTAACAGCCGAAAAGCTTCTTAGAATTAAAGCCATTAAACTACAGCCATCTAACCCGTTTACATGGGCTTCAGGTTGGAAATCACCCATATATTGTGACAACCGGAAACTGATGTCTTATCCGGCTATACGTAATTTTGTGAAAGTGGAATTTGCCCGCCTTGTCCTTGAGAAATATCCGCAGGCCGACGCTGTTGCAGGAGTTGCCACGGGCGCTATTGCCCCCGGTGCATTGGTAGCCGACCTGCTCGGATTACCTTTTGTGTATGTCCGCTCTGCACCGAAAGACCACGGACTTGAAAATATGATCGAGGGTGACCTGCGTCCGAAACAGAAGGTGATCGTGATCGAAGACCTGGTTTCTACCGGAGGTAGCAGCCTGAAAGCAGTGGAAGCCATCCGTAATAACGGTTCGGATGTACTTGGCATGCTGGCGGTGTTTACCTACGGATTTCCATATGCCGAGAAACGGATGCATGATGCACGGGTGGAACTGACCACGCTTTGCAATTACGATGCGATACTGGATGAGGCACTGGCAACCGATTATATCGACGAGTCGGAGTTGCAGACATTACAGGACTGGCGCAAAGATCCTGAAAACTGGGGACAACCCGTAAAAAAAAGTAAGAAATGACCGAATTTACCAGTGAGGTAAGAACCATTCCGCACAATGATGCCGATGTGTTCCGTGTGCTTTCCGATTTCCGGAAACTCGAGTTGGTAAAAGATAAAATCCCCGAAGATAAACTCAAAGATTTCTTGTTTGACCAAGACAGTGTCTCCTTCCGGGTGGATCCGGTAGGGAAGGTGACTTTCCATGTGTTGGAGCGTGAACCCAACAAACTGGTGAAGTTCAAGTCGGACAGGCTGCCTTTTGATCTTTTCCTGTGGATACAACTGGTTTCCAAAGCAGAAAAAGATACCCGCTTGCGAATGACGGTAAAGGCTGACCTGAACCCTTTTATAAGGGGGATGGTCGAGAAACCGATGAAGGAAGCGGTGGATAAAATATCCGATATATTGGCACAGTTGCCTTATGATCAGATATGATCCTTAAAAATTCCGCCCCTATCCTCCCGGATAGGGATGGAAGAGGTACTTTAAGCGGGATATATTACATCCAGATCCAGTTTTTCCCCGATTTTCATTCCGATCGGTACAAATCCGTTTTCCACAGAAAGTTCTTTGCCGTTCTTCTTTATTGCTATAGCATGGTCGGGGACTTTCAACCGGAAGGTATTATTTGTTTTTGCTTCCAGAGTCAGTTTGGTGATCTTCCCATCCTTCCATGTTGCGCCTACTTCCGCACCCCCTCTCACGCAAAGCCCTTTGAAGCTCCCGTTTGTCCATCTTGCCGGTAGGGCCGGTAAAAGATGGATATATCCGTCCTGGCTTTGGATCAGCATTTCAGCAATTCCTGCCGTACCCCCAAAGTTACCGTCTATCTGGAATGGTGGGTGAGCGCAGAAGAGGTTTGGATAGGTGCCGCCTCCACTACTCATTTTTACCTCGTTGCCGGATGTCGGTTCCAGAAGGCTTTTTAAAAGTTTGTACGCCCGGTTTCCATCGTGCAGGCGCGCCCAGAAATTCACCTTCCATGCCCGTGACCATCCTGTTCCGGCATCACCGCGGCGGTTAAGTGTCTTTCGGGCTGCTTCGGCCAGGTCAGGCGTAGTGACAGGCGATATCTGGTTGGAGGGATGTAACCCATAGAGGTGGGAGACATGCCGGTGTTGCGGATCTACTTCCTCATAATCCTCGAGCCATTCCTGCAAATGTCCGTCGGGGCTGATCTGCATAGGGGGTAGTTGAGGAATTGTTTCCCTTATCTTTGCCGTAGTTTCATCTTCCATACCGAGTATTTCTGCCGCGGAAAGGATATTGGTGAAAAGCTCCTTTATGATCTGTACATCCATTGTCGGCCCCATACAGACATACACGGCATCTTTGCTTCCCGGTAGATAAAATGCATTTTCGGGTGAGGAGGAAGGGGCGGTTACCAGCCACCCATGCTTGGGTTCCCGGATCATGCTGCTCAGAAAAAAATCGGCTGCACCGGTCAGCACGGGATAGATGGATTCCAGATATGTTCTGTCCTGTGTGAATGCGTAATGCTCCCAAAGGTGTTGACATAGCCAGGCACCACCCGTATTGGTGGCACCCCATGAAGCATGTTCGCCGGGTGCCGTGAATTGCCAGGGGTTGGTCATCATATGGGCAACCCATCCTTCAGCACCATAAAAGGTTTGCGCTGTCTTTTCTCCTGAAGGAACGAGTGATGTAGTCAAATCTATTAATGGCTTGTTTAGTTCCGACAGGTTGCATACTTCTACCGGCCAGTAGTTCATCTGCAAGTTAATATTCAGATGATAATCACCGTTCCAGGGTGTTTGTACCTGATTCGCCCATAATCCCTGCAGGTTGAGTGGCAGGTTGGACTCGCGGGCTCCGCAAATCATCAGGTAACGCCCATATTGAAAATAAAGGGCGGCAAAAGCCGGATCGTCGTCCGATTGGAACCGGATAAGGCGTTCATCTGTCGGTGTTATATTATCCTGTTTGCCGAGGTTCAGCGCCACACGGTCGAATTTCTCTTTATAAGAGTCAATATGGGCATATTTTAACTGGTCGTAATATTTGCTTTTGGCTTGTACCGACAACTGTTCTACGGTAGAGATGTGGTTCTTATCGAGCATATCTGTTGCGGTGGAGATGAGAATGACTGCCTCATCCGCATCGGACAGGGATAATGTGTTACCGGATGATACCAGATTACCACCGCTGTTCACGATTTCCAATTGAGTGAGATAACGTATGCCATTCTCTCCGTTGTATCCGTCATTCAGTTGGCCTTCCATGTAAAGCCTGTTCTCCTTTACAAAGACTGTAGCCCTTTCAGGCCTGCTCAGGTTCACCTCGAAGGATACCGATTTTTTCTGATCGGCTGTCAGTCGGATAACCAGCACATCATGGGCGTGAGAAGCGAAATATTCACGGCTATAGGTGATGCCGTTCCTGTTGAACTGAGTGGTGGCCACCGCATTGTTTAGAGAGAGTGTTCGCTCGTAAAAGCTTACGCTGTCCGTCTGCGGATATCTGTAGTTGATATGCAGATCGCCAAGCATTTGAAAAGAACCATAAGGCGCATCTTTCCCGTTGCCGAAGGCAGATCCCTGTCCTCCGCAGCGGAAGTGACGGTACATTAGTTCCTGTGCTTCCAGATTTCTGCCGGAGAGCAATAATTCCCGTATTTCCGGTAAATAATTGATCGCATCCGGATTGAATGCTTCATTATCTTTACTTCCCGACCACATAGTGATGTCGTTCAACACTATATGCTCAATGTCGATACCACCGTCGGGCATCATGCCGATACGTCCGTTACCCAACGGAAGAGTTTCTTCCCACACGGCTGCGGGGGCATTATAGCGCATGACCAGTTTCTGCGATATTGTATCGCGTGTAGCGCATTGAATCAATAACACCGACAGTACTATCAGGAGTAAAAATGGAGTCTTTTTGAGTGCAATGATGTTCATACTCGTTTTATGAATGGTTTTTTGCCGGATTATTTCAAAATCAATTCGATTACCGGGACATCCGTGCTTGGGCGTTCTACCGGAAGGGTCAGGATGATGTCGTTCTCTTTTGAGGTTTCGACTGTATGGCTACCGGACTGTGTACGCGAATGGAATTTAATTTCCGACGCATCATGTAACAGTTGTGCGTATTCGATCTTATCTTTAAATCCCGGTAAGTGAAGTGATTTGAAAGGCCATTCGAGCACATGAATATACAACCTGTGTGTTTCCGGATTATATGTCATAAGGCAGTTCTGGGGAGTTTGGTATTCGTCCGGCGCCTGTGTACATCCGTAGATTGAACGGTCATGAAATCTCATCCATTCGCCGATACCGTCCAGACGTTCATTGGCGCGTTCATCAAATACTCCCCGTGCCGTCGGCCCCACATTGAGTAGCAGGTTGCCTCCCTTACTCACGGTTTCTATCAGCATCACAACCAACTGATGTGTACTTTTCCATGTATATTCGTCGCGATGGTATCCCCATGAACCGGAGAAGGTCTGGCAGGTTTCCCACGGCACGCGTTCACCCCGGACGGTAGGCCATTCCTGCGGCATAAACTGTTCAGGAGTGATAAAATCCCAACCCCAATCGGTATGGTCCAGGTCCATCCGGTTGTTGACGAGGATATTGGGCTGAAGTTTACGTACAAGCGCCAACAGTTCTTCCGATTTCCAGTCCTCATGTCCTTTGCCGTTCTCCCCGGGATAAGAAAAATCGAGGAACAGTTCGTCTATCCGGCCGAATTGTGTCAATAATTCCGTCAGCTGGTCTTTCATATATTGGCGATATATGTCCATATTCCGGTTTTCATTCGCTTTTTTCCGTTCTTCGGCATCCGTCGGCCCGTTGGGATGGATCCTGTCATAAGTAAAATGGGGATGATGCCAGTCGATCAGCGAGTAATAAAACCCTATCTTTATACCTTCTGCACGGAAAGCATCCACGAAAGGTTTTATCAGGTCTTTGCCATAGGGGGTATTGGTCACCTTGAAATCAGTATATTTGGTGTCCCAGAGGCAAAACCCGTCGTGATGCTTGGTTGTCAGTACAACATACTTCATTCCGGCCTTTTTGGCTTTGGCTGCCCATTCCCGGGGATTGTAGAGGTCGGGATTAAAATGGTCGAAATATTTCTGATACGCTTCGTCCGGGATCCGCTCTCTTTGCTTCACCCATTCATGCCGTGCCGGCAGGGCATATATGCCCCAATGGATAAACATGCCGAACCGGTCGTTGGTCCACCATTCCATCCTTTGGGCTTTCTGTTCTTTGGTTTCACTCCATGTCTGCCGTTGTGAAAACAGCAAATTACTGCTAACCATAGTGAAAAAGACAACAGCCAGAATCATTTTTTTTGTGTTCATAGCGATTAATCGTTATAAGTCGTTTATTATAATAAAAATGCAATGTTGGTATTCATCCGGCAGATTTATGCACTGATAATATCTATTCTTCAATCCGGAAACTTCCTTTTAACCTGATATCGTTGGAGGCAGCGCCGATCATCACGGTGAATTCTCCCGGTTCGGTGATCCGCTGCATATCCTGGTTATACAGTGCGAGGTCGTCATATGCCAGTGTAAACTCCACGTTTTTCAATTCGCCTTTCGGGATATGGATCCGTCGAAAATCTTTTAGTTGGATGGGAGGAGTGACCACTGAACTTACGTTGTCACGTACATAGAGTTGTACTACCTCATCTCCATCAATACCGCCTGTATTGGTCACGGTGCAGGATACCCGCACATGATCCTGTTCTACTTTTACGGAAAGATTATCGTAACGGAAATCGGTATAGCTTAGTCCATATCCGAAGGCATACAGTGGTGAACTGCCCCCATCGACATAATCAGCCTGCCTGCCTAATGAGTAATATACCGGTAATTGGCCTACTGAACGTGGGACGGAAACCGGTAACCTGCCTGCGGGATTATAATCTCCAAAAAGGATATCAGCAATAGCATGGCCTCCTTCCTGTCCCGGATACCATGCTGTCAGCAGCGCATCGGCTTTTACCGAAGCATTGTTCATATTGAGCGGCCGTCCCTGTATATAGACTACGATCAATGGTTTTCCGGTATCGGCGAGAGTATCAAGCAGCTTTTCCTGGTCACCCAGCAGGTTGAGTGAACTGCGGTCGTATCCTTCACCCGACTCCATATCCGGAAGAATTTCATCCCGGTTGTTGCCAACCGTTGCCGCTCCGGTTTCAATGTATTCCGTCTTGAAATCCCTTGCGCTGGACCCTCCCACAACCAACAGGATCACGTCCGACCGGCGGGCTATCTGTACCGCTTCTTCTATATCGCTTTGGGTAGTATCCCGGATGGCGCATCCTTTCGCGTAGCGGACGACAGTCCGGGGACTGACGGCTTGCCTGACCCCGTCGAGCACGGTCACAATATTGCTTCGCTCCTGCGGGGCAGTATAATCACCCAGCTGGTTATAGATATTATCGGCGTTCGGGCCGATCACCGCGATGGAACCGATCTCTTTCGGGAGGGGTAATAGACCATCGCTGTTTTTGAGTAACACGGTGCCCTGGCGGGCTACCTCCCGCGCGATCTGCTTATGCGTTTCACTCCTTACGAGACGGGATGCCTGAGCAGGGTCGACATACGGATCCTCGAACAGTCCCATTTCAAATTTCAGCCGGAGAATATTGGCTACGGCATCGTCTATATCCTGCATCGTAACAAGTCCTTCTTCCAATGCTCTTGCAAGGTTTCTACCATAGGCATTTCCCCCGAGATCGGCGTCCACCCCTGCTTGTAATGCCATGGCGGCTGCATGTTTGATATCGGGTGCAACGCGGTGTGTACCTGCGATACCTTCAATACTGCCGAGGTCGGAGAAAACAAATCCATCAAAACTCCATTGATCGCGCAAGACATCTTTTAGCAGAAACCGGTGTGCAGTAGCGGGGATACCGTCAATAGCATTATAGGAAGTCATAAGGGTCTTCACTCCCGCGGCAGTCACCTTTTTGAAGGGTAACAAATGGTCGGAGAATAATTCCCGCATTCCGATATGCGCCTGTTGTCCGTTGTGTCCGCCCAAAGGAACACCATAAGCGGCGAAGTGTTTGGGTGTGGAATAGATATGTCGGCCGTCACGAATATCATTTCCCTGCAGCCCCTGAACAAAGGAAATACCCAGTTTTGCCGTCAGTACCGGATCTTCGCCGAAAGTTTCTTCCACTCTCGACCATCTGGGTTCCCTTGCCAGATCGAGGATCGGACCATATCCTATATGGGCGCCCTGCAGCCGTGTTTCAAGAGCGATTGCTTCCGCCATTTGCCGTATCAGCCCGGGGTTCCATGTGCTACCTTGCCCGAGTCCGGTAGGAAAAACGGTTGTGCCGATAGCCATGTGCCCATGCATGCACTCTTCGGCGAAGAAAAGGGGAATGCCCAGCCGGGTATGTTCTACGGTATATTTTTGTAATTCGTTCAGCGCATTGGCCGCCAACCTGGGATTAAGTCCTGTCTGTAACGTTTTCCGGGTCCACGGGTCGGCACGGAGTGTGGCCCAGAAGCCCCCCAGAGGCATGGCTTGCATCCGTTCCCTGAACAGGTCGGAAGGCGTAACGGAATATTCACCTGTTTTGGTGTACATCTCCCATCCTGTGGGAAAACACAGCTGACCGATCTTCTCCTCTGTCGTCATAAGGCTTAGCAGATCCTTTACCCTCTCTTCGACCGGCGCGGAAGAGTCTTTATAGCGTTGTTGTGCCATGGATAACTGAGTAACGACACAAAAACAGAGAACAACTATGAAAGTGACTTGTTTCTTCATTTACTTATAAAAAATCCAGTTCAGCAATTGCTACAGATTTCCCGTCTCCTGCGATACCTGTGGCTTGTACCCGTATATAACGGGTAGTTACCGGGTTGGCGAATTGATAGGTACGCGGGGTGGGGTCATTGATCAGGTTGCCGAACTCAAAGGTTTCCACCGTTTTCCAGTTTTTCCCGTCAGCACTGACCTGAACATTTCCTTTGGTCATCATCCCATCACCATGAAAAGTTTGTGGTGTGTATACCATCGCCTTCAGTTCATATTCCTTACCAAGATCAATAGCGATGAAGTGGGGCATTGCACCTTCCTGTGATTGCCAGTAAGTACGGCGATTTGCATCGAAAGCGTGCAGGGCGGCAGTGCGGTCACTTCGTTGACTATTGACGCCGAGCAATACCCAGTCTTTTTTCACAATTCCGAATGCTTCACTGTATACCGGCCCTTGTACGTCATTGTTGAACGAGACTGCTTTCAGTATATTGTTCTCTACTTTTACAGGATTCTCATATCGTTGGGAATTTTGGGTCGGTTCCGATCCATCGAGTGTATAAAAAATCTCATATCCGGTATTCAGATTGCCGGCGGCATTCTCGCCATGGGGATTCCAGTTAAACTCGGTCTGCAGCGGAGCAATAGAGACCATTCCCTCTTTGTCGCGTGTAAATGCCAGTTGGGGCGGGCGGGTACGGTAATAGTGTGCCGATATATGACTGATAGCCGGATCCAGCCGAGACGCCAATACTCGCAGACGGAGTTTATTGGTCGTGACTTCGGGAAAACGGAGAATACGCTTATAACCGATGTTGGTCGCCGTGGCAATCTCTTTCCACTGATTGTCTATCCATGCGTCCACCGCATGTTGTTCCACACGTTCACTGTGGGTGGCGATGGCTTCCTGTAACATCAGCCGGTTGATCGTGGCGGGTGCGGGAAGTGTAACGACGATCTCGCGTTTGTTTTTAGACAATAACAGGTAGGTGTCCGGATCGCCGTCCAGTGCCTGTTTCGGCCCTTTAGCATCTTGTAAGAGGTTTACTTCGTAAGTTTCCCGGATGCGTTTTCCCACTTCTTCGAGCACCTCTACATCCCGGGGAGAGAATGTCCCTTCACGGTTGGGCGGAATATTCAGTAGGAATGTGGAATTTCCCCCGACGGAACGTTCGTAAATGTCGAATACATCGTCGGCGCTACGCACTTTTTGATGCGTATCGTCGCGGTAAAACCAACCTTCGCGAATGGAAGTATTGGTCTCCGCCTGTTGATAATGAAGATATTTGGCTTCATAGAGCTTTTCCCGTGAACCGAGGTCGGCATCGGTCATATCGACGAAATGAGTAGTAGTATGGGGATCTTCGGGATAGGTGATCACGTTCCATTCGGTGGATCGTGTTGCGCCTGATTCGTTACCGCACCAGCGGATATCTTCCCTTCCAAAAATAACCGCCTTGGGAGCCAATGTGCGGATCAGTTCCTTCCATGCCAGATAGTTATATGTCTGACCACCTTTGGTTTTAGGGTGAGCGCCGTCGAACCATACTTCATGGATTTCACCGTATTCGGTCAATATTTCGAAAAGCTGGTTCAGGAAATACTCATTGTAGTCATCCACCTCGAATTCGAATGTGGTTTTGTTTTCGAACGGGCGGTCCGGTACCTCACGTGGGATGGTGCGTCTGGTGTATTCGCTCAGGTTACCGTATAGTCCATCGGGATGTTCAATCTGATACAGATCTGCCGGGGAGAGATAAACCCCGAGTTTCAATCCATATTTTTTGCATGATTCCGAAAGGTCTTTGAGTATATCGCCTTTCCCGTCGAGGAATCCCGATGACATAATGCCATGGTCGGTATAGCGGCTTTGCCACAGTACGAATCCGTCATGATGCTTGACGGTGAGAATGACCATTTTCATACCGGCTGCTTTCATGGTCTGGCACCACTGGTCGGTGTCGAGCGTTTTCAGGTCAAAAATAGCCGGATCTTCCATGCCATCACCCCATTCCTTGCGGGTAAAAGTGTTGGGGCCGAAGTGGATAAAAGCGATAAATTCGTTTCGCAATGCATCCAATTGATTCTCTGTCGGAACTACATGGGCTGCTTTTTCGATAATGACCTCTTTACTGTCGCCCTCTTCTATTTTGATGGTGTTTTGAGGGGTAATGGAATGTTGTGATCCCGTTTGGCACGACAAAAAAAGAATGCCGACTAGGAATAGAATTATTTTTTGCATTATTGGAATGATTTATCTGCTCGTTTCATATGATTAATACTTTTATTCTCAAAGGTATCATATGGAACTCGCTTTAATAGTTTTCTTGTGTGAAAAAGGTTTATCTGCTCGTTTCAAATGAAAATACCAACGGCAAGTTAGCCTGATTTTTTATAACCGGCAAAACGATGCGGGTTTTATTTCCCTCTACCTGCCATTTTACCTGCTTTTTCGTGTGGAGGAGGGTGACCTTACTCCCTTTTTTGGGCGTGTTGCCTTCCCATTCGATCACCGAAGGTATTTCCTTGTCGTTTTCCGGGACATAATGGGCGTAGATCGTTTTGTTGTCCTTATCGGCTGTGAACCATACATTTTCACTGTGATAATGAGGGGTGATGCGGGTATTATAAATGCCTTTCCCGTTTATTTCCAGCCAGCTGCCAATCTCTTTCAATATGGCTTCCACTTCAGGCTGAATAATTCCTTCAGGCGTAGGCCCTACACCCAGCAGAAGGTTTCCTCCTTTTGCCGTCACTTCGATCAATAATGAGATCACTTCGGCCGGCGTTTTGAAGGTGGCGTCCGGGATCCATCCCCAATCGCTGCTTAGAGGGATGCAACTTTCCCAGGGATAGGGGAGTTGTTCCGCAGGAACGGAGCGTTCCGGTGTCTGGTAGTTTTCATATTTTCCGCGGATGGTACGGTCTACAATCAGTAAATCGGGTTGGTTGCGGCGTGCCATCTCCGCAATCTTATCCATGTCGATATCCTGTCTGGGAGGAGCTACCCATCCGCCGTCGAGCCAGAGGATATCAATGTCGCCGTAGTTAGTCATCAACTCCTGCATCTGGTTGAACGTGAATTGTTTGAAATTCTCCCATCGCTCCGGATGCCGTTCAATTTTGTAATTTACATTCCGGGTGGGAGTAGCGAAATAATCCCACCAGTAATACTGGCTGTGCCAGTCGGGTTTGGAAAAATAGGCTCCCACCATGAAATCTTTCTGCCGGAAGGCATCGAGCACGAACTTCGCCACGTCGGCTTTCGGATGGTCTTTAAAAGGTCCCTTTGCAATAGAGAAATCAGATTCTTTTGTATCGAACATGTTGAAACCATCGTGATGTTTGGTAGTAAAGATGGCATATTTCATACCTGCCTGCTCCATCACGTTGCTCCATTGGTCCGGATCGAAATCAACCGGATTGAATTGGTCTTTCAATCCCCAGTACCATTTCTTGTATTCTTCGTAGGAAACGGTGCTGTCACGCGGTATCCAATCGACGTCTTCCGAACAGATCGACCACGATTCCACAATCCCCGGGACGGAGTACAATCCCCAGTGGAAAAGCACTCCGAATTTGAGATCCTGCCAGTTTTCCAGTTTTTTGAGTACGTTCTCTTCTTCCGGCCAGACATATCCTTTCGATTGTTCGTGTACGAAACCCTGCTGGGAATAGATCATTGCGGAGAATAGTATTCCGCATAAGATCAAGATTTGTTTTTTATACATTCTTTTTTTAAAGTGGAAATAAGAAGTTGTTGCTAACTATAGTAAAGTTTATTAATAGAGTTCAATATTGGGGATCACCGGACAGGCTTTCGAATCGGTGATATCTATTCTTATTTTTGAGGTTTTCACAGGGTTTATCTGCAAAATTCTTTTGTACCCGATGGTTGTAGCTTCGGACACTGTCTCCCATTCATCGTTGTTCCAAACTTCGACGCGGAACGATTTTATCCGTTGCCCTAAAGGGATATATTCTTGCAAGAGTACGTAGGAAACCGTTTGGGGTTCGCTGAATTCCAGTTCGAAACTACCCGTCGCTACATCGTCGTCCGTCGTCCAATAGGTTTCTTTATCTCCGTCAATCAGATTTTCAGGAGAAAATTGAGACGATTTACCTCTATAACTGCTTGCTTTAGCTGTTGCTCCGATTGCCAGGTTATTCGAAAAAGCCTTGTTGAGTAGTTCTCTGAAACCCTGAAGTGAACGGATATCATTCTCGTGGATCAGCCCTCTTCTGTCGGGTGGGACATTTAATAATAACACCGACCCTCTGCCTACTGAAGTAAGGTAGATATCGAACAGTTGTTCGGGTGTTTTTACAAGGGAATCTTCCTCTGCATGGTAGAACCATCCCGGCCTGATGGATACATCCACTTCGCCAGGGATCCAGTGGGAACCGTCGATGGAACCGGTGTTCAAAAGTTTTTGAATTCCTGCTTTTCCGGCGTATAAAGTATCCGGAGTGATGGTGTTCCAGTTGGTTTCTCCTGCATATCCACTTTCGTTTCCTATCCAACGGATGTCGGGTCCGGCATCACTGAAAAAAATAACCTGTGGTTGGATACCTCGTACCAGATCGAGCGTTGCCGGCCAGTCATAATATGTTTCACGGTCGATCCTTCGCATTTCTCTTTTTCCGCCGTAATAGCCGTCGCCACCGTTGGCTCCGTCAAACCACATTTCAAAGATAGGACCGTAACCGGTAAACAGTTCTTCCAACTGATTACGGTAGTAGGCAATGTATTCAGGGGTTCCGTAATCCTTATGGTTCCTGTCCCAGGGGGAAAGATATACTCCGAATTTCAGGCCATGCTTTTTGCAGGCATCGCTTACTTCTTTGACGATGTCGCCGTTCCCGTTCTTATACGGACTGTTCTTGACAGAGTGTTCCGCATATTCGGAAGGCCACAGACAGAAACCGTCATGATGCTTGCAGGTGAGGATCACACCTTTGAATCCGACCTCTTTCAAAACGGATATCCATTGGTCGGCATCCAGTTCGGTGGGATTGAAGATGGAAGGGCTTTCGTCGCCATATCCCCATTCCTTCCCGGTAAAGGTATTGGTCGTGAAATGAATGAAAGCATTCATTTCCATTTCGTGCCAGGCAAGCTGGTTTTTGGACGGCACCGGCAATACCGGAGCCGGCGGCTCTACACTTTTCCCGGGTTGACAGGCTGCCAGTAACAAACCGATAATGCAGGAAATCGGAAAGGTGATTGGATGGCTAATTCTTCTCATAATCTGTACTGTATAATGTGATATAATGTGCAATAAATTTCTCCTGTTTATGGGTTAAATATTGTATTTCAGGATTTAATGTTTGAATTAGAAGCTGTAGAGGCTTTTTACAACAAAAGTAAGAAAACTATATTTTATAATAGCGATTCTAATATCTACATCAAAAAGAGTGTCCGCTCTTTTTTGTAGAGTGTTTTAAAGATCAGTTTCTTTTGATTAAAAGAAAGAATTCCATTGAACCAAGCAAACCATACTGTGCTGTACTGTGCTGATACAAAAATAAAATAAAAAAGAGAAGTAAAAAAAGATTTTTATATGTTATGTAACATATTTTAGGGGGGGGACGATTTATGTCCGGTCTAAAGCCGACCAGCAGATTAAATGATAAACTTGTCAAAGAACTTATTGATTTCGCGGCAATTGCCGCATGGCTCTATGTTGAATTTTATAACGAACTATTAATACACCGAAAAGAAAAAATAATCGTACGAAAAAAGGGAATCGGAAGAATAATATATGGCTACTCTCTCCGACTCCCCTTTGGGTATCAATTGGTTGTATTTACTTCACCCGTTAAAAGCTTATAAAAAAATAACTTTTCTGACGGATGGCAATCTATATAATTCCTTTCTCCTGCCTAATCAATGTAAGTATCGCGATAAAAAGATTCAGAGGGACTTTTCACCCAGAAAATTGGTGAACTGTAATTGTCCTGAGCCTGCACTTTCTGATACTCTTCGGCATTCGTAGATTGTTCACTGGCCGGATAATGAGCCCGTTCTATCTGGGTCTTTGCCCGTATATCGAGAAGTGTTGTTACCGGTTCCAGCTTAGGACGACGTGTGCGGCGCAACTCCGTCCATAATTCATAAATACCGATCATGTTGAGATGAATATACTTTTGCTGCATAATTATCTCAAGTTTATCAGGTGCATTATTGTATTCATTTTTAATGAAATCAGCATATTGATCAATGACTGACTGATTCGGTTTCGCCGGGCTTAACACTGTTAAATCCACATCAGGGAAGTAATTTTTATCGGGATTATATGTCGACCGACCGTTATACCAGTACCAGAAATCAACAGAGTGTTTCACTGCATCGGCAACGTGGTCAGCTCCACTTTTCCCCGTACTTCCCAGATTGTTCAATGCCACTTCTGCCAGTAACAGATCCACCTCGGCACGAGAGGTCATATAAACGGGAGTTTCATTAAAAACAAGCGTCTTGAGATTATATTTCGACACGCTGTTCACACTGAGCATTACATCCAGGTTGTTGCGGTAAGAGCCGTTGTTCATCAGATAAGGGAATGACTTCATCAGGTTCCACTGTGCATCCGTTACGTCATCGGGTTTCGTAGCCGTATTATAATATGCTACCTGGGCTGCCCTGTAAGGTTCGTTCCGCTCATACCCCCTATCCATACGTATTCCGCGATAATCACCCCATTTGGTGGGCATAGCAATCACCGGTAGTCGCGGGTCGTCGGTACCCGGCTCGTACGCGTCGTTGCCACGATTCATACGTTTCATGATCACATTGGGAATAAAGTAACTGGTGAATCTTTCGATCATACCGCGAACCCATGTTTCACCTCCACCCGAAAGTGTGGCACTGAGCGTAGTGAAAGGCGGATCCCAGGTAAGGTCTGAGTTGGGAAGTGTACCTTTATTTATAATATCCTGGATATGTTCTTTGGCTTTCGCTTCGTCAACTCCCGATAACCGTACTGCATATTTTAGCCTGACAGCAGTTGCCCATTCTATCCATTTACTGATATCTCCGTTAAAAGCAAGATCCTGCTGTGTGAAAAGTGCTTTCGATTCGGCACTCATAGCATTATAAGAACTTTGTAATCTCTCGGTACACTCCTTTATATTATTGAGTCCCGCCACATAAATATCCTTAGGGTCATCGTATTTTACGAAAAATACACCTTCCACTCCTCTCAAAGCATCGAAGTAGGGGATACTGTTGAAAAAATCCACATTTCTTAAGAAAGCAAAGTCTTTGATGATTGTAACAAGATCATAATAGAGCTGATTTTCTTTCACAAAAGCTTCATCGCCCGTCTCAATCATGTTTTTCATCAATCCCCAGGGACGTAAGCGTTCATACATATGGTTGAAGTATGTTCTGGCATCATTCGTTTCATCGAACCCTCCTCCATTCAGATCAGGCCATGTGTTATAGATGGCATCGTAATTGGCGATCATGGGACGTACTCCAATCTGGGAATAAGCAGCTATTCCCCATCCGCCAAGTCCCCACCAGTATTCACCATAATCCTGGATGAAAATTTTCCACTGGTAAACCACATTACTAAACATACCCGGCATAAGCGTTTCTTCCGGTGCCTGGTATTGTTCGGGGTTATAAAACTGTTCATCCAGTTGTGATTGACATGAGCCAAACACAAAACCGAACAACACAAGTATGACAAATATTTTATTTTTTATTGTTTTCATTGTTATGTATAATTTAAAGGAGAAAAAATTAGAAACTGACATTCACACCAAATCCCCATGAGCGATGCATAGGAAAGATAGAGTATTCCAGATAGCTGTTTGTTCCCTGTAACGATTCGGAGTCGATATTAGGAATAGATTTGTGAAGATAGAACAGATTACGTCCGGTAAGGCTCAATGTCACTTTTTGTAAATGCATTCTTTCCGAAACTCTCTTCGGTAATGAGTAAGCTATTCCAATCTCACGCAACTTCACATAATCATTTTTATAGATGTAATCCGGTTGAAGATTATCCTGCATGTCGTGAATGAAAGTAGACCAATAAGTTGCTACCGGGATAATCTGGTCGTTTGCCACATAGTTATCACCATCTTTTTTCACGCCATTCAAGATCATACCGTCATGATAAACCCGTCCGTCTTTCGAATCGGAGGGAGCGGCAGCCGAATGATTGTCGAGACGTATTCTCCGTTCGGTATCTTTCTGTATATAATATGGAATACCTCCACTCGCCTCGTCACGATGAGCCAGAGTCTCTTTCACCGTACCTGTGCCGAGGAGATAATAGTTGGACATTGAAATCAAACGGCTACCGAAACTATAATCCAATCCTACGCGTACGCTGAAATTCTTATAATAGAAATCTGTTGCAACACCCCCGATAAGTGAAGGATTTACATTACCTACTGCCTTGAATCCGGTGTTTTTGTCGAGTTGATACAAGCCGTCCGATCCTACTATACGTTGTCCGTCAGGAGATTTAAGGTAATCGTAGGTCATAATTTCTCCTGAACGTTTTCCCGTCTCGGCCACCACTTGCCATCCGTTATTGGATGCCAGTATATGACGTGTGATTCCTCCATAAAGTTCTTTTACCTCAGAGAACTGATTGGCAAGGTTAAAGGTTACATCCCACCGATAGTCTTTGTGGGCTATTATTGCACCTTTCAACATAATCTCATAACCATGATTTTTTACCTGACCGGCATTGATTTTGATTCTGTTGTAACCGGTGGCGGAAGTCAATGGTATGCCCATAATCTGGTCATAAATTGTAGCATTGTAGTAGGAGAAATCAAGTTCCAGGCGGTTTTGCGGGAAAAAGCGCAAATTACCCCCGATTTCATACTCCCTTTTACGTTCAGGTTTAATATCTCCCGAGAAGAGTTCAAGGGGAGGTTCTACCCTTCCTGTATTCGTATTCGGGATAGTACTCAGGTTGTATTGACGCAGTGCAAAATAGCGGGTTGCAGGTCGTCCAACATCAGCCCATGACAGGCGTACTGTTCCGAACTGCAATTGAGGAATCTTAAAATCTTGGCTGAAATTCCAGTTAAACGAAACACCCGGGTAGAAATATGAATTGTTCCCTTTTGGAAGCGTGGAAGACCAGTCGTTACGACCCTGTATTTCAAGATAATAACGATCTTTCCAAGAGGCTGTTATCGAGGCGTATGCACTGTATAGACTTTCCTGTCCGCGTGCATGTCCTAACACCTTGCCACGCTCTCCTCCTCCGGGCCAATTGGGAGCATTGTTCAATGAATACCAATCGGGATACGACATATCTCCATAAGTGGAAGCATAAATATTATAATCTTTTATATTTTTAAACTCACCTCCGCCAAGTGCCGTAATACGTAATTCATCGTTTAAGAATGATTGATCGTAATGCAGATTTGCCCTCAGGTTATAAATGAAATATTGATCGGTATCAAACCGGTATCTTCCCCCTTTTACCTCCGGCTCTATCGCGGTTACCTTCTCTTTTTTGGTATAATCGGTCTGAGTGAAATCAAGTCCCGCATGTGTTACCAAGGCAATCAGCGGATGAAATTGGAACGTACCACGAACTGACGAAATCATGTGCGTTTTATCGTCCAAGTTCCTATTCTGGTTCTGATGCCATAGAATATTGGCTATTTGCGTTTGAGAACTTGGCAAACCCATTTCACTGAGATTAGCCCTATATCCATTGGAATCCAAATATTTACTGGCAATGGTTTGATAATCGTAATCCCTGTTAAATCCTGTACTCATTAAAGAGTAAATGTTCGGATAACGGTTATTGGTCTTGATTTTATAAAGATTGGAAGTAACCTCAATTTTAGCGAGCTCCGATACATCCATCTGTCCGGAAAAACTGAAAGTATGTCTTTTTTGCCAATGATTCTGCATGATACCATCAAAATTGTAATTGGTATAGGAAATACGCATATTCCCCCTTTCATTACCCCCGGCAATTGCCACTTGTAAACTATTGGTACTCCCCGTTTGAAAGAGGTCATTATAGTTATCGGGATAGGGTTCGTATTTTCGCGTTGATCCATCCCAATATGTGATGGTACGGCCGTCGAATCTTGGCCCAAAGTTCCTATAGTCGGAAACAATTTTGTTTTCGTTGACATCAAGGCTATATGCATTACCTCCTGATCCGTATTCGTTTTGAAAATCAATAAAACTTACCGGTTCTTCCCATGTGTGGTTGAGTGATAATGTTACACCCAACCCCCGTGTTCCTGCGCCTTTCTTGGTGGTAATTAATACTACTCCGTTAGCTCCGGCGCTGCCGTATAATACCGATGCTTTAGCACCCTTCAAGATTTCCATTGACTCAATATCTTCTGCGTTGATGTCGTTAATACCGGCACCATAGTCAAAAGAGTTGAACGGATCATAACCTCGTGTTTCCATACTTGACTCCTTGTCATAAATAGGCACACCATCCACAACAAACAACGGGCGTGTAGTGGAAGAAGACTCCAATTGTGTGGCACCGCGCACTTTGATATTAATACCTCCCGTGGGTCCCGATGAACTGGCCGTTAATCCTACCCCCGGTGCCTTACCGTAAATAGACGCGAGCGGATTTGTAGGAACACCGGCCATTACCAATTCGTCACCCTTTATGGAACTAACCGCATAACCTAGTGATTTTCTATCGCGTGGAATACCTAAGGCTGTGATAACAATCTCATCGAGTAATTCCGTATCGGACTCCAGTACAATATCAATCGTAGTTCTTCCATTCACCGGAACGAATTGAGTGGCCATTCCCACATAGCTGAACTGTAACGTTGCATTTCTCGGAACATTCCCCAATGTATAATTTCCGTCGATATCGGTCACCGTCCCATGCGATGCATTGCCCTGCACCGTAATCGTAGCACCGATCACCGCTTCATTGTTCACATCAGTTACCGTTCCGCTCACGGTAATATTCTGTGCAAACATACCAATTGATACTATCCACATACATGCGAATAGCAATCCTTTCCATTTAAATGATTTCTCTCTTTTCATTCTTTCTTCTTTTAAGGATTAATAATTCATAAGGTTTATTTTTATTTATTTAATTACAGGATATCTTTTCCTTTCGAAAAGATTCTTTATTTTTTTATATATTATATGTGACTACAACTAGTAACTCTTTTAATTGCATTCGATTTAACTTACTTATTTTAAAGTATTTAGCAATCAGTATTGGAAATTAATACATTTACACAGTACATTGTGGAAATTTCCACATTTTTATAAGTATGATTTCCAGCAGGAAGAACAAAAACTAACTCTTGTTATACTGTCATCATAGAAGTATTATCCATATTATGCGGTCATGTTTATTTTACTTCTGTTGTATGCCTGAGTACCATACCAGGCTACCACCACAAAACATATGAATGGCAGGATAAATGAAGCGTTTACCGCCGGGAAGGATACTCCTATGGTTCCCAAATCGATGATAGCTGCCTGTACCGGGGGTAGAACGGATCCTCCCAATATGGCCATGATCAGTCCCGCCGCACCGAATTTAGCGTCGTAGCCCATCCCTTTCAGGGCAATGCCGTAGATAGTAGGAAACATGAGCGACATGCATGCGGACACCGCTACCAGGCAATAAAGTCCCCAGATATTTTGAAAAAGAATAACGCCGAGTGTAAAGATTCCTGCGGCAATGGCAAATACGCGTAACATTTTTCCGGGGTCGAAGAATTTCATCAGATAAGTAGCGATTAAGCGGCTGACACAGAAAATGATCATCGCGGCAATATTATATTTTTGCGATAATACTTCTGCGGCCTGCTCTTCCATTCCCTGACCCATAAAAACGCGTGTACCATACTGGATGATAAATGTCCAGCACATGATTTGTGCGCCAACGTAAAAGAATTGTGCGATGACCCCCTGGCGGTAGTTTGGAATGGAGAAAATCCGTTTCAGGGTAGCGCCGAAATGGAGGCTTTTGTCTGCATCCCCGTTTTTCGGCATTCTCGCTATAAGGATAATCAGGAACATGGCAAGGACCACCAACCCTATAGCCAGATAAGGTGCGATCAGGATAGAAAGATCGGATTGTTTCATCGCCTCGAATTCCGGATCGGAAAGCACGGCCCGCTCGGCGGTACTCATGGGATTGAGCCGTGCCTGAATGAAGTTCATGGCGACGAACATTCCCATGAGCGATCCTATGGGATTAAATGCCTGGGCCATATTAAGCCTCCGGGTAGCATTCTCTTCGGGTCCCATCGTCAGGATATAGGGATTGGCACTGGTCTCCAGGAACGATAGTCCGCACGTGAGTACAAAATAGGCTGCCAGGAATGGATAGTAGTTACCTGACATCATCGCGGGGAAGAACAGGAATGCACCCGCGGCATATAGCGCCAGTCCCAACAAAATTCCTGCTTTATATGAAAACTTCTTTATGAATATGGCGGCAGGGAATGCCATGGCAAAATAGCCTCCGTAAAAAGCCAGTTGGACGAGCGCACCTTGTGTAACGTTCATTCTGAAAATTTTCGAGAACGCCTTTACCATGGGATTCGTAATGTCGTTGGCAAAGCCCCACAACGCAAAACAGACGGTAATGATGATAAATGGCAATAGATAATTGACTCCGTTGTGTTTAAGTAATGGAAGTTTCGTTTTATTCATCTTCTTTTTTATTTAACCATCCCTGACCATTATCTGACACCCTGTCCTTTCTCCGTTGGATTTTCACCAATTCAATTGCGGAGAAAGGAGCTGGAGGCAGTATATAAGTTGTTTGACCGTTGTATAATTATTTATAAATGGGGCCGAAATTCTTGCAGGCGCGGAAATCTGCACCTTCTTTGTCCATCCCGAAAGCATTCCATGCCGATGGACGGAAGATTTCATCTTCATCCACGTTGTGCATACATACAGGAATTCGAAGGATCGATGCAAGTGTGATCAGATCCTGCCCGATGTGTCCATAGCTGATGGCTCCATGATTAGCTCCCCAGTTGTTCATCACCGAATAGACATCCTTGAAGGATCCTTTCCCTGTAAGACGCGGAGCAAACCATGTCGTAGGCCATGTTTTATCTGTGCGCCGGTTGATAATGTCATGTACTTCGGGATCGAGATCTACCGTCCATCCTTCAGCTATCTGCAGGACAGGGCCTAAACCATCTACCATATTCAGCCGGGACATGGTGACGGGCATACCGCCTCTGGTAAGGAAGGTGGATGAATATCCCCCTCCACGGAAATAATCACGATTGGCCGGCGACCAGCTGGTAGCAGCAAGACAAGCTTTTGTCTCTTCTTCGGTAATGTTCCAAGGTTCTTTCAGGGCCGGCCTGCCGTCAAGATCCATTCTTCCTGTACCGTCGAGCGTGGTAGCTCCTGAATTGATCAGGTGTATAACGCCGTTGGCTGCTAATCCCGTAAGCTCTTTTCCGGCAACTCGTTTTACAGCGTCGGGACTCCAGTAAGTGCGTACATCTGAAAAAATCTGTGCTGTATTGGTCAGCAAATGCCCAAATAACATAACAACCGCATTCAGAGAATCGTTTTCAGTGGCAAATGTATAGGCTTCACGGATACCATTCCAGTCGAAAGAAGTAGTCAGTATCGTTTCACTGAAATCGCCGTTGGGCAGGAAATCAGTCCATTGGCGTTGTCCCTGGAATCCCCCGAAGATAGCATTGTGCCCGATCGCCTCTTCTTTGAAGCCAATTGCTTCGAGTTTCGGGTTGCCCTGCATCAGGTCACGGATGATAATGGTCATTTTTACCACAAACTCCCAGTCTTTGTCTTTTTCTTCCCGGCTCTTTTGTTTTTCCGGTCTGTTGAAATCGGCACCTTCGTTCACTTTACAATATCTCTCGGTCCATGCCATCGCTTTTTCGAACTCTTCGTGGTCATAGATCCCCTCCTGTATCCGTCGTAAGATTTCCGTGGAGTCGATCGACTCGTTGCGGACACCCAGGTATTTCTGGAAGAAATCCGGGTTGACCATCGAACCGGCAATACCCATCGAAACACTGCCGATAGAGAGGTATGATTGGCCTCTCATCGTAGCTACGGCCTGTGCTGCACGGGCAAAACGAAGGAGTTTTCCAGCTACATCTTCAGGGATGGTATTGTCCTGCAAGTCCTGCACCTCGTGCCCGTAGATACCGAATGCCGGTAATCCTTTCTGTGAATGGGATGCCAGCACTGCTGCCAGGTATACGGCACCGGGGCGTTCCGTCCCGTTGAAACCCCAGACAGCTTTAGGGTAGTAGGGATTCATATCCATGGTTTCTGAACCATAACACCAACTTGAAGTCACAGTAATAGTAGAACCTACACCTTCACGCTCAAATTTTGCTGCACAAGCGGCACTCTCACCTACCCGCCCGATGGTACCGTCGGCAATCACACACTCTACCGGGCTTCCGTCGCCATTCTTTAAATTCGTACTGATTAACCCGGCAACTGCTTTTGCCAGATTCATAGTCTTTTCCTCAAGGCTTTCCCTGACTCCTCCCTGACGTCCGTCGATGGTAGGACGGATTCCTATTTTAGGATATTTTTTCATATTCTTTTAGTTTTTAGTGGTTTCGTGCTGAACTGTGCTGATCACGGATAAAAAATTAAAGGGAATCCCGTAATATGATCTCTGTCGGTAAAAATTCCTGGACAGGATCTTCATTCATGACAAAATCGGCGGCCAGATTTCCCATTTTTTCCCAATTGACCCCTATACTGGCTATCCCGTTTTCTATCACTTCATAGAACGGATTCTCATTATATGCCAGTAACCCATAATCCCTTCCGGCTTTAAGTTGTTCCAGTCTCCCTTTCCTTATGATCGTAACCAGGTCTTCCTGTTTGATAACCAGATAAAACGCATTTTTAGAGATGATCGTTTTATCGGTAATCTCATCGATGATCTCAAAGGGCAGATTATTGTCGATGCAAAACTTACTAAAATACTCCTTGCTACTTTGTGGGTGTTTGTGATATTTATTAAATACAAAGAATAATTTCCTGTATTTTTTTAAACGGGTTTTTATTGTCTCCAAAGCCTTATAAAAGGCGGTGTCAAAATCCTGACAAACATAAGAATACCCGTTTTTATCGAATTTTCCAAAATCTATGAGCAATAGTTTCTTTTTATCAATTTTCGTCAATGCTTCGGAAAACTTTTCGTTGTGATAATTCATTACGAGGTAGCTGTTGTGCATGCCTGCGGAATTGCTTATTATCTGGTTGAAAAGATGCTCATTATACTGATGGAACCAAAGGTCGATCTCGTAGTATGAAGGGATCCTTTCCCGCAGTGTGTTGTACATTACTTCTTTAAAAGGGGTATACTCATCCAGTAACAATAATATGTTCTTGGTGTGTGATGCCACATAGTAATTTTTGCCATGTATGGAATCAATAATCCCTCTGCTTTTCAAATCAGCGAAAGCTTTGAAAACCGTATCGCGGGATAGGTGAAATTTTTGGCTTAACTCATTGATAGATGGAAGCTTATCCCCCACTTTCAATTCACGGGCAGCAATGGATCTTTGTATAAAATCCGTAAGTTGTTGTACTTTGGTGTTCTTATTGTTGAACTTTAATTCCATCGGTTTGAGCAAGCTATGCTGTGCTGTACTGTCCTGGTGCAAAAGTAGAATAAAAAAGAGAAGTGAAAAAAGATTTTTATATGTTATATAACATATATTTGAAATAAAATTATGGTGCAGATTTTCAACTGTTTACACATTTATCTAAAAAAGCATCCCGGCATGATCTGCCGGGATGCTTTTAAACCTGTTTTCACTACAATAAAGTCTAATACTCATCCTCGTTGAAGAAGAAATCTTCCTTACTTGGATAATCAGGCCAAATATCCTCAATCGATTCGAATATTTCGCCATCCTCCTCAATTTCCTGCAGATTTTCAATCACCTCCAGCGGAGCGCCCGATCGCTGGGCATAATCAATTAACTCATCTTTTGTAGCGGGCCAAGGAGCATCTTCTAATTTCGATGCCAGTTCAAGTGTCCAATACATTGATAATATATTTAATTTGTTATTTATGCAATTTTTTCGCAAATGTATAAAAAGTTTTTATATATCCCCTTGTTCCCAAAATATTTCTTCCGAGGTTTTGTTACTTTCATACCTTGCAAATACAAAAAAGTAATCTGAAAGCCGATTCAGAAAAATCAGCACCTCTTCTGCAACGGGAAATTTTTCTGCTACACGGTACACATTCCTTTCCGCACGACGGGTCACGGTACGGCATATATGAGCCCGGGCAGCCGCCTCATTACCTCCCGGCAATACAAACCGGTCCAGTCGTGGCAAGTTCTCGTCGATAATATCGATCTGCTCTTCAATACGGACTATATCCCTTTCTGAAATGATACTGGCCGGTTTTGGGTCTTTGCTCTCAGTCTCTGTTGCCAGATAGGATCCCACGGTAAAAAGTTTATGCTGGATATAACGGAGAAAGTCGCGATGCTCCTCTTCTTTCACTGCACAATTCAACCACCCTACATAGCTGTTCAGCTCATCTACCGTACCGTAAGCATCGAGGCGGATATGTGTTTTACTCACCCGCATCCCTCTTACCAATGAGGTAGTTCCTTTATCGCCGGTTTTGGTATATACTATACTTTTTTTCATATTTCTATTTTCTATTGTTATTCGCTCCCACCCAGGCACTTAGCCACTTAGGCATCTTTCCCCCTTTCTACCTAAATCACACCAAATAATTTTCCTTATGAAAATCAGGCCTCAGGAAAACAATTCCGGTATCTTTTACATCGAATGTCATCCGTGCTCTCAAATCATGAACGATTTTATGCCAAAATTGTTTACCTCTCCCTTTTTTTATAGGGTGCAACACCCAAAACGTTCCGGAATGGCTCAATTCCGTCAATGTTTCCATATCGGGAATATATCCTCTTTCAAAGTTAATAAAAATCGCATCAAAACGCTCACCCTGACATTCAGACAGTGAGGAGACAAACCCGATCTTCACTCCTCTCTGTCTTTGAAGGTCTGCGGCGACAAAATACTTCTCACGATCTTCCTCCACACAAATACAAGAAATATGCTTCGAAGGTGCCACAAGGAACAAGGTATTGATACCAATACCCGAATTGACCTCCAATATATCCTTAGCCTGAAGATAATGTATCAGCCGGAAAGAAAGATGATTATAAGTGGTAATGGATCCTTCAGGATTGATGTTGTGCTGCGATACTATCCCGTAGATATCAGAAAAGGCATAAAAGCTATAGGGAGAATAAATTACATTGGTAATCAGATCATAGGCGAATGGTGAATGTACTCCGTAGCCCTTTGCTTGTTTTTTACGCAATAGCCAGCGGAAACAGGTATAAAACTTCTTTTCGCAAAAGTCTACAAATCTCGCAAGCCCATTAAAGCCCGGCATATCCCCTCCATTACGATTTGCATATTAACGCTACCGCATAAGCAGTGATACCCTCTTCACGTCCCACGAAACCCATCTTCTCGGATGTCGTCGCCTTGACAGAGATAAACTCTTCACTTACCCCCATCACTTCTGCTAACTTTCGCCGCATCGCAGGAATATGGGGATTGAGCTTTGGCTGCTCCGCACAGACAGTCGCATCAATATTTCCAAGGGCATACCCTTTCTCTCCCAATAAATTCATTGTCTCCCCCAGGAGAAGTTTACTGTCAATATTGTGATACTCCGGAGATGTGTCGGGAAAATGATACCCGATATCACGCAGGTTAGCAGCTCCCAACAGGGCATCACAGATGGCATGAATAAGCACATCGGCATCAGAATGTCCCAGCAGACCTTTTTCATAGTCCAGCTTAACCCCTCCGATCCAGAGTTCCCTCCCTTCCTGAAGGCGATGCATATCGTAACCAAAACCGACGCGTATTTGCATAGCTTTATCGCATTAAATTCCTAATTCCTTCCACATCGAAGCCAAGAGAGACCCGTAACGTCTGATCCAGCGGATTAGATTGGGCTGTCGACACCAAATAAGCGGCATCTATCTGAAAAAAATCACTCCTGAAACCGGCACCAAAAGTAAAATAACGGCGATTACCCTTATACTCGCTCTCGTGATAGTAGCCGGTCCTGACTGAAAACCGGTTGTCATAGCGGTATTCTGCTCCAAGCGACCACATGACCTCCTGCATCTCTTCCTTGAAACCGCCGGGAGCATCACCCAATGATTTGAAAATACCACCAATAGAAGATATATTCTGATATTCTTCGATACGCCGTTGTGCTTCATCATCGCTCTCATTCTCCGAAGCCAACCGGGGAGTAGGTACCAGAAGCTTATTGACATCAAAACTGAGGGAGAGCGTGTTTTTGGGATCCAGGGGATACCCTAAAGAGGCGCCGAGCCGCAAGTTTGCGGGAAGGAACATGGAACTGTTCCCTCCATCGTATGAGATTTTTGTGCCGATATTGGAGATATTAAATCCCAATCCGAGAAGCGCTTCTGAACGTCCCATATAGAAATAGGATTCATTATAACCGGCAATATCGGCCGAAAATGCGTTTCCGGGTGTCGTTTCATCGTCACCGGTGGAATAATCGGCACGGATATACCGCAGGGTGACTGCTCCGGAGAATGTTTCGGTGAGTTTTCTTGAATAACCCACATCGAGTGCGAACTCATGAGGTGAAACGCCCATCACGTAATCGGTGTTATGTTCAAATATATCAACTTCCCCTAAAGAAAAATAACGAAGCGAAGCACTGATGGCATTGAGGTTATCGTTACCGAACTTCCAGTAACCCGATGTATAGAGCAAGTGAATATCACTCACCAGTTTGCTGAGCCAAGGTGTATATGAAAACGCGATGCCTGCTTCACCCGAAATAAACGGATATTTGGCCGCGTTCCAGTGCTGGGAATAGACATCGGGCATAGTAGCCGCTCCTATATCCCCCATTCCTCCACCTCTGGCATCGGGTGCGATCTGTAAGGAAGGCAAAGCGACCGGGATCGGGTTATATTCTTGGGCTACGGCAGAAAAGTATGCCGTCGACCAAAACATGCAGCACAATATAGTAAGAATTATTTTGTTCATATTGTATCGATATGGCGGTTGAGTGATGTCATTTAATCCGGAAATCCAATAACTTCCGGTCGTCAAGATACCCCTGCAGATGGTCGTCGATCGCTACCGGGCCGATGCCTGCCGGTGTACCGGTGAAAATAAGATCCCCTATCTTCAGCGTAAAGAATCGGCTGATATAGGCTATAATTTTATCCACCGAATAGATCATATCCTCCGTATTACCCTGTTGGACGGTTTGATCATTGATCTCAAGCCGGAGATCAATGCTCCGGATATCGGACACCTCATTTTTAGAGATAAATTTTCCGATAGCAGCCGAATTATCGAAACCTTTTGCAATCTCCCACGGCAAACCCAGCTCTTTCTGTTTTCTCTGTAAATCCCTTGCGGTGAAATCTATACCTACGGTAATTTGATCGTAATAACGGCAAGCAAAACGCTCGCCTATATTTTTCCCCAAACGGTTTATCTTTACCACCAATTCCGTTTCGTAATGTATCTCATCCGAAAAATCGGGAAGAAAAAACGGTTTGCCATCTTTCAGCAGAGCGGTATCCGGCTTCATAAAGATGACCGGCTCCGTACTCTGAAACGTACGTTCCATCTCTTTATTGTGGGAAGCGTAGTTTAATCCGACAGCAAAAATTTTCATTCTCTAAGAATTATCCGTTCAACCGGTTAAACATTACGGCGAGGTGGGCGTAAAGCGAGGTGTTTTGAAGTACTGTTCCCTCCGGTACACGTATCCGGAAAGGCGTAAAATTCCAGATAGCTTTCACTCCACCACGAATCATATATTCTGACACCTCCTGGGCAGCTCCGGGCGGCACGGTAAGAACCCCTATCTCCGCCTTCATCTCTTTGTTCCGCTCTATAAATTCATTGGAATGAAACACCGGAATATGGTGTATTGCGTGATTAACAATAGCAGGATTAACGTCATACCCTGCAATAATTTTCAACCCGAATTGTTCGAGGCCCGAGTCCGACAACAGGGCGGCACCCAGGCTTCCCACTCCAAAAACTACTGCCGTATGCGTATTTGTAAATCCAAGGAACGACTCCAGCACATTGATCAGGTCGTCTATATCATAACCTACCCTTGTCTTTCCGCTTATATCGACATAGGAAAGATCTTTGGCAATCTGTGAGGCGGAAACATCTATCTTTTTTGCAATCTGCGTAGAGGAGACAATGGTTTCCCCCTGGCTCTTAAGGAGTTTCACATATGACAAGTACCAGGGAAGCCTCCTGAGAGCCGGTTCGGGTATTTTTGCGGAATATATCAGATCTGACATATCTTTTTTTCAATTTCATTAGATATTTTCTACACTCGGCATAACCAAAGCAAGCTTTGTTTCTGCTCTTACTGAACGAAAATATTGATAATCTTTAGTATTTTACAAAGATAGGTTCTTTTTGGATAAATTACAGATTTTTTTCTTATTTTATGGGTGCCTGGTTCCCGATACATCCCGCAAGACTGCCTTGATTGAACCAATCCTAAGGGTGGTGTCTATAATCACCGGGATACGATTTTCATCATTGGTGAGCGAGGCTTTTAAAGCTTCTTTCTGATTAGAAAAGGCATCATCGAGAATAGTCATTGTGAGATTAATCACTTCGTAATTTTTTCCATTATTCGCTTTTACCGATGAGATACCCTGGTAATTGACATACATATTCACAGGTTTTCTTCCTGCAATGAAACGTATATGGTGCCTGTCGCCCGGCCTCATGTCTGCATAATCGAGATTCCGGATGTAGGGCAATACTGAGAGGTAATCATAGGTACAATATTCGGTGGTGACCACTTCATCGAACTGTTCTTTTCCGTTCATGACGCGAAATGCACGTATTTTCACCTTATCTCCGTCATAGGTATAAGATTGCCTCTCCACGGAATAGTCTTTTCCCTCAAACGCTTCCTTGGTAAATAACAAAGGACGTATATCCTTATCAATAAAAGAGGTGAGTGTATCGTTTACAGTGTATAGGCTACCTGCCAGGCCGGAGGTATTGAATAACATCACCATCTTATAAGCGTTCTCACCACGATAATTTGCTTCGGTCACTGAGAGTGACCCTCTTCCTGCACGTGCATTGAAAAAGCCTAAATTCAAATAGAGATCATACTTTATATCCTCGCCGCTCGCAAAAGCAGTATTGGTCAGTTTACACTGTGCATCTACCCCTATTACATTTAGCAATAAAAACAGTAAAACGGGGATAGATCTAGCTTTTTGATTGATCATAACTTTAAATTTACGGAGTGTATAGTTGCAATAACTAATGCATACCTCCCGGTTGCTATCTCATATTGGAAGGAGCTCCCGCACCTGTGCTTCCTCCGGAAAAGGGAGAATTCTGCTGATTTTGCCGCTGCTGTTGCTCTCTCTCCCGATTCGGATCCCGCCGCTTTTTCTCTTCCGGCTTATTCTTGGTTATCTCCAATGGTTTCTGATTGAATACGGGCGTTGCACGCACATTCCAATCTTCCGAATGGTCTGAAAAAGCCCTTATTACAAATTTACCGGGATAATAAAACACTTCTTCCGGTTGTCGCCCCTCTTCATAATTTCCGGTAGTCCATACACCATCCTCATTTTCATCTATTACAATGCGTGCATAGACCTCACCGGGAGGCAGATCCTGAAATCTTGCCCTACCCGCTTTGACATGACTCCTGCGAAAAGGTTTATCCGACTTATCGAGCAGTTCCACAAAAGCCGTCTTATCTTCAGGAAGCCCGGTGATGGATATCTCCATGTTTCCATACTGGTCCAGTGGCTTTACAGTGAAAGATTGTTCATACTTGTTGTTCCAGAGTCCATAATGACTGGTGATGGCTGCTGAGTCTACCTGTATCTTGTATTTACCACCCGGCTTCCAGCGGGGACGCAAGGTGAACTTGCGTGGGTTCAGCGAGTCGGACTCCAGACGGAAAGGCACAGCCTCGAATAAAGAATCCACCTCCGTCAATAATTGCACGTAAGTAGAGTCGAATGCCATAACAGGTTGTTCAAACTCTATCCGGATAGGGTTGTACAACTCGAATGAAGACTGAACATTAGTATTAATGTTCAAAAATGTGATCTGTTCTTCCTCCCCTTCTTTTTTCTCTGTATTGGCTCTCTCCCGGCTCGTCCGCCTCATATTGAAATTGAGGGTATCTGTTGCAATATAATTATTGTTGGCCGAGTCGGTACGTATATAATTGATCTGCATACTCAATGAATCCTGTTTATAGACCAAGGAGTCGGTAATCCAAAGCATAAGGGTGTCATTTTTAGCACTCCGTTCGGCGATATACCAATCATTGTTCCTTACCTCCGGTTTCAGTAAAAAGAAAGTCGGCATATCGGTCGGCGAGGCGAAAAAAAGGTTGAGTTTATGTGCTTCGGGGCGTTCATGCTTTTGCAGGAACTGGCGTTGGAAATCGGACAGGAAAGAGCGCAACAGCAGGTCATCCGGCACAAAACGGGTATAATGCACGGTACGTATCGTATCTATGGTGAGACTGTCCTGAAAGATAGTATCCTGCCGTACCGCCGATATGGTGGAGGGTATTACAATAGAATCCAAAAAGGCAATACTTTCCTGTGGATTATCATATTTATAATCCCTGTTCAGGTCATTCAGTGCAAATACCCTGTACTTTCCCGGAGCCATCCCCCTTACAACGAAGTTTCCACGCGAATCTGTCCTGGAAATCCGTTCAAACGGTATATGGGTAAAAGCCGTATCATGATGATTGGAATGAACACCTACATATATACCTGTGACCGGTTCCAGATCCGGAGCTGATAATACTTTTCCTCCAATCGATAAGGTATCAAGCCGGTCGCCGGTAGAAAAAGAATAGACAAAATTCTCTAACGGGTTACCTTCGTTATTATCCACAATTGCATCGGTAAAATCGATGGTGTAAGTAGTATTGGGCAACAGTGTGTCTTTGATTTCAACAATAGCATTTCTCCCTGCCGAACGGATTACCGGCATATTCTTCTGTGGAGGAGTAATAATTACTTTCTCACTGGGTTTCTCGATTTTAATATTTTCATCGAACTCAATCACTATCCTCGTCGGGGTAGCATTCAATGAGTTAAAGGCAGGGGTGGCTTTTTTCACCACCGGCGGGTCCACGTCATAAGCCCCTCCGGTAGGTGCGGCCATATTCGCACAGGAATGATACAAGACGGCAATCAGCGTCATGAAAAAAGACCAGGAGAGGAATGTGAAGATTTTACGCACCATTAGTTCATTAAATTAGACACAAATGTACAATGTTTTATGCAGTCTCATACATTTTTTTCATTTTTTACCACATTGTCATTGGAGATGGGACAGTAGGACCGGGGTTCTCCTCAGTCCAGCTATAAAAAAGTTTGGAATTTTAGATAATTGGTTGTAACTTCGAATTTTAAACCTGACTGCTATGCCTTGTAAAGAAGAACTGTTACATTATATATGGAAGTTCAGGCTTTATCCCCCCGATTCGCTCGAGACGATGGATGGGCGAAGGGTAGAGGTGATTGATCCTGGAATACACAATCTGCATGCAGGGCCCGATTTCTTTAATGCCAAGGTGAAAATCGGTGATGAGCTCTGGGCCGGAGATATAGAGATCCATCGCTCTTCCGATGAATGGGAGCGGCATGGGCATCATACCGACAAGACCTACAATTCTGTGATCCTGCACCTGTCGGAGCGTCTGAACAGGATAATAAAAAATGAGAAAGGGCAACAAATACCACAGTGCAAGCTGTCTGTCCCCGATGAGATACGAAAAAATGCTGACTATCTTATTTATAGCCATAGCGCTGTTCCATGCAAGGATCATCTTTCTTCACTTCCGGAGGTGTTGATCCGCTCATTCCTTGGCCGGTTGGCAATTGAGCGGTTGGAGAGAAAAACCAACGATATCTTTACTCATCTGGATCGTTTTCATCAATCGTGGGATGAGGTGTTCTATGTATTGCTTACGCGTAATTTCGGATTTGGACTGAATAGCGATACATTTGAACGACTCGCACTTTCATTACCATTCAAATGTATCCGGCGGCACGGCGACAGCCTGTTTCAGGTGGAGGCGTTGTTGTTCGGACAGGCCGGGTTATTGGAGGAGTCCGGATACCGGGAAGGTAAGAGTGGCTATTTCCTGCAGTTGCAGAATGAATACCGTTTCCTGAGAAGTAAATATTCATTGACACCCCTGGAGGGTTACCTGTTCAAAAGAATGAGAGTCCGCCCACATTCATTCCCTGAAATACGTATCGCACAACTGGCGGCTTTACTGCAGTCGTCAGGCAGGCTGTTCTCTTTGGTCCTTGAGCAAAAGGAGACCGATGACTGGATGTCACTGTTCCGGGCATCCCCTTCCCTATATTGGCATACCCATTATTCTTTCGGAAAACAGTCTCCCGAGTCAGATAGACAATTGGGCAATACATCGAGGCAGATTCTGTTGATTAACACTGTGGCACCTATATTATTCGCTTACGGTAAAAAAATGTCCACAGAGAGCTATTGTGACAGAGCTATTCATCTTTTAGAGTCATTAGGGCCGGAGAGAAACGTGATCATATCCGAATTCTCTGACGCGGGAGTGATTCCTCGAAACTCATTTGAGACGCAAGCCCTTATACAACTGCGAAGGGTCTATTGTGACACACGGAAGTGCCTGTTCTGCAGGATCGGGCATCAGTTGCTCTCCCGAAGTTAATTTGGAATTTTGGTTTTGACCCTGTCCACTCATCCACCTAACCACCTAGCCACTCAGCCTTTCCATCCTCACTCATTGGGAATATGGGGAATTTTGATTAATTTTGCACCCTCATCGTTCATTCCGTGTACTTTCTTATGCTATCAACCGACAAAAGAACCCGCATACACCTGCTTATGCAACAGGAAATAATTCCTTCCATCGGCTGCACCGAACCAGTCGCTGTGGCTCTTTGCACAGCTAAAGCGAGCAGTACCCTCGGAATAAAGGTTGAAAAGGTTGAGGCTTTCCTAAGCGCCAATGTGCTGAAAAATGCATTGGGAGTAGGAATCCCGGGGACAGGAATGACCGGCCTTCCTATCGCCATTGCGTTGGGAGCACTGATTGGCAAACCGGAAGAAGGGCTTGAGCTACTAAAACATGTAACATCAGAGGAAGTAGAGCAGGGCAAGTGCTTCATAAAAGAAGGTAGGATCGAAATCCGCCAGCAAACGGGTATCACCGATAAACTCTATATCAGGATCCGTTGCAGCGGGGGTGGTGAATCGGCTGTTACCGTCATATCGGGTAACCACAACTATTTTTCCTATATAGAAAAAAATGGTGAAGTGTTGCTCGACAGGTCAGCTTCCACAAGCAAAGAAGATCAAACTGAAAACAATCTGCCACTTAATTTCCGCACCGTCTACGAATATGCTGTAGAGTCGCCCCTAGAGGAACTCTCTTTCATACTGGAAGCTGCACAAATGAACAGGAAGGCATCAGTCGAAGCCATGCTCCACAACTACGGGCACAACGTCGCCGGGAGTCTGAAAAACAGGAATGGCCTTCACATTTTCGGTGATAACCTGCACACCCGCATGGTTATCTCCACGGCAGGCGCCTGTGATATGAGAATGGATGGGGGATTGATACCGGTAATGAGCAATTCCGGCAGTGGTAATCAAGGGATAGCTGCTACCATGCCTGTCCTTATCTACGCCGAGAATGAGTCGTGCAGCGACGAACAATTGATCCGCGCGTTGACGCTAAGCAGCCTGCTAATCATCTATATAAAGCAACAATTAGGCAGACTCTCCGCCCTGTGCGGTTGTGTGGTGGCTTCCACCGGATCGAGTTGCGGCATTACTTACCTGATGGGCGGGAATTATGAACAGATCGTGTATGCGGCCAAAAATATGATCGCAAATATCACAGGCATGATCTGCGACGGAGCCAAACCCGGTTGTGCCCTGAAAATCGCCAGCGGGGTATCGACCGCTGCCTTGTCGGCAGTGATAGCTATGGAGAATGAGGTGGTAACCTCACAGGAGGGGATCGTCGATGAAGATATCGACCGCACTATAGAGAATCTGGCACGCATTGGTAACAGTGGTATGCAGGAGACCGATAAGTTGGTGCTGGATATTATGACAAAGAAATAAGACGGAAGAAAAACCGTCAGGGTTATTATATCGAAAGAAAAATTTTGCAGTCAAAAAGAGAACAGGATTTTCAAACTAAGAAAATCAGTAAATTAGTATGGGACTATGCCCTTCCAGGTATTGTGGGGACGATGGTCACGGCAATGTACAACGTGATCGGACGTATCTTTATCGGGCAGGGAGTGGGTGCACTGGCTATTTCAGGCCTCGCCATCACATTCCCCGTGATGAACCTCACCGCCTCCCTCGGAATGTTGGTAGGGGCAGGCGGTGCAGCCCGTATTTCCATCAGCCTGGGAAAGCAGGACAAGCTGACCGCGGAGAAAATACTCGGCAATTCATTACTGATCACGGTCATACTCAACCTTGTCTTTATCACCCTTATCATGATTTACCTCGATCCTATCCTAAGGGCATTCGGAGCGAGCGACCTCACTATCCCCTATGCACGCGACTATCTGCAGATTGTCCTGTTGGGAAATGTATTTGTGAGCCTCTGTTACAACTTCAACGCGATGATGCGTTCCTCGGGTTATCCTAAAAAAGCAATGATTACCATGCTAATCGGTGCTATATTGAATATTATTCTGACGCCTGTCTTCCTCTATGTGTTCAATCTCGGGATAAAGGGGGTGGCCTGGGCTACGGTAATCTCCATGTTCATCGGTATGCTGTTCGTCATGGATCATTTTACCAGGGGAAACAACCTGATCCGTCTCCGCTGGAAGAATATAGGGTTCAACAAAAAGATTGTTGCCTCCATTCTCTCCATAGGGATATCCCCGTTCAGCATGCAGGTTGCCGCTTCCGGTGTGGCGGTGTTGCTGAACACCTCCCTCTTACGTTATGGAGGCGACATGGCTGTCGGTGCATATGGTATCATCAATACTGTCATCATGATTTTCGTGATGATTATCATGGGATTGAACCAGGGCACACAACCTATCATCGGTTACAACTACGGTGCCCGTAATTTTGTAAGGGTAAAGGAAACCCTCTACTATTCCCTGAAAGTGGCTACGATAATCACCACCTTGACATTTATTGTGGGGCAGTTCTTTCCACACCTTTTCGCCTCGGCTTTCACAACCGACCCGGAGTTGCTGTCGATCACCGAGAAAGGAATCAGGATCACTGTGGCCGCTTTCCCTCTTGTGGGTATACAGATTGTGGCATCCAGCTTTTTCCAGAGCCTGGGCTACGCTGCTAAATCGATCATACAGAGCCTGAGCCGCCAGTTAATATTCCTGGTGCCGTTTATTATCATCTTTCCCCGTTTATGGGGATTGAACGGTATCTGGATCGCTATGCCGGTAGCCGACACGCTGGCCGCCATCCTCTCGATCTATCTGCTGATTATCCAGCTCCGGCTGCTGAACAGAATGCAAGAGGAAGATAAACAAAACTTACAGGGGCAACCTTTTTGATAAATTTACATCCTGATTGCCTGCAATTAGGCCAATTTTATGTAGTTTTGCGAAAAAGATTCAAAATTCAAGATTCAAAATTCAAAATTCAAAATTCAAAATTTAAGATTTAAGATTTAAGATTTAATTCCGTCAATTTTGGCTTTGCCGAACGTTGTTTCAATTCAGAATCAAGATTTGGGATGAGAGCCACATTGGTAATTGGTAATTGGTAATTAGTAATTAATATAAATTAGTATGAAGAAAGTAGTCTTAATTCGCCACGGCGAGAGCGTATGGAACAAAGAGAATCGCTTTACCGGATGGACCGATGTGGATCTCTCCGAAAAGGGTATTGCAGAAGCGCATAAAGCAGGTAAACTGTTGAAAGAAGAGGGTTTTCAATTCGAAAAAGCCTATACTTCCTATCTGAAAAGGGCAGTAAAGACTTTGAATGTGGTACTGGATGAGATGGACCTGGACTGGATCCCGGTAGAGAAAACCTGGCGGTTGAATGAAAAGCATTACGGCATGCTCCAAGGGTTGAACAAGGCTGAGACGGCAGAAAAGTATGGCGACGAACAGGTACTTATCTGGCGTCGTAGTTACGACGTGCCTCCTACACCACTGGATAAGGAAGACGAACGCTCACCATTCCAGGATCCGCGCTACAAAGGAGTTGACGAAAAGGACCTTCCGCTCACCGAAGCGTTGAAAGATACTGTAGAACGCATTCTTCCTTACTGGAACAATACTATTGTACCGGAAATGAAAAAATTCGACCAGGTAATCGTAGCTGCTCACGGCAACAGCCTCCGCGGTATCATCAAACACCTGAAAAATATCTCCGACGAAGATATTGTAAGCCTGAACCTGCCAACCGCAGTTCCCTATGTTTTCGAATTCGATGACGACATGAATCTGCAGAAAGATTATTTCTTAGGTGATCCCGAAGAGATCAAAAAACTGATGGATGCTGTGGCTAACCAGGGAAAAGCTAAATAAACAGGCGGAGTTAGACCGGCAAGGTTATCCGAAATAAAAACCGGAAACGGAGAAGGCGGATAAAAGAAGATGACCGGGAAAGAAAAAACGGGTACCGAATATATTTCGATGCCCGTTTTTAATTCATTATCAAACTTAAAGGATTGTTTTCAAATCTTCGGGAGTGATATTCATCGCGATGATTACTCCGTTCTCATCTATTAAGTAGTTACGGAACCTTTCGTTCAGTTTGAAATTTTTATAGATTTCAGAACCGGTTCCACTTATCTCATAGAATTGAGACATATTCTCCAGCCTGTCCAACATCAGTGTTTTTTCCACTACATTTCTATTTTCATCGAAAACCACTGAAACAAATTCAACATCACTATCCCTATTTTGAAGATAATTGTAGAGTTGAACATTGTTCGCTCTGGATTGGGCATGGTAAGTGGCCCAAAAACTGACCACTACTTTTTTGCCTTTATAATCGTGCAGGTTGCGCCAATTACCTTCCAAATCCGTTAAAGCGATATCAGGAATCGTCTCGCCGGGATGATAACCGGAGGAAGGTAAATCAGTTTTTACCGAACCCGATGACAACACGAATGAAATCACCGATACAAGGCAAAAGCTTAAGTACTTCATAAAAATTTAGTTTGGTTAGTACTCAGATAAAGCCACTGCTTCACGCAGTAAACTAAATCCATTAACTTTAATGACTTTTCGCTAAAAGTCTCATTTTTAGGATGGCAAAAGTACGCTACTTTTTCTTATCAGGAAACTATTTCGCTAAAAAAAATGCTTCTGAATGTTAATTTTAACCCTTATGAAACGACAACACACTTACAAACAAACACTTACGAAAACAGGAAAGGATATATTAAGGAGATAGATATCAATCTGCACACAGCACCATCAATGAACAGCAAAGAAAGACTCAATCGCCTCTATGGAAGTGTCCTTAAGAATTACTTTTTTATCCTTACTCAACAGGTAAAGGGAGGGAAATGCTCTTATATCATACAATCTTTTCGTCATAATTTCCCCGCTTTTATCATATGCATAGATCCATTGCAGAGGCATTTCAGGAAGATGTGCACTCCATTCTGCATAATCATTATCCGGCGAAAGCGCAAGAATGGTAATCATAGTACGCGACGGGCTGTTCATAGACAATGCATCTCTCAACTCTTTAGACTCTTTGAGGCGCTCTGTCACTGCCGCACAGGTAGAACAACCCGGATTGGTAAACATCAGCAATGTATATTCGCTCTTCAGGTCATACAAACGGAAAGATTGTCCCGATGAGACCGTATAAGTAAAATCATTGGCGCTCTCCCCAACACGGTTTTTCCGAGCCATTTCCTGTTGAAACCCATATCGCGAACGTCTCTCTTCGGTTAATAGCGGAGAGTTTACCACCTCCTGCAATACGGGTAGATAGTACTCCTCATTACGAAAAGGGGAGTTGGGATCGTAGAGATATTTCTCGAACAACTCAGTGAAATGCACATACATCATTGTGTCGGCCTCCGCCTTCTGTAATGCATACCGAAGTGAAGCATCAGCATTTTCTTTTGGTACATACCCCAGGATATTGATATAATCTACAAAAGCCTGCTCGGTAATTTCCGGCCGCCGGATCAGGTTTCGGTCAGCAAAATCAAACCTGTCCCAGTAATGCATTACTAAATATCCGGCTCTTTCTTCAGGCTCTTTCATGATTTCAGGGATCTGTGGCAAGACAAACGTATCCGGCACGATAGTTTGTACCGGTATCTGTTTTTCTTCAACGGGTTCTGTCTGCGCTTTTTTACTCGACAGACAGGAGAAACCGGTTATCAACATCGACCCGGCCAAAGCTATGATTGAAAGATTATGTTTCATTATTCATATGTTCTACACTCCAAAATTACAAGAATTTATTCTTAAAACCGCATATATAGATAAAAATACCATTTTACCGAATAGGGAAAGATAGAAAATAACCGGCAGATAAGTTAAGAATATTTTCACTACATTTGTACTTTACTATTGTTCATAAAGCTATGGATACATTTGTTGTTTCCGCAAGAAAATACAGACCCTCTACATTCAAATCGGTTGTGGGGCAGGAGGCCCTTACCACCACTTTGAAGAATGCAATTGCCGGTAATAAACTGGCACATGCCTACCTGTTTAGCGGCCCCCGGGGTGTCGGGAAGACTACTTGTGCCCGCATTTTCGCGAAAACAATTAATTGTCTTAACCCTGCTGCCGACCATGAGGCGTGTAACCAATGTGAATCGTGTGTGGCATTCAATGAACAGCGTTCTTATAATATCCACGAATTGGATGCGGCCTCCAATAATGGTGTGGACGATATCCGGAACCTGATCGACCAGGTACGTGTCCCTCCCCAGATAGGAAGATATAAAGTATATATCATCGATGAGGTGCATATGCTCTCGCAAGCGGCCTTCAACTCTTTCCTGAAAACATTGGAAGAACCGCCGGCGCACGCTATCTTCATTCTCGCCACCACGGAGAAGCAGAAGATTATCCCTACCATCCTGTCCCGTTGCCAGGTGTATGATTTCAACCGTATCACTATTGCCGATACGGTTGCGCACCTGCAATATGTGGCGGACCAGGAAGGAGTAATAACTGAACCCGAAGCACTGAATATTATCGCCCAGAAAGCAGATGGCGGAATGCGTGACGCACTTTCCATCTTTGATCAGACAGTAAGTTATACCGGTGGGAATATCACCTATCAAGCTGTGATCGAAAATCTGAATGTACTCGATTATGAATACTATTTCAGATTATCCGACGCTATTCTCGACGGGAATGTGGTGGAATGTTTGCTGATATTGAACGACATCCTAAACAGGGGATTTGAAGGACAATATATCATCAGTGGCATCTCCAACCATTTCCGGGACTTATTGGTATGCAAAGACGCGGCAACTGCACAGTTATTCCAGGTGGGAGCATCCATCCGTGAGCGATATGTCACAATGGCCCAAAAGTGCAGCAATCAGTTCTTGTACCAAGCTATTGAAATATCAAATGAATGTGACCTGAACTACCGGCTTAGCAAAAATAAACGGCTTTTGTTAGAATTATCGCTGATACGGCTATGTCAACTATCCAATCGGGATGATGCTTCCGGAATGAAAACGGAAAAAAAAAGAACTATTGAACCAATAGTATCGAAAGAGAAGCCGGCACAAACAGATACCGAGCAGGAGAAGGCGCCCGAAACGGAAAAAATTACAGAAAAAGAAAAGGTTACAGAAAGAGAGACTACCACTCAAGGGAATCCATATTCGGAAAAAGAGAATGATTCCGGGAAAAAAAATATCTCCGGAACAGACAATGATGGGCAGAAACCGGCGGCAAGCAGCATACGTAAGCCTGCCGAAGCTGCCGTATCATTGAAAAAGAAAACAGTCTCACTCTCAGGAATGGGTGTATCGCTCTCCTCTATCACCAGCAAAAAAGAAGAAGAAAACTCTTCCCCAGGATCTGAGGCACAGCAGCAGAATGGTAAAAACCTTTTCACCGAAAGTGAACTGGTGAATGCCTGGAAAGATTATGCTGACAGCCTGAACGAAGAGAAGCTTCTCAAGAATACAATGACGCTCTATCACCCCAGGATGCTGAGCGATACCCTGTTCGAAGTGGAAGTAAACACGGAACTCAACAAGCAATATCTCACCGACCATAGCATTGCCCTTCTCTCTTTCCTGAGGGAAAAATTGAGAAATGACGACATCACCATGACCATCAGGATCGCGGAGACAAATGCCATCAAGAAGCCACTCACTTCACGTGAGATATTCGATGAGATGGTACAACAAAATCCTTCACTGCAAAAACTTTCCGACGAGTTTGGACTGGAACTGAGTTAAAATGAAAACCATTCTTACCCTTTTTTGGTTATTTTTTGTTTTTTATTCATGTACAGAACATAAAAGTGACAAACGAGCGTCGACAAGTGACGAAAACCCGGTGACAAAATCCGGACTACCCTCCGAAATTACCGATACAACCTCGCACTATTGGCTTCACGATGATGTGGAAACATCTGAGACAATACCTGTTGGAAATGACACAATAATTGATGCTGCCTACACCTTTGAAGAGGCTATTTCCGGTACCAAAGCCCCCCGGAGCATTATTGACCAATTAACTCTTTTCGATGTAACATATCTCTCTACCGACGGGCGTATCCACCGCGGACAAATACTTTCCAACAAAATAATAGAAGAAGAGATCAAGAAGATCTTCAGGTTTATGCTCGACAAGGAGTTCGTCATCGAAAAGGCAATCCCTATTGTGAAATACAACTGGAACGACAGTTTGTCGATGGATGACAACAACAGCTACAGTTTCTGTTACCGCGACATCACCTACTCAAAGCATGCGGCAGGAATGGCTATTGACATCAATCCCCGCTTCAACCCTTTACGATGGAAGGGAGAAGAACGGCCCAACAAACCGGAAGGAGCAGTACGGGATACCACCGTGAACGGTACCCTCTATCCCGGCCATCCGGTAGTGGAAGAGTTCAGGAAACTCGGGTTCCGATGGGGGCATACCTTTACAAGATTCTATGATGACCATCATTTTGAGAAAAGGTGAAAAGGTGGGACACCTTACAATGCCCAATTCGCCCTGTCTAAATTCCGGTAGTTAATTGCCTCCGCCAGATGAGATGGCTGTACCTGTTCACTCCCCTCGAGATCAGCAATGGTACGGGACACCTTCAATATGCGGTCGTAGGCACGGGCTGAGAGGTTGAGCCTTTCCATTGCTGCCCTTAACAATTGCATTCCTCTCTGGTCGGGAGAAGCATATTCACGTAACATCCTACCGTTCATCTGTGCATTACAAAAGATTCCTTTCCTGTTTTTAAACCGGTGCAACTGTATCTCCCTTGCTCTCACGACTCTCTTACGTATATCAGCACTACGTTCTGCGGGGACAGGGTCGGATATTTTTTCGAAGGGAACCGGCACAATTTCTATCTGAATATCGATCCTGTCCAGAAGTGGCCCCGAAATCTTATTGAGATATTTCTGTACTGCTCCGGGAGGACATATACACTCCTTATCCGGATGATTATGATAGCCACAGGGACAGGGATTCATTGCTGCGACCAGCATAAATCCGGCAGGATAGTCCACAGTGAATTTGGCACGGGAAATGGTGATCTTACGATCTTCTAACGGTTGTCGCATCACTTCCAGCACATTCCTGCTGAATTCAGGCAGTTCATCCAGAAATAAAATTCCATTATGCGCCAGACTTATCTCGCCGGGCTGGGGATATGACCCTCCACCCACCATCGCCACATCACTGATGGTATGATGAGGAGAGCGAAAGGGACGGGCGGTCATAAGCGACCTGTCCAGATCAGTTTTACCGGCCACACTATGTATCTTTGTAGTCTCCAGTGCCTCTTCCAACGAAAAAGGAGGCAGGATAGAGGACATTCGTTTTGCCATCATCGACTTTCCCGAACCCGGAGTACCAATAAGAATCACGTTATGCCCTCCGGCGGCAGCTACTTCTAACGCCCGCTTCACGTTTTCCTGCCCCTTCACATCTGAAAAATCGAGTTCGAAAGAAGAGCGTCCCTCCAGAAACTCACGTTGCAGATCGATCTTTGTTGGGCATAGCTCCTGTTCTCCATTAAAGAAAGCGGCGACCTCACGGATATTATTCACTCCATAAACATCCAATCCCTCCACCACAGCGGCCTCCTTTGCATTCGCCACCGGCAGGACAAACCCTTTGAAACCTTTCTCCCTTGCCATCAGCGCAATGGGTAACGCTCCCCTCAAAGGAAGAATGGTTCCGTCGAGCGACAATTCACCCATTATCAGATAATCACCCAACCTGGCACGGGAAACCGATCCGGAAGCAGCGAGGATGCCGACGGCAAGTGGCAGGTCATACGCCGACCCCTCCTTCCGGATATCCGCAGGAGACATATTGATAACAATCTGTTGACGTGGAAATTTCAGCCCGTTTACTTCGACGGCTGATACGATACGTTCATGGCTTTCTTTCACAGAGGCATCCGGCAGGCCTACCAGCATAAACCTAATCCCTCTCGAACAGTTAACTTCAATGGTAATGAGCGTTGCATCGATACCCTGTACAGCCGCTCCAAACAACTTGACCAGCATGTCACCAAGCCTTTTCTTACACTTAATCTTCGGTAGAATTTCTGATTGCATTCACTACTCCCTGAGCGGGAATATTGCGTACTTTGATATTGCCGTCGGGAGCGATCAGAATATTAAATGGTATATATTGCACATTGTACGCGTCTACAATATCCGATCCCCAACTCCTTTTCTCGGGAACCACACTCCAGGGAATAGAATCATTTTCCACATATTCCACGGGATAAATATCGGAATCGATATATACAGTAAGGAACTCCACACTGTCCCTATTGACTTCCCGGTATGCCTCTTTCAGCAAATCGATTGTCTCACGCGATTCAATCCCTGCGGTAGAAACAAAAGAAAGCAGCAGATATTTTCCTTTGAATTGGTGAGAATAGATACTATTCCCTTCTTTGTCTTTGAGTATAAAATAGGGCATCTGCACACCTTCGCCCGAGCGGTTGATCCTTTCAGAATAGGATCTGAGCCGGGCAGCATACTGAGTATTGGTCACATCTCCCTGCAGATATCCCAATACCCGTTCCAGTGCCTGAGGATTATCGCTATTTATAAAAAAATTATTGATGAGGATAAGACTGGAAAATTTGCCGGGATTTTTCTCGATAAATTCTTCCGCCTGTGATATCAATTCATGATTGAGCAATTGCAATCTGGCAATCTCATCATGGCGGGACATCGGCTTATTGAGGATAGTATCAACGTGGGATTCCCTGCTCAGGTTAAGCAACAACTGCCCCCGTTGCGCAAGCAATTCACGGTTTTGCGTCTTGAACAGCGTCAGATCGTTATTGATCTCATTACCGGTCACTTCAATAAGATCCGGCAACAAAGCATCACCCTTCACCTTCAAAGATTGTCCTTTGTCTGCAAAAACAACTGCAACACTCTCATAATTGTTCAGATAGAGTGAAAAAGTGGTAAGCGTATCGATTTGGTTTCTGTAATTGAATTTTCCTTTTGTGTCTACATTGATTGTATCGATGGCCAGTGTATCTGCAGAAAGCCAGGTAACCAAGATATAGGGATTTTCTAAATTCGAAATCTCCCCCTTGATTAAAACCTCCTCTCCATTTTTACATGATAGGACGCAATATAAAACAAGTATGTAAGTAACTATTTTACAAAATCTTACCATACGATAACAATCTCTCATTAACCATCGTTATTGATATCTTGTTCCTTCTCCCGCAACATATCAAAAAAACAATATTTATTGGAAAGGACAAAGATATTCTTTTTTTTTAAATATTCAATGATTTTCACATTTATTTAACATTTTTTTGTTTTTAGACTGAAATAGCCCGATCCATCACCAGGATAAGCAGCATATCTTTTATGCTGGGAAGATGAAAAAAGATGATTGATACAAGAAATAAACGCTTTGATCATATGAAATAAAATAACTAGCTTTGTGCTGATTAAATGGGTAAATTTTATGTTTTTTTCAATTATCATACCTCTTTATAATCGTCCTGATGAGGTGGATGAACTTCTCGAAAGCCTTTGCAAACAGACAGACAAGCAATTTGAAGTAGTGGTTGTTGAGGATGGGTCTACCCGGAAGAGCGATACCGTGGTGAAGAAATACCGTGACAAACTGGATATCATCTATTTCGAAAAACCCAATTCAGGTCCCGGCCTCACCAGAAATGCAGGAGCGGCGGGTGCAAAGTATGATTACCTTATCTTCTTCGATTCAGATTGCATCATTCCGCCGAATTATATCGAAACCGTTTCACATTTTCTTGAAGACCATTGGGTGGACGCTTACGGGGGTCCGGATGCGGCACTGCCCTCTTTTACCATCACACAAAAGGCGATCAATTATTCCATGACCTCATTTTTTACGACAGGTGGTATCCGCGGCGGGAAAAAGTCGATGGAAAAATTCAATCCCAGAAGTTTTAACCTGGGGGTATCCCAAAAAGCATTTGAGGCCATAGGCGGTTATGGAGCCATGCGATTCGGGGAAGATATCGATTTTAGCTTACGCCTGCTGAAAAACGGGTTCCAAACCGCACTTATTCCCGGCGCTTTCGTGTATCATAAACGCAGGAGCACTTTCAGGCAATTCTTTAAACAGGTATATAATTCAGGTATTGCACGTATCAACCTGCATCTTATTCACCCGGGTTCACTCAAGGCAGTACATCTGTTACCTTCCCTTTTTGTGGTAGGGATAACATTCAGCCTTCTTTTATCACTTTTGTATACCCCGTTTTTGCTTATCCCATTGGTTTACTCCCTGTTGGTTTTTATCGATTCGTTTATAAAAAACAGCTCGTTCGAAGTGGCACTTTACAGTGTTATTGCGGCCTGGGTTCAAATCACAGGATATGGCACGGGATTCCTGTCTGCCGTATGGAGACGGCTGATCCTCAAAAAAGGTGAATTCAAAGCCTTTGAAAAAAAATTCTATGATTAAGAAACTGTTTTGAATTTTTTCATCCATTGTTTTTTAGCAATTTTTTGATGGATTTGGATTTTCATTTATTGAAATGTAGCGGGCTACTTGAAAGAAATGAAAATTCAAAGGCGCGAAAAAGGGCAAAAAACAAGATGAAAGAGTGGAAAAATAAGTGTAATATAATTTCTCGTAAAGTTCAAAACAGTTTCTAAATCTTCTGCCCGTAAGCGAGATCTCCTGCATCTCCAATACCCGGTACGATATAGGAAGACTCATTCAAATCGGGATCGATAGCCGCAGCCCAAATCGTTGTTTTATCTTCAGGAAAATTGGCCTTGCAATAATCAATTGCCTGTCTGCTGGCAATGATCGTAGCAATATGGATTTGTGCCGGGGTTCCTTTGGTAAGCAGTGCCCTGTAGGTCAAATCCATACTACTTCCTGTTGCCAGCATAGGGTCGGCCAGGATCAAGGTTTTCCCCTCTATGGAAGGTGATGCGATGTATTCGATATGGATGTCGAACGACTGATGGCCTGTCTCCTTGTATTTTCTGTAAGCAGATACAAAAGCATTTTCCGCCCCGTCGAAATAATTCAATATGCCATGATGGAACGGGAGTCCCGCCCTAAGGATAGTAGCAATAACAACATCCTCATCCGGAATGCTCACTTCCACCACATCAAGCGGTGTATTTACCTCAATTTTCTCATACTGGAATCCTTTACTGATTTCGTAAGCCATAATCTCACCGATACGTTCTATGTTTCGGCGGAACCGGAGCCGGTCGTTCTGAATGGTAATATCCCTTATTTCACGGATAAAAGAGTTAAGTAGAGAATTACTGTCCGAAAAGTTGTATACTTCCATTGTTATAAATTAGTTTTATCTCTTCCAGCTTGTCACGATGTAAAACAAATATCTTCCAATTCCCGCCATGACATAGCATAAGCAAACTTAACCTCTGCTCACTTGGCTTAACGGAATAGTTCCGCAACCGACTGGATGAAGTAATGATTTCCGGAAAACAAAGGTAATGATTTTCTCTGCTTAGCTAAACTTTTGATATGAATTTTTTGTTTTAAAAAAGATGTGCTGATAAAAAAACAGCCAATTAAAGAAAAATTTCTTTAATTATTTTCCTGTTTGAAAGAATTTGTATATTTTTGTATGCCAGTTTTTAGGTTGGTCTGCATGCAAGTTTTATTCATTCATAATATTAAACCCTAATTTTATCAAAATGGCAAATTTAGATTTGAGCAAGTATGGCATTACGGGCGATTTTGAAGTCGTTCATAATCCTTCCTACGAGACGCTTTACCAGGATGAAATGAATCCGGCGAACGAAGGTTTCGAGAGAGCTAAATTAACGAAGAGCGGCGCTACTGCCGTTTACACCGGCAAATTCACCGGCCGTTCTCCCAAAGATAAATTCATCGTTGAAGATGACATCACAAGAGACACACTGTGGTGGGATGGCACTATTAACCGTCCTTGTACCCGTGAAGCATTCGACTACTGCAAGGGATTGGTAGCCAACCGGCTTTCCAAAGCGAAAAAACTGTATGTAGTGGACACTTTCTGCGGCACCAACGCCGACACACGTATGAAAGTACGTTTCGTGATGGAAGTTGCCTGGCAGGCCCACTTCGTAACCAATATGTTTATCCGTCCGTCACACTACGAACTGGCCAACTACGGTGAGCCCGATTTCGTATGTTTGAACGGTTCCAAAGTAACCAACGACAAATGGCAAGAGCAAGGTCTGAACTCTGAGAACTTCACGTTGTTCGACCTTACCCAGAGAATGCAGGTGATCGGTGGTACCTGGTACGGTGGTGAAATGAAAAAAGGTATGTTCGCCTTGATGAACTACTACCTGCCATTGAAAGGTATTGCTTCGATGCACTGCTCTGCCAACGTAGGTGAAGATGGTGACGTGGCTATCTTCTTCGGTCTTTCCGGAACAGGGAAAACCACTTTGTCTGCCGACCCGAAACGTTACCTGATCGGTGACGACGAGCACGGATGGGATGATCACGGCGTATTCAACTACGAAGGTGGTTGCTATGCAAAGGTGATCAACCTGAGCGAACAAAACGAGCCGGACATCTGGCGCGCTATCCGTCGCGACGCCCTTTTGGAAAATGTAACTGTGGATGACGAAGGCAATATCGATTTCGCTGACGGTTCTACTACCGAAAATACCCGCGTATCGTATCCTATCTACCACATCAGCAAGATCGTCCTTCCGTCACGTGCCGGCCACGCCAACAAGATCATCTACCTGTCGGCTGACGCATTCGGCGTATTGCCTCCGGTATCTATCCTCGACGACAACCAGGCACAGTACCACTTCCTCTGCGGATTTACTTCCAAGCTGGCAGGTACCGAGCGTGGTATCACCGAGCCGCAGCCTTCGTTCTCTCCCGCTTTCGGAGAAGCGTTCCTCACGCTGCATCCCACCATGTATGCAAAAACATTGGTTGAAAAGATGAATCAGCACAACGCCAAAGCATATCTGGTAAATACCGGTTGGAACGGAACAGGGAAACGTATCTCCCTGAAAGATACTCGTGCCATCATCGATGCCATTATCGACGGTTCAATTGAAAAGGCAGAAAAGGTACATATTCCTATCATGAACCTGACGGCTCCTGCAAAACTGGAAGGTGTTTCTGACATCCTCGACCCGCGTAACACTTACGCCGATAAGAGCGAATGGGAAGCAAAAGCCAAGAAACTGGCCGCCATGTATATTGAAAACTTCAAGCAATATTGCGACAACGATGCTGCCATAGCATTGATCCCTTCAGGACCGCAATTAGACTAACAAGTTAGATAAATTCGCTTAACGTTAGTTTTCACAATAAACCCGTTGAGTATCATTCATAAAAAACCCGCCTCACATCTGCGAAGCGGGTTTTTATTTTTACAGTAATCCATCACCGTTGAGGCTATGGAAGGGCTGTGTATATTTTTACTCCTCCAGCACCATGATCTCCACTTTCCTGAAATCGATAGGATGTCCTTCGCTCTGCAGGGAGATAGTGCCACCGCTCAGCATTTTGTCACCACCATTCAGCTCAACCAACTTGGGATAGGTTGCGTCCCGTTCGTCTAATTGTGGTTGCGAGTACTGAAGCACGGTATCACCATTAATGATATGCTTTATCACATCGTCACCCCTTACCTCTACTTCGGCAGTGATCCAATCTTCGCCATAAAAATATCCGGTAGATGAGTTGATGCAATGATCCAAGGTCAACTTTCCATCCATCACAATATTGGTTCCGGGGGTACACACATTCATGTTGGTACGCTCCACCAAGGAATCACTGCCAAGTAACTGCACCTCGATGGAAGTAGGAAAATCCTGGTCTTTGTCCATCGATTCAGGCGTCTGCCCATGAATCATGATCCCGCTGTTCTTATATGCCCAGCCGGGCGCACCGGGGCATTGGTCACCTACAATACGGTATTCCACACGTAACCGGTAGTGTGAGAACTGATCTTTGTAGAATAGATGCCCGAAACGGTTATCGAATGAATCGTATCCTCCATCGTAGCGTACTTTGATCATCCCATCCTCTACCCGGAAGGTATTTCCAAAATTATCCCCCATTTCATATCCGGTGATCTTTGGCGTCCATCCGGTCAGGTCTTTACCGTTAAAAAGCTGTACCCATTCGGCTTCGCCCGCCTTTTTCGCGTTACAGGAAACTAAAGATACAATTGCAACAACACTAAAAAAGAAAAATAATTTGCTATACTTCATGATTGTGAGCGGTTTAAATTAAATCAATAACAAGGAACAAAGATAATCATTTTTTAACTTTACACCTCTAAAACAGCGCGAAATCCTCTGGCCGCATAATAAGACTCGGCACCATTATGATAGATAAAAACCCGCCCATACCGCCGGTCCCCAAATAATCCACCGCCCAACTTCCTGACATCCTGAGGTGCCACGATCCAACTTGAGGTTTTGGTATCGAACTCTCCTAACCGCTGCAAGGCATGGTACTGCTCCTCCGTCAGCAGCGCTATTCCCATCTCCGAGGCCATCCCGATAGCACTGTGCCGGGGTTTATGCTCTTTTCTTGATGCCAATGCCTCGGGATCATAGCATACACTCCTTCGGCCTTTCGGACTTTCAGGCGAACAATCACAAAAGATGTACTTGTCAAGCTGTTTGTCATATCCTATCACATCGGGTTCTCCTCCGGTCCCCTCCATCTCGTTGAGTGACCATAACTTTTCCGGATACTCTTCAAGCCGGTTTTGTATCTTGCCCCAGTCAAGACCTTCGTGCCGATTCATATTCTTCTCAAACCGACTCCGCAAGGAAGCCAGCAACGCGTTTGCCTGTTCTTCAGGCAATACTTTCTTATCTTGCATCTTATTTCCCATAAAGTTTATATTGATTGTCCAATAAATCCAGATTATTTGAACCGCATACTCCTAGATTACTGGCTCTGCGATTGCTTAACGAAATAGTCTCATTCGCCCTATCGGGAATCTCTCCGCTATCTTTCTGTAACTGAGAGTCTCTATTATTCAGATTTAAACAACTCTGCCGGTGATTATGTTTTGAGACTCCATTCTTAATCGTTTTATCACTTTCATTTTATTGTTTTTCAAGTTTCAAAGGGCCTCTGCTTTAGTTGTACACATCTCAAATCCACACACATAAGTTAAATTATTTTTTATTTTAATAACATTATTAAAGTAAATTTATAGTTAAAAATATCACTTATCGATTTTTTTATATGCTGCCACAGTATACACGATAAACATCTGATTTTAAGCCTATTTGATCTTTTGTCCTGCACAGGCTAAAGTATGGCAATTCTTCTGCATCCTGTTGGAACGAAAAATTTTACGAAACAATCATACGGTTTAACTTAAAAATCGACAGAAAACATCGATTAAAAAATCGTAAATAAAATATTATTTAAATATTTATTGCTACTTTTGTTTTACTGTCAGGTAATTTTTTTAATAAACTTAATACCGTGCAATAAAATATTCACGGCATTAAAGACAAACACAATTCACTTATAATCAATACGTTTAAATATAGATAAATATTTTTTACCGATTGTTTTACCATAACTCACTTAAAACTGGTAAAGTTTAGCAATGAAACATAAGACCTCAGTTCTAATTGTTAATTCCAGGGAGAAGACAAGCAAAGTCCGTCAGGTACCCACCCACATCATTGTCCACTGGCGGAAATACGCGGCATTTCTCTCATTGCTTATCATCTCCTTTATCCTGGTTTCCGGTTTCCTGATCTATCAGAACACCAGTCGGGTTTATCAGGAAAGGCTGGACAGGGCCAATTATATCCGGAGCCGGATCGATCTACACAAAGCCCTCACCGCTTTTGCGTCCATTGATTCAGGGATGTACCGCATCAACTCATTCCTTCAGGACAGGGGGTTGGAAAAGTTGAAAATGGACAATATGGGGGGGGAATAAGCGCTGAATTTGACATCACAAATATCAACGAATTTGCCGATTTTTATCAAAAGCAGGTACTGGGATTGGAGGAAACATTAAATTCGGTACCGATAGGCAAACCATTTGACGGAAAAATAAGTTCAGGATATGGGTATCGCCGTAACCCGTTCACAGGAAGAAGTACGGAATTTCATGGCGGCATAGATTTTAAAGGCCAGGTGGGTGACAGCATTAAAACCACGGGTTGCGGGATAGTCACTTTTGCCGGATATAAAAGCGGATACGGTAGATGCGTGATCATTGAACACGATAAAAACCTCCAAACGCTGTATGCACACCTCTGGCAAATCCATGTGAAGAAAGGTGATTATGTGCAGAGCGGGCAATTTATCGGATTGATGGGCAGTTCCGGAAGGAGTACGGGGCCGCATTTACACTATGAAATTATTTATGACAGGAAGAGGATCAACCCTAAAAAATACATAAGTCTTGATGATGAGGAAGAAATTTATGGCTAAAGAAGAAAGAAAAAAGGATGTCGGGGTTTCAAAGTTGGATTCCCTTCCTATCACCACCGTCGTAGGTAACGATATGAGTTTCAAAGGGGATATTCATGGAGACGGCATTATCCGGATCGACGGCAAAGTGGAAGGAAACATATCGTCAAAACAAGGCATTATCCTGGGGGAAAAAGCAAATGTGGAAGGTTCTTTGGAAAGCGACAATGTCATTATCTTCGGACACATCAAAGGCTCTATCAAAAGCAAAGAACTTATTTTAAAAACTACCGGATCGGTCCAAGGCGATATCGTTTCCGATTTTTTGGAAGTAGAAATGGGCAGCAAGTACGATGGATCCCTGAAAATCGGACAACGCGAAGTGCACGACGATGGCAAACAGGGCAAAGTAAAAGTAGCTCCGCCGGGAATCGAACCCGGATCTACGGTTTAGGAAACCGCTATTCTATCCATTGAACTACAGAGCCGAATAGAAGTGCAAAAATAATATTTTTCCCGTTATCTACAAAAGAAAGAGGAACGAGAAAAAATATTTGCATCTCACGCCGACAAACAATTTCCTTTTTAAGTTGTTATTCAATAGATCAAAAGTTGAATATCACAAAAATTATGAATAAAATAGCGATTCTATACGGTTCATCGGGTGGGAACGCAGAATCTGTGGCAAGGCAGGTGCAGGACCTGTTCGACGGAAATGCCGACTTATACAATGTGGAGTATGTCTCCATTGATGAAATAAAAGATTATCCCTATTTTGTGGTAGGGACTTCCACTACAGGGATAGGAGACCTGCAGGACGACTGGGACGGATTTCTCCCAAGTTTTGCCGGAATGGATTTCACCGGAAAAAAGGTAGCCATCTTCGCACTGGGCGACAGCGCTTCTTACTCGACCAGTTTTGCCGAATCGATGAAAGTGGTCTACGACGAATTAAGCGATAAAGCCGAAATTGTAGGCCGGGTTCCGGATGAAGGGTATACCTACGACGAGTCTACCGCCGTAATCGACGGTTTGTGGGTAGGACTTCCCATCGATGAGGATAACGAGTACGATATGACTGAAGAACGCCTCGCTAAATGGGTCGAAACTTTGAAAGAAGAATTCGTGTAGTGGGTGGATGTTCCATCGTGATTGATTATTGGATAACCTTGAATAAATTTTCAGTGAAAGGAGCTGGTTGAGAGATTAAATTGCATATATTTGTGTGACGATTGAGGAACGGCCTTCTTAAGGAAACGGTTGAGGTGCGTAATAACACGATAGTCAGAAAGTTGACGGGCAAGGTAGTCCTGAACAATAATTCATGCGATTGAAGTGAAAAACAAATAATCATAATGGCAGTATCAAAACGATTTATTTTACTGACAGCCTTGATAGTGGTCTTGTCGGTAAGTTGTTATGGCGTTGAAATCGAACCGAGCTTAACACTGGACAAAATTGCGCAGGCATCCGAGAAAACGTCAGTCAACACAAATCCTACTCGTTTGGGGCAAACGGATGCAGACGAGATCACCAACCTTTTGCTAGCGGCCTTTGCCGCCCTGGGAACAGTGCTTACCTGGCAGGCCATTCGCAGGGAATCAAAACAGCAACAAATTAAGCGCACATTTCAGTCTAAAATCCTGTCCGACCTGATACGGCACATGTACCGGAATAAGGTATGTATCTGTGCAACACACCGGAAGCTCCAAGAAGAAGGATTTGACAGGTATTATCCGTCGGAAGAACACCTGTTAAAGTTAAAACTCCTACCGGAAGACCTGCGTTTCGACCGTTTCGACAATACCCCTGATTTTTATGATATCCTGCATGAACTGGAACTGAAGTTCAGGAATTTCAATATTGAAGTAGACGTTTCATTAGAACATCTGAAACAGCAAAATATAGATGAGAAAACCAAAATACGGGATCTGGAAGTACTCGAATTCAAATCCCAGTTGCTGACAAGCGACATTATCAACCTGATGCATACCCTGAAACTTCCTATTGTGGAAGAAGAGAATAAAAGCCCCGGGAAAAGCACCCTGAGATACATTCCCATGGAAAGCGGCAGTACCGATCAAAATGGCTTGCGGAAGAAGTTCCATGCGGAGATTCCCTTGGAGTATATTGAAAATGTGAGGAAATTCCTGGCATCCAAGTCTGCCCGTTATTCGAAGTTGCATCCGGCAGAGCTTCCTTCAAAACCTTGCCGTCCGGATCACAGGAATGAGAGAACAGGCTACTTCGACGATGTCCTGCAACTTTCCGAATATTTAGACAATGACATCAAAGGTGAATACCCGAAAATTCACTTGATTGAATTCCGGGCCTGATTTCCCTCCAGGAAAAAGGCAAAAAACACATTTATATCATATATTCCAACTCATTGGTATTGTTCTATTGATGAATTGGTTTTGGCAGGCTCCTCTGCTCATTTATTCTAAAACCGGGATAATAAGGAAGAGAAGCTGTCCCAAAATACTTGAAGCAGCCTCTCTTGCTTGACCTGCCTTCTAAACGAGCGGAATAAACCACTTATATTCTTTGATTAGATCTCTAAGGATAAAGGGTATTAATTATTGTCTCCAAATCGATATAGATTTTTTCTGTATTGCCCAATATTATGGGATTGTCCAACTTGTATAGATTCCAATCCTCCATAGTGGGATCTGACCCTTTAAAAATATGGGTAATAATGCGTCCGTCGGGTTTGATAGTACATTCACCATCATTATTGAAGTTGATTTCCTGCAATTTGGGCGTGCCATTCAAAGAGCCGTCTTCCGTCAACTGATTATCGTAATAGAAATAATAAGTCTCATTTTTCGGACCTTTAAACGTTGGATAAGCCGTGACCGCCACATACTCTCCCAAAACCGGCTCACCGGTGACCCAATTAATGACAGACACGGGAGATATTGTCATCTCTTTTGGAGATAAGGTGAAGCAATAGCAATTATTGCTTCCGAGTGCTCCGGTTATACCCAAGTTCACCTTATGCTTATATTCGATCGGCAGTAGAAGATCATTACCAACGGTCTCATACTCTACAATGATCTCTGTTGCAGCAGGTGTATCTTCGGGAAGTATCAGCATATATTCCAGTACGCCCGCGGCTCTTAAACTATATGGCGTATAATCCGTTCCTCCTACCTTTACCTTAACCGTTACCTCATTGATATCCTCGCGTACAATGTCTTGGAATTTGAAATTAAGCATCGCCCGTTGATGGCTCAATTGGACAGATAGTTTCTTGCCAAACGATTCTGTGGCATTTCCCGGAAGCACCGATTTCGCCCTGTGCAATATATCCTGAGCTATCAGTTGCTCTTCTGTAGATTGATCAGTTGCAACTGCGGCATCTTTTGTGCTTGGATACAACCACGCCTCCACATGCGGCTTGAAATAGTTGGGGAAAAGGAGCTGCTTGTCTGGAGATGGTTTCCAAGTATTGTTCGTGTCATCATACACACCTGCGGTAAAGGAAGCAGCGTCATATGGTGTTCCATCAACACTTCCGGATGCGTTTCCATTATACAGGGAAAAGTCCAACTTCCAGTCTTCCCGAATATTATTACTGCCAAGGAAAAAAAAACTACTAGTAGGGTCTTCATTCGTATTCACGGCATAATCAATGCCAGCTACTGTTGCCCTGGTAGTAGCTGCGGTTCCTGATGAAAGGTCTACACCCCCCAATTGCAATGCGACACCATCGATCTCCACCATATCGCTGTTGACTTCAATATTGTCATTCTTGTCGCATCCCGCCACATTGAAGCCCAATATAAGGACAACTGCGTATATATATAAAGTTTTATGTTTCATTTTTATTCCTGTTTATAAGATTATCCCGTTATCAGTTAAACACATTCGTCCCATCAGAATAAGTGACCTTATCAGCATTGGAAAATTGATTCTTGTAATTGTTCAACGTAGAAATATTCAGATAACGATCTCCCTCTGCCTTTATCCTGTCGGATACTTCTATATCATTCACGATGTCGAATGTACGAGTACTCCAATCCGATTGCAACTCCCCATTCAGGTCTCCGGTCAGCAACCATGATACGGTTACCAATTGTGCGATAGTACTTATCTCATAGCGCTCTGTTTCTTCATTCAATACCGGAAGCTGGAAGGGCACACCCACGTGATCCCCATCGGGTTGAGGGAATCCGGCTATAGAGATAGTTGCCATCAAATCATAACCTTCGGGAGTAAGGGTGACCAAGTAATCGTGATTTTTTTGTAACTCAATATGCGTGCTATTAGGGATATACATAATCCCTTCGTAGTCATTATCGGTAGTTCCTTCAGCACCCACTTTCACCAATCCAATTTCCATTCTCTTTCCGTCATTTATGCCTGGGCCAAAGACAACTCCGGCCGGCACAATCACTTCGGCATTGAGGGTTCCCGTCCCTTCACAGTACGCCCAAAAACCGACTTGCCGCTCTCCTTGTCCATCATCAAGATCAACATTTTCAAGTTCAAAAAGGAGTGATTTGATGATTAATCCACTGGCATTTTGCCCTGCAAGACGGAAAGTGATCTTACTTTGTTCATGTTCGAAAACCAATGGAACGGGATCTGCCGTAGGCATGATATTGGCCTCGGTGACATGGGCAGTAAGGCGGTTGGCAAGTTTGAACTGATCCAAGTCGCGTTGATCGGTAATAACCGCGCCCCTGTTCTCAAACGACGGCCAAAAAGCTTTCAATTCAGAAATAAAAGTCTGGTCAGCAGGAAAAAAGAAACCCTGACCTTGAGCCTTTTCGGCAAAAGTACCATTATTATAAGTATAGGGATACGAAACAAATTCGCTTCCCGTCCTGCTTGTCTTGATCTGGACAGTAATATCGTTCCCGTTCTCGAAAAACGGTATATTTCCTGCGGCGCGAACTTCCACTTTGTTCCTATCTGCCACGGAAGGAAGCAATGTTAATTGTTGTCCTTCCCCCACAGGAAGAGGATCGTTGACATCGTTTTGGCACGAACCCAAAGAGACCACCCCTCCAAAGATCAACAGCGAATATATCAATGATTTTATCTTCATAATCAAATTCTTATTATTGTAAACGAGACTCCCACACTAAAGTAGGATAGTTGGAAGGAGTACTTCCCATATTTCCCCAATAGTTATCCAAAAAGCTGTTGGCTTTCGGCCATTCGTCACTAGTACCCCAGGAAGGCCATTCGGAAGCGCCGAATTTTTTTACCCCATCCACCGTATTACCTTTCAAGGTTTTAGTAAAGCTATCAGCAACTCCTGTCCCTGCCGGTACAGGATCTACCACATTGGTGAATCCTTGTGCCACCTCCACGGGATCAGTGTCCGGAGGAGTTGGTTGCACATACCCTTCTGCCGATGAGGTTGTATAACTACGCGATATGGAACCTCCATTGACCAGGCCGGCAAAGGCTCCAACCCATACTTTCTCGTAAGCGTTGGGATCCACATCTTTATTCACCTCAATGCTGCCTTCAGATACATAAGAATCTTTTATCTCTCCCTTATAATTCTGGTCATCACCAACCATTCCTGCGAGGCCACCCACAATCACGTTCTCTCCCATGACTTTAATCGTGGGTTGTGAAACCTTACAGCCCTGCACGCTACTGGTTCCTTGACCAGTATCTTCTTTCAAGAGTTCGGCCAATAGAGCCTGGATCACCGACTCGGGGAGCCCGGGGGGAAGACTTTCTCTTAAATTATTTTCAATAGCTTGTATTCGGGCTGCCTCCTCTTCTGGAGTCAAAGCCCTGTTCAGCTGCCCTACCAGTCCCCCTATGTTAAGAGTCTGATTGGGATCAGTATTCTCTACCTCAATCTCCGGACTCTCCAAATGCAGGTTCTTGATGACGCTGCTGCCGGTAACACTTCCAAACAAGCCAACATTCCCGTCAACCGGCACTTGGGTTATTTTCATATTTTTTACCGCATGGCCTCCACCATCGTAGGTACCGGAAAAATTTACCGGGGTCCAGTCGCCTTTATCTGTCAAATCTATATCACACACTTGGTATCCCCCACTCCCACCGGCCAAAGTGGATGCATCATATATCAGGTTATCGGAAGTGGGAATAAACATCTCACCGGTTGTTAAATTGTATCCGTAACGATATACGTTACCCTCCCGTATCTCCAAGTCCTCAGGGAAAAACAAAGTCAACTTATCACTTTGAAGCAATACATCCCCTTTTTTGAAGGTATTGTCGTAGTGGTTAGGATTGTCGCCATGATGGGGATTATCGGTTCCCTTTTGCTCATTATTTTTCCATATATAGGAGGTAAATCGTTGCACATGCATTCCACTGGAGGTGGGACTCGGCGCAGAGCCGTAGGGTTGCTCAATGATATCCACCCAATTCTCCCTCTTATCCTCACCGCTGCCGGCATCCTGTGGATCTATAGACGGCACTATCTTCACTACTCCATCTGTCTTTGTCGTAGCATCAGGAAATAGGTCCGGATCGTCAGACACCAATACCACCTGTATTTTCACTGTTTGCTGAGGCACCAAATGCAATCTTACAAGATAAGCATTGGTAGGATTCACATTAGTTTGTGCCCGGTATGGGATATAATACTGGTAAGAATAATCGTTCTCGGTGATGGGATATCTTTTCTCATCATCTTTCGAAGTGAATGTATAATCGTCAGCCGCACTATTATAAGGATAAAAAGCCACAATAGTCATCCGGTCGTAAATATAAATATCACTCCCATCTACCGGCACGATTTTACCGTCCTTCACTTCACACTCCAAGTTACGCACATAGGGTTTCGTAAGAATATCAGCTTTATAATCATCTTCATAATAGATATACAATCCGATATTCTTTTTGTCGTCACCATTTGTGGGATGCGTTCCCTCGCTGATACTTCCGGCTCCCCCTAATTCGGCAAGACGGGTTCCGGGCGTTACGATATCTCCCACGTATAGGTTTAGCAAGGTCCCCTCGGCAGCAGGTTCGGAATTGTTTACCACCTCATCCGAACAGCCATACAGGATCACCGACAAAAGGGCCACACACACATACGTGATATATTTCATAGTCTTCATATCTCTTTCGTTATTAAATTAAGGATTCGGTACTGCTATTGGCCAAGAGAACCTATTCTCATCCAGTTCGTACTTCCAAGCAGAAGAACCCAATGCGCTATTTAATTTATCAATCGTATTGTTACTACGAATTACCGAAGAAGCCAAATCGGCACTTTCTCCATCTACTGCATATTCAGGGTTATTGCCTACGGCCAATTCCGCACTGACAGCCTGGTCTTTTCTGGCTGTACCGGTCAACCAAAATCCGGTGACGACAACAGGCTGGGAAGTACCGGCTACCGAAGTGCCGATGATTCCACCCAAGACATTGGCACTCTTATCGAGCATTCCCGTATTGAGACAGGCGGTAACAGCGCCTCCACTGGAATTCTTATTTTCACCGACAATACCTCCTACGGCTCCAGAAGAATCACCGAATACGTTTCCGCTATTCACCGAAGCGATGATTGTACCGCCAGCCTCATTTGTCCCCGCAATACCACCGGCAACCATTTGTCCTGAGGCAGCCTGCACGTTGGCCTGGTTGGCTACCGCCTCTATCGTACCGGAGTTGGATTGACAGATCGCCCCGATAGCTCCGGAGCCGTTTCCTGTTATCTCTCCCGACGCGATACGGAAATGTTTCAAGATTCCCTTATTTTCGGTGAAAAGGCCGTTACCAGTGATGTACAGGTTTAAAATATCGAATCCTTTACCGTCCAACACTGAATTTTCGGGAAATGCCTGAGGAACGATCTCCACTGAAACACCATTCATATCAAGGTCTCTCATCACTTCATATTTCGCACCGTCAGGTTTAGCGGCATCGTTGAGCATCAGTGCAAATTGCAAGGGAGTGGAAATTTCCAATATATCACCCCTTTTCTTCATTCCATATCTGCCCAGATTGTCCACCGCAAGCTCTGTATCACCGGAAGGAGTGATCGTGACATCTTTTGCCAATAGTCCGTCTTTAGTATATAAATCGGCCGTGAGTTTGCCCCCTAACGTTGAGAGGTTTGGGGGTAATGAAACAAAATCTACATTGTAACCAGATCCATCCAACTCTGCCTTACCGATATATTGATATACCTTTCCATCCGTATGTTCGTACTTCAGTAACATCTTGGAGATATCACCACTATCATAGTAATCAGTGGAGAGTGAGATAATTTTCGGTTCGTAACCCCATTCGGTATCACCCGGTTTAACATCCCAAGGTTTCACGGTCACTTCTATCGAAGTAATCTTCAACCGATTGATTTTAAACACCAAGTCATAAGCAAGACCCGGTTTAAGAATAAAATCGGTTTCGACTCCCGTACTCCCTAATTTAGCTTTTGAGAATTTCAATGCCACCAAGTCTTCTGTTGTGGCCACATAGTCATCAATTTTCAGATAGGAAAATATCTGCCCTGAATATGTGGTCAAGTTCATGCCGTTTGGCACCAGATAGTGAGTGGTAGGGGTTGTCGTGATATTTGAAAAACTATAGTCCCCATTTGGACTATTTGTTGCATAACCCTCACTATTTCCACCGGTAAATATGTTGTAAGTGCCTTTATTAGCAATAGGTGCCGTATTTCCGGAACGGTAGAAATTCATTGTCACGCTCTGCGGTTTCGTTTCTTCCACATCACCTGCCACCTCTATCCTCACATCCACCCGGGTCATCAGGTGCTTGTAGGTGATGTACTCGACCGGAACATCCGACTTGCCGGATTTCAGTGTAGTCCCATCGGCTTCGGTCCCTACGCCCAACAGATAGTCATTATTGATACCTGTACCGGAAGTCAGGGTGATATTTCCATTTTCACTTATCGTCGATCCTGTATAAGAAAACAAATTAATCGCTTTCTTACCGAGAGGATAATAGACAGTACCATCCAGCTTATTCCGGCCTTGGTCTGTTGTATTTTTCGCACCAATAAAGATTTCCTGGTTTAGCAAGTAGTTTGATACCGGCGCGGCGACTGTCCTTGCGGACAGGTAAAACTGCACCCCGGAATAGGCATCCAATGGATACCCTGTAGTGATCAACTCCCCATAACCTGGGTCATCAGCATCACCCAACGACCTCAGCATTCCATTCAGTTGTACCGGCACATCTCCTTCCGCAGGCGGGTTTTCCACCGGAAAGTCGGAAGTACAACCAACGATGGTTCCGCCTATGAGGAGTGCCGTCATATATTTATAGAATTGTTTCAACATATTCTTTATCCTTTATATCATTCAATCGTAACGGTACTTTCACCTTTATAATCCCATTCCACCAATTGTCCTTCAAGAATGACATCTATATCGGGATCCGGAATAGGCACATATTTCACCTTAATGGTCAGCAACGTGGTTTTTCCCATTTCGAGTTTGGCGCCTACCCCACTGGAGACCTCAAACTCTGTGATTTTAGCCTCTCTCAAGACTTCATTGACAACAGTGTTGGTAGTTGGGTGTAGTTCCTGAATCTTGATCGACACATAACTCTTTTCCTCCGTACCCGGCAGCAAGAAACAGTTTGTATAAGTGGGAAGTGTCGCCGTCAGTGTTATTAACGAACTGATGTGAGTACGCACTATCTCTTTAGGACCTGTCGCATCCAGGTTCGTCCATGCTTTGGGAGATGTTGTCTGAAGTAAATCGAACTCCCCGTTTTTCACCTCCGTCAATACTTTCAGCTCCGCAATCCTCAACCGGTTCGGATTGGGGAAATTCGCGGCCGGAATATCATTTCCATCTTTATCCACCAACTTCACCTGTATATCGAGCTTTGCCATGGCATGCTGAAATTCCCCTAAGCTGATGGCTTTATCTGTTGCCTCCTTTGCCGATTCTTTGTTATACGGACCAACCGGCTCGGTATAAAGAAAATCGGGAAAAGAATTTGCATTGGCTGTAACCTTTAATGTGTTGGTTCCGGCCACTCGCTCTACCCGGCTATCACCATTAGTCCCATAATATGGACTGTAGGCCACGAAAGCCAGGTATTCGGCGGGATTGAACGGCCAATATTGGGCAGGAGAAAAAGCGACCTCTTTCTCTCCGTTCAATGTTGTATTTGTACCGCTTGCCTTTACATGATCGAGATAGTAATCGAACCAATCGACGGATGTAAGAGGGGTTGTTTCATCCGTATTTGCGGCGACCACCCCAATGGTTCTTCCATCGATCGTCTCCGCCCTTGTCTGCACATCTACCGATACCGGAAGGGAAGACGCGGAGAGGGTGATTGGCACCTTCTCCGTCTCCGTGCCGGGGATATCGACGGCCTCTTTGTCGCAACTCGCAAAAATGAGCAGCGAACAAAGTGCCGCCATATATATAGAATATTTTCTTTTCATCTCTAACATCTTTAGAAATTACTTATTCAATTGTGATACTACCGTTGGTACCGGTCTCCCATTCCGCGATTGTCGCGGAGAGTTTCAATGCCGTCTTGGCAAGGGTGATATCCAACACATGGTTTTTACCTGGTTCAAAAGTGAAGACTCCTTCGTATTGGGCTTCATAGACAACACCTCCAAGCGTAATTTTCACTAACGTGACTTTGTTTCCGGCCGTGCCCTTCGTTTGAGGCAAGATCAACGCCTGGTAACTCAATTCGGCACCGCTATTAGGTGTAGTCAATTGAGTAGGTTCAAATGTCTGGTTATCGGATAGATTTGAAACAGCGCCGTTGGATATATCCACTGTCCCCTTCTGCATGAATTCCACAAGCTCTACCACCGGACTTCCACCGCTTATCTCATTGGGAGCAAATCCTTCGCCAGGGATAATATTCACGGTCACCTTACTCAATATGTGATCGAAAGTGAGATCCACATTGGCATCCTTGTCTTCGATCTCTCCATCGGACGCGACCAGAATATCATTGGTGCGGTCGGAAGGATCGGTCTTGCCGTTCAAATCCACATCGAAGGTCTTTTCTCCGGATGCAATCCCGGTACGCGTTCCATCGGGATAAACCGCCACGATCTTGTCGCCGGTTGCAAAGTCGTCCCTGTACCATGGGGTTCCGTCTTCCGCCACCAACTTTTTCTTTCCTTCAACTTCCTGCACTACATATACTTTCGATTCGATTACATCTCCATTATTATCCAAACGGTGGAAAGTAATCTTGTCTCCAACTTCAAATCCTTCCACACTTGTGGGGCTCTCATTGAATGAGTAGGTAAGCTCCACAGGTGTCTGGTCGATCCAGTCGGTCACCTTCACACTTACCAGTACTTCCGATCCCTTTATGGTGATGAACAGATGGGTGATCTCACCGGCATTGTATTCCACATCGTGATTATATGTCACATCATAAATCCGTGAGCCTATCTTCACCTGCGCTACGGTCTCTCCCGTCGGGATGGTCTGTGCCTGCAAATAAGAACGTGTGGAAATTTCATTGTTATCAGGATTATCGAGACGGATATCACCGGTATTGATGCCCGGCACATACACGCCCTTGTTCAAACTTCCTCCGATCGTATAACCGGGCAAAGTAATTTCAGCTGTTTTAAGCTGGTCCGCGGTATAGGTGTCGGAAGTACGCAGGGTTACGTTCACCTGTGATACGGCATGACTCATTTCAAAATGAATGGCCGTATTGCCTTTTCCGCCTTTATTTTCTATCGGCGTGGCGACGATATAGTCTTTCGATTGGTTATAACCGTTCGTACCATTTACCGCTTCGTTTTCAATTGAAGCGTATATATTTCCCGTACTGGGCAGATCCTCCCAGAACAAAGGATTGGAGGCATCTGAATAACTCCAACTATCGCTCGTCGCATTGTAGGTGAAATAACCAGGTACTTCAACCCGTTGAGCTCCTACGGTCTCTTCGGTAAAAAGTCTCAATTGACTGCCATCAGGGATATTTTCATTGGTTCCTAAAGTAGGGGTACCAATCCGTACTTCCGCTTCATGATCGTCGCCATCTACCCAATCAACCAATTTGGTGGTGAGCAACACCCCCGACTTTTGAATATTCAACCGTATTTCATGGTGCTGTCCCGCTTCATACGTAAACGCTGAGGCGTCTTTCACTTCATACACGTGACCGTTGATTTCCACTTTTACCAACACGTCGTTCGCGGCGATAGTCTGTGCGGGGAAAATGGCTACCCGCTCGGTAGCTCCCGGCGCTTCGGGGGTAATGTCTCCCTTGCCGGTCCCAACGGTATATGCTCCAGTAGTTTCATTCAAAGACCCGGTATTGAGATAATCGGGCAAAGTCACGGTAGCTCCTTGCAGGTCCGCAGCCGTGTAAATGCCGTCAGAAGATGAGAGTTTCACCGTGACTTTTGTTCCGGCATGCTTCATCTCGAGATGTACTCCTTTATATAAATCCACACCCGTGGTTTCACCCACCAGGTAATCGTCCATCTGGGTGGTATTCAGCTTCTCGGCATACACCGAAGTGGCTCTGAAATCGACCGGGCCGGTGAAGTTTTCCCAATAAACGGGATTCTCGATGGTCCATTTGGATCCTTTGAAGATAAATGAACCACCCTTAGTATAACTATAGTCAGCATCTCCGTTATCTTTGGCATACAGCCTCAGCACGTCGTCTTCCTTGAATCCTTCGCTCTCACCTTGGGCGGTCACAACATGAACGACATCGTAATTCCTAACAGGCCCGTCCGTCCAGTCTTCAATGCTGGCGGTGATCAACGCCGGCGTGGTCTTGAGGGTGAGGTTGAAGGTGTATTTGGTTCCGCCTTTCAATTCGAGGCCGGCATCCATTTTTGCGGTATAAACTCCACCATTGTCGGTAGTTACTTCAAATGTAACACCCTCGCCGGCTTCCCGGGGCAAGAGGATGGCTTGTCCTGTGTTGTTCGACAATGGGATGTTGATGGCATTCACACTTGCGGCATCGGGTGTCAACACATCGGTCAACAGGTTATAACTACCTGTGGTCTTCATCCCTTTAATTGCCAACTGACTGCCACCTAAATCAATAGGGCTTCCGGCTTCTGTGAGCAGATTGACCGTCACAAGGGTCAGGCGGTGATGGAACACCAAATGGGCTTCTTTATTATCCTTGCTATTGGCTGTGGAGCCATCCTTGTTCTCATGGACGGCTGTCATCAAATCCAAAGCGGCCATATCGGCTTGTCCCGATACATTCACCGGATAATTGGGATAATCAGTCAGTCCCGTATAGGGATAATAGGCTTTGAAGGTCACTTCACTGCCATTGATGGGATAATACATCTTTTGTCCCTCCGTTTCGGGATTGAAAGCCACATCACCCGATCCGGCGGCGACAGCTTTATACTGGTTATTGGTATAGATAGGTGTCGCGGGGGTTGACGTGCTTAACATCGTGACGCCAATCAGGTCGTCGGCTGCCCATGTGTCATTGGCGGCACGGGTGGTAGATTGGGCATCTACAGAGATTGTGGTGCCCCCCGTGAGCACCACGGCATCTTTCACATCGTTGGTAGAAGGAGTGAAGTCTTCGCTATTGCAACCAGTGGCCAACAGGGTCAACAAGGCTCCTCCCAACAGTGATTTACATATATTTAAAAATGATTTATGTCTCATATCTGATCAATATTTATTGTTTGCTCGGTTTTGCTAAATTGGACTCTCCCACAACGGTATGATCCAGGGTATATCCGGCATCATACGTGCTGTGTTTCGAGAGTTTAATGTAATTCAACATCGATATCGGGTTCTTTATTCCAATCCACGATGGACGCTGTGAGTTCCACTCCTGTCTTGTTTAAAGTCAGGTTCAGCATATTGTGGGCGCCGGCGGCAAAGAGCTTATCAGCGGGCAACTTCACCTGAAACTCGGCATCATTCAGTCTCACTGTGACCATCACACTATTGCCGGTAATGTTTTGTGGCATCACGAAGGCTTCGTAGCTCGACACGACGGTCTTGCCTGTCACGGAATAGACCTTGTCTAACTTCGACGGGGTGAATGCGGCAGTAGCAGCACCGTCAGGAGTGGCTGTGCCGTTGATTACATCCACAATACCCGACAATTGGAAGTTGTTCATCTCAACCTCGGCAAGCATTATCTCATCGGAAGTGAATCCTTCCCCTGCGATCAGGTTGATAGAGACTTTACTCAACACGTGTTTGAACTCAAAAGCCACATCGCCCTCGGCTTGTATTTCACCTAAATTCCTGTCTGCTACGGGAGCCGCTACCATAATATCGTCGGCATGAGCATTCGTGGTTCCAGAACTCTTTACCGTCCAGTTGAACGTATTCTCTCCGGCTGCAAGCGCGGAAGCAGTTGCGGGATATACGGCGGCTATCAAGTCGCCGGTTTTGAAATCATCCCTGTACCAGGGAGTTCCTACCGGGCTAAGAGTGCCGTTATCGGGGCCGCCGACATACTTATATATATTGCTGATAGCATCCACGGCATCACCGTGAGCATTCAGTTTATAAAATTTAATTTGATCCTCATTTTCAAAACCTGCGGAAGTTTTGTTGGATACGGAGAAGAAGAGGCCTTCGAACTCAAGGGCAGGCAATTCAGTCCATCCGGTCACATCCACGCTTACACTCAATCCTGTCTTCTCGATGGTGATGATGAGGTTGGTCACCTTGCCCGCCTCATAAAGGATGTCGGCCGCGATGGATCCCCCTTGCAACTTCACATCTTCGGGTTTCACCGTATAGGTGCGTCCGTCAATTCCAATGGTCACCAGGTCTTCTCCTATGGCAACGGTCTGTGGTTGCAGGTAAGAAGCGCTATTGTAGGTAACTTCGGTAGCGTCGCCCGTTTTGGTGGGTTTGGCCAATGCGATGGTTCCCTTGTTAGAACCCGGCACATATACACCTTTATCCAACTTACCGCCAATGGCGTAATCGGGTAAGGTGATATTGGCGCTCAGCAACTTCTCTTCTCCATAAGTGTTGGAACGGAGCATCACATTCACTTTCGCCACCTGATGCGTCAACTGGAAGTTCAACGCGGTATTGTCGGTTCCGCCTTTGTTGACGATAGGAGTGGCGACGATATAGTCGGGCGATTGGTTATTACCCTCGGCGGCATCTACTGCCGGCCGGGTGATGGAGGCATAGAGATTACCGTCAGCCGGGATGTCTTCCCAGTAAAGCGGTGCCGAAGGACCGTTATATGTCCAGGTATCAGCGGCTTCGTCGTAAACAAAATTGCCGGGAAGGGTGATACGGTCGGCATCATCGCCGGAGAAGAGATAAAGTTGGTCTCCGTCAACCAGATCGCCGCTGTTATTATCAAGGCTCGCGACCCCTATGCGCACCTCTTCAAACTCTATAGTTTCTTCTACCCAAGGTTTAATCACCGTACTCATTTCCACTTTGGCCTTACTTGCATCGAGTACCAGCGTGTAAGCATATCCTTTTTTGTATTCAAAATTATCGGTCCCTTCGGCTTTCACCTCATAAAGGCGACCGTTGATGGAGACGGTAAGGATATTATCTCCGTTGGCAATGGTTTGCGGCGGGAAGATGGCCACTCCCTCTTCGGGGATGATATCCCCGCGGGTAGTACCCGGCACGAATTCCCCTTTATCGTTATAAGAGCCCGAATTCAGGTAATTGGGCAGAATCACCGAAGCAGCGTCCAAGTCGGCTTTAATGAAAGTGCCGTCGGAAGATTGCAACACCACAGTTACTTTAGAACCCACATGCTCCAATTCGAGGTTCACACCCGTATAAGGACTCACCTCCACTTCCTTGGAGATAAGGATATCATCCATCTGCGAGTCGTTGAGCGCTTTTTCAAGGATGGTGGCACCTTTAAACAGAGTGGGACTGCCGGTAATGCTTTCCCAATAGATGGGAGATCCGGGGGTCCATTTGTTATTTCCTTCGTATGTGAAGTTCTCAAGGAGTCCGAACTTACCATCGGTTCCTTCTTTCAGGAACAGATCGAGAGAATGTCCCGTCTCGAATCCTTTGGTAATGCCCAGTCCCGTAACCACGCGGATCACATCGAAATGGCGGGTGGGCCCTTCAATCCAAGGCTCAATGGTGGCGCTTATCTCAGCAGGCGATTTCAAGCGAAGGTGGAAAGTATGCACATATCCCTCTTTGAATTCGAAATCACTGCTTAATGCCGCGGTATATTTTCCCCCGTCAGTCGTGGTGATCACAAATTCCACCCCCTCGCCCGCGGGACGGGGAAGGATGATCCCTTCTGCCTTCGCATTGGAGACCGGGAAAGAGATATCCGCACCAGGAAGGTTATTATCCACAATAAGGCTTTCACTCAAAAGATCGTAGCTCGCTTCAGTCTTCAAGCCCTTCATCGTCACGTCTACTCCCTCGAGGATGGAGATGCTCTCGTTATCGGTGGAGAGGTTCACCACCACCTTTGCCAAACGGTGATAGAAATGCAATTTCACGTTAGGGTCTTTGGTGGAGGTGCCCGAAAGGTGCTCCGCCGTCATCAGGTCGATATCCGGCAGGTTGGTCTGGTCTTTGGTAGATACCGGGATCACCAAGTTCGACGGGAGATCCTTTTTATACGGATAGTAGGCTTTGAAAGCCACCTCTTCGTCGCTGGTGGGAAAATAAATGATCTGCGAAGCATTGTTGGGGGAGAACTTATCGTCGCCGGAAGTTGTATATCCAAAGTTACGGTAAGGAGCGATCACTTCAAGCGACTGCGGGTTGACCATCGTCACGCCAATCACATCACCCTCATCCCACACATCATTTGTTGCCCGGGTACTGCTCTTCAAATTGTCGGCTCCGGACTTCAACAGTCCCCCCGCCTCGGCGGAGATACGGGCTTCCACGCCATTCTCAGCGTTTGGCGGTATCACATCATTCGTGCAAGCCACAGCAAAAAGGGCTGCGATCGCACTCAAAAAGATAAGTTTAAAAAAAGATGTCTTCATATGTTTTATATGTTTTTATTTTCTATCTGACCATTGAATTGCCACAATTCTTAGACCGGTTTCACATCTATCCATTCTTCGGGCCCCGCTTGCCAATCCTCTATATCGGCAGTGAAATCGGCTCCGGTACGAAGCACAATACGAATAATCCAAGGGGTAGTCACTTCTTTGGTATGAAAACCAGCAAGATCGTCAGCGATCTCATAGTTGAAATCTCTCTTGAAACCATCCTTATAGTGAATGGTCAACACCAGATTCTGGTCCGCATTACCATCCAATCCCAACAGGCGGTACGAATCGGTATAAAAGCCGTCCTTATCCACTTCATCCAATGCATAAGCCGCATAACCTGTGCTCAATGCCGGATAACGATCCCGTTCCCCGTTTTCAATAAAGGCGTTGTGCAGTTCACGGGAGAGGGTGATACCGTCTACAGTGGCTGTCACAGATTCCACCAAATCGGCATTTTGCCCTTCAATCTTCACCTTTAGCGTAAGTATGCGAGTTTGGATATAAGTAGGAACATCGTAATTGATGATACCCCAATCCTCTAATCCACCATCGACATTAAAATCGATATAGCCTCCTACAAAGTCACCCGGATCGCCGGCAGCTCCATCGGTGGAACTAACAGATACCACCGTTCCGAAGTGTAATCCTACCTGCTCGTTCTCTCCTTTCAGGGAAAAGGCTCTGTATTGTCCTTTGGTCAGTTCCAGGATATTATCCGGCCCTACTTCGGTCTTGCGCCATTCTCCACTGGGATACATCACAGAGGTATTCGTATTGGGCAGAAACTCATTCTTTTTCTGTTGCAATTCCACCGGTACGATAGGAGTGATGGTGTATAATCCCGGACAGTTTTCCGTGTCGTAATCGGACTTAATGCAAGATGCCAAAAGTAAAAGCAGGGAGACGCTTGCTATTTTACAGATATTCTTCATCATTGCTTTTCTTTCAATATTTTGATATATTCCATGTTATTTTTTCCTTCGGGTGTAGAGAGATCCGCTTTCTCCATATATTTTTCGGCAGACTCCAAATCGCCCCGTTCCAATGCCGCCGCCGCGGCGTTGAGGTTTGCATCGGGATTGTCGGGATAGGTCTTTACGGCGGTTTCTATCAACCGGTAATACTCATCCGACCCTTTCCCGCTCAGCAATGCGGCATCGAACATCTCCCTCAAACTCAATTGGGATGGATCTTTTTTCACAATATCACGGGCTTCTTGGGCCGCGTAATCGCGAACGATATATTCAATCTCGTAGTTGGTATGACGTAATACCGGAAACCAGTTACGCATCATATGCCGGAAAGCTTCATGCATCCGTTTTAATTCGGTTTCCTTCACATCGGGCTCCACGTCACTCTTGGCAATCTCAAGGATACGCGCCTTCTGTGGTAATTGAGAATTTTCAGCCAAACGGATAAATCCTTCCCAATTTTCGGGAGTGGAATTGGTTTGAATGATCTTTTCGGGAAGGTTGAATTTCTTGATGATATACTCCTTCAACGCCTTGGTACGTCCGTCAGCCAAATACACATTATGTTTATAAACTCCTTCGGGCGATGCAAAACCATGTAGCTTGATACTTTGGACATCGCTTGGGGCGAAGCCCTTCAAGGTACTGTCGATTTTAGCCAACTCAATTGAGTTGCGCATATAATCGGGATAAATCACGATTTGGTTGATGGGAAAATCGATATACGCCTGACCTTTGAGTATGCGACGCTTCACCGGTTCCGGTTCGGGGGCGCGGTAAAGAATGTTGGGCAGCACCACCGGCTGAGGCACGTCGATATGGGTAAGTGCAAGGAAATCGATCTCTTCCGATTGATTCCCGCATCCGCAAAAGTCTTGTTCTAACACCAATTCCGCCTTATCCATCCAATCCTCGGAAGGAAGAGATGCAGTATATGCGATAACCTGTTCTTCACCGCTTGCTCTTCGGAATAACTGTTCTGAATCATCAGGTAAAAGATTATTCCGTTCAGATATAATCTGACGTTTCCTGCCATACACATGAACCGACGGCAATACATTCTGATTATCATTTCCTTTTATAATAGGAGTGAATGTAACCATCCTGTTAGATGAAACCTTGAAATTTTCCGGCAAGATGATATCCATGTCGACAGACAAGATACGATCGTCAGACAACTGTACGGAGAGGTTTTCCACCCGTACCGGATTGTCGGAAGACGACTGTCCCCGTAATGTGACGAAACTCAAGAAAAAGAGCGTGATTATGAATATATTTCTCATTTGATCTTTATTTTAGAATACATAAACAATACTTAGTGCCGCTTTAGTAGGACCGAAATAGTGTTTATCCTTGTCCTTGTCGAGACGCTTTCCACAGTCGCCGCACTGATACCTGTCGTAATTAATGTAAGCATATCCTGCTCCAAGAGTTGCCTCAAGGTTCCAATGTTTTGACAGCACCCATTGATAACCATAAGAAACACCACCTCCAATAAACTCACCCTCATATCGGTGTGTCTTGAGGCCGGGATACATTCCGAAAGGAAGCTTAATTCCCGCCAGATTAAAGAGCCCTCCATGCAGATGAACCCCTAAGAATGAACCGGAGAATTTCTCACAGAACCAAAATCGGTACTCGGGTTGCAAATACAAATGTTTGATCAATTTGCCGTCACTCAACTCCCATGGGTTCCAGTGCATATAAAGCTCCAGCGTATTTTTGGGAGCTGTCCCTATCTCCGCCGCCAAACTCATCGTGGTGGTGGCATCTGCCATTATATTTGTCTTAATGGCGGCTTTTTGTGCCGATATGCCGTTAAAACTGAACAACATCACAATAGCGATAATTAATTGTTTTGATTTATCCATCTCTTTTGTTTCCAAATAGTTTTAAATAACAAAGCCGTGTATATCTTTCTATTACCTATTTACTTATTTAACTAACCTATTTAAAAATGCTTTAACATCGATACTCCTAATGATATCTTAATTGCTAACGACCTTATGACTGTGCTTAAACGAGTTATGGTTTGGCTTCAAAATTTATATTTGATGCCAATCTTTATCATCATATGACAATGGTGGCATCGCAGTGGTCATTATCAATTATTAGGTAAGCATTAACTAAGAAAAAAATAAGCGCTATCTCTTATTTCTAATAAGACTATCTTCTTTCATAATAATTTGCTGACAAAAAAAGACCCCAAGATATTATAAAACAACATCTTATCTTTTACACAATTCTAATAAATCAATATCGATTTTTAAAGCACCACAAAAGTCATATTTTAGCCACTAATATCAAAAAAAAGACATATCGAAAAATAAAAAGAAGATACTACATAGATACAACATATAATTTAATTATCTGTATATATGAATATTAAAAGACAATTTACAAAAAAAAACAGAAAAAGTATACTGTGGAAAAAATCCACAGTATACAAATTTATTCATGTCTTAAATATCATATTGCCAGAATTGTTGAAAAAAATATTTAATTTCGCAATAGTTTTTTTCCGGAAGGGTGAAAATCTTTTATTTTATAAAGGAAATTCCATAAAAAATAACAGATTCCTGTTTCTTGATAATCGCTGAATCGTAAAAAACCCCTATCACTATCATATATAATATATAATAGATATTACACATTTATTAAAAACAAAAAGGAGTTTGAAGAAACTAAAAAAACAATTATGAAATTAATCTTCTTTGCATTTGTATTATTGATAATTGGATCCAGCATATATGGTCAGGATATTGTACCGGAAAAAGTCAAAAAAGTAGATAGCTTATTAACGGTTGCATCAGCTGAAGTCTCTAACGTGAATCCAATAGGGGTAATTGAATCTGCAACCAAAGCTTTAACATTAAGCAGGGAAATCAATTACTCAAGAGGAAAGGCAATGTCTTCTTTTTATATCGGACAGGTCCTTATTTATATGGGAGATTATGAAAAATCGCTGGAATACCTACAACTCTCTCAAAAAGAAAAATACACATCGAAAAATGATATCATAAAATCAGAGATCTGCAGGATCAAGGGACAAGTATTTTTCTATTTGGGATTAAAGGAAGCTTCATTTCGTGAATTCCAAAAGGCTTACGAATACGCAATACGGATTAAAGAAAAAAAAGAACGTGACCGCTATGTGAGCTTGGCTTATGAAAATCTCGGCATAGCATATACAGCAGTGAGAAATAAGCCTGACTCAACCTTTTATTTTTATAGAAAGAATAAGGAGCTACTCGACAAAACGGACGAAAACCTTACATTCAGAAACAAAATCAACCTTTACACCCTTATTGGTAATTATTATAGGGATAAAGAGGTGTTCGACTCTGCAACCGTATGGTACAATCAGGCAAACTCACTCATTACCAAATATGATTATCCTTACTCCTCATGGCTCTGCGCACATTGGAGTGACCTCCATTTAATGAAGGGAGAACCCGACGCTGCCCTCAATTGCGTCAAAAAAGGATTGGAATGTGCAAAAAGGACAAATCTCAGAAATGAATTACCAGGATTATATCAAAAAATAACGACTATCTATTCCAAAAATGGAATGGAAGACTCCGCGCGCTTTTATCAAAACATGTACCAAGAAATCTCAGATGAGCTCTCCACCTCAAGAGAAGGAGCCACGGAGAAAGCCATGCAACTCCTTTTAGAAGAGGAACGTAAATATGCGCAGATGAGATTCAACAAGACACTCTCCATCATCGTTTATTCCATAATAGCCACGTTGTTGGGTATCTATCTATTCTGGCAAAGGAAAAAAGCAATACTGGAAGCAACAGAGCGAGAAGTATCCGTATTGCAAGACAAACTGAACGATGCCTTTGATGAGGTGATAGAATTGGCCAGAGAAAATGATCCCTCCTTTCTTGCACGGTTTAGAATGATATATCCCGAATTCATCAATAACTTGCTCAAGGCACATCCTCAATTAATTGAGTCTGAGCTGTGGCTCTGCGCGATGGTTTATTTAAATTTCTCCTCGAAAGAGATTGCCCAATACGCCTTCATTACACACCGTTCGGTGCAAACCCGGAAGAGCCGGTTAAGAAAGAAATTGGGTATTCCTGCCGATGTCGATTTATATCAATATATGATATCTCTTTCCTAGATCAATAGATCTTCCTCCCTTTTGCAAAATATCACAGCAGTAGAATTGGTGTTCTTCTGAACTATTATAGGTCATAAAATATTGTCAATCGGAAACTTTAGCTACATACATGTAACTTACGAGAATTGAAAAAAGGAGAACCTTTTCTTCCGAAGAAGAGCATGTACTCCTTTTCCAGCATCTTACGCATTTGGGATAATAAAAAAGGTATAAACCGTTCTTTTATTCCAGTTCTTTAATCTTGATATTCTGGAACCAGACTTCATCACCATGGTCCTGCAGGAGAATCAATCCCTCCTCTGCATTGCCAAAATTAGGCCAGTCCTTATATTTACTGTAGTTTACCAGTGCTTCCCACATCTGGTTGTTACGTTGGTATTCGATGATCTTAACACCATTCAGCCAATGCTCCACATGATTCCCCTTGACAACCACCATGGCGGTATTGAAGAATCCGCCACGGAAAGGTTTATCCTTAGGGGCGGGTATCAAGTCGTAGAGTGAGCCCAGTGTACGGTTACCTTCAACACCGAGTTTTGCATCAGGATGCTTCTTGTCGTCAAGGATCTGGAATTCACAACCGATAGCCGATCCTTCCCCTTTATTCAGGTTGGTATCCACAAAATATTTGATGCCGCTATTAGCGCCTTCAGTAATCCTGAAATCTACTTTCAGCATAAAGTTCTTGTAAGGGCGGGTAGTGACGATATCGCCTCCGTTGGTGGATTCGCCTCCGCCGCTTTTATGCACTTTCAGTACGCCGTTATCGATAGACCATCCTTTTTCGGGGAAATGATCCAATTTCGCACCTCTCCATCCTTCGGCGGTCTTACCGTCCCACAGCAGCTTCCATCCTTCTGCCGCTTCTCGTTCAGAGATAGTATTGGCGATTGTATTGATCTGTTTCACTTTATCATTCTCAGGGGTTTTAAACCGCTCCAGATCTTGTGTAAGTATCCTGATATTACGCCATGCAACGGTCTTTCCTTCCAGGTCGGCATTACCGATAGAATGTACCTGCAGGGCGATAAAGCCCGATAGTGTGGTATTATCCAGCAGGTCGGTGCAGGAAACACCGTTCACCCATGTACGGATAGAACTACCTATAGCCTCTATACGGGCTTTGTTCCACTCTCCGTTTTTGAATGCTTTCTGCCCCTCGGGATTGTAGTTCATCGGATAGAGCCATCCCCGACGAGCTTCGTCGTAGATACCTCCGGTCCATGCCCTTGAAGATGGATCAATTTCGAACTGATAACCATGCACACGCCCATTCATATAATCTTTCAGACTATTACTCCGGAACTGGACACCGGAATTCAAACCATCATCGACCTTGAATTCAAATTCCAGGATAAAATCGCTATACATTTTTTTTGTGGCAAGGAATGTATTGGGGGTATTCATTTTTGAAATACCGACGATGGCGTTGTCCTCTATTTTGTATTCCGCAGTACCGTTCAGTTTTTCCCATCCCCGCAAGTTACGACCATTGAACAGATTTTCCCATTTCGGCTCCTGTGCCCATGCAGAAATGGTTACTATCGCTACCATAGCTGTTATTACTATTTTTTTCATCATTTTTTCTTGTTTTTAATATAGAAGTTATATCTTATAAAAATCTTCCCATCCTTTTCTCGGAGGCTCCCCGGTGAGATATGCATTCGCAAAGGTATCGTTGGTAACCCGTTTGGTATTGCGGTCGAACACAATCTTGCGGTTTAGCCGCTGTGCAGCTACACCCAGGCAGAACACCTGACTCAGAGGAGCGGATATTTCAAACGGAGAACGTGTTTTCTCCTTGCCCTGGCAAGCCAACAGGAAGTTTGCAAAATGGTCGGATGGGCTCTTCGGCACTTCGGGAAGGTCTTTCTCCATCGCTTTTGCCTTCTCTTCAGGGATAATGCTCAGTGTACTACCATGCGACCCTCCCTTGAAGGTAAGCTCCTTGCTATAGATCTCTTTACCCGGATTCAACTTGGCCGGTTGTATCTGTCCACCTCCCACGGAAGGAATATTGGGATCGAGTTCCGATACACCGTATCCTTCGGGAACAGACGGGATATTGTCCAGACCATCATACCAGGTGATAACCAGTGGAGGCATATTTCCACGTGCAGGGAATTTGAATTCTATGGTACTCGACATCGGGAAAAAATAATCATTATGATCTTTCAACCTCAATGGGGTCACTTCTTCCGGTAAGCCGAGATCGAGAAATTCATGCACCGTGTCTATAATATGCGCGCCCCAATCGCCCAAGGCTCCCATTCCGAAATCATACCAGCAGCGCCACTGTCCGTAATGGAAATCTTTGTTGTAGTCATGGTATCGCTGTGCCATCAACCATATATCCCAATCCAATGTTTCGGGAATAGGTTCGGCAGCGGGGAATTTTTTGATATTGGGATCCCATCCGTGCCAGCGACGCGGGTTGTTCATGTGTGCCGTCACAGCCGTCACATCTTTGATAATACCCGCCTCTTTCCATGCCTTAAACTGGAAATAGTTGGCCTCCGAATGGCCCTGGTTACCCATCTGGGTGACTACATTCGGATACTTCTTTGCGGCTTTCAGGAGCAGTTCCGATTCATGGAAAGTACGGGTCAATGGTTTTTCCACGTAAACATGTTTACCTTCGGCCATCGACATCATTACCGCCGGGAAGTGAGCAAAGTCGGGAGTAGCAATAGCCACTGCCTCAATCTCGTTACCCATTTTGTCAAACATTTCCCTGAAATCTTTGAACCGTTTTGCATTGGGAAACTTGTCGAGTGCCTTCTTTGTATGTTCAGCTCCCAAATCAACATCACAAAGGGCAACTACGTTGGCTAATCCCGTCTTGTCGAAATCGTTGATGATTTCCCATCCCCTGTTTCCAATACCGATATGGGCCAGATTCACCTTTTTATTGGCACCTGCAACCCTACTGTAACTGGCAGCATTCATTTTGGTAGATATACCGCCCATGGCCAACCCTGCTGACGCCAGAGCTGTGTTTTTGATAAATTCTCTTCTCGTTGTCATGATATATATGGAGTTTATATTGAAATTTAAAAATATAGTATTTATTCGTGCCGACTGATACCTACTCTCAGGAAAAATTAAGCAAACCGGTCTTTATGTGCCCATAAACCAAGAGCAGGACTCGAGATATAGTAGACCTCCTCTCCATCGTCAAGCCTGTTAAAGCCCTCTTTAAGACGTAAAGGGTCATATTTTTGCATAACCTCATCTATATCACCCCACCGGAAACCAACACTCTCAATCTCTTCCCGTGTAAGGTTCCAGGCCTCTTTTCCGGGACAGTAGGTAACGGAAAAGCGTCCTTCGGATGACCCGTGAATAAGATGTGCCGCCGCACCCAGATTATCCCTTAATTCCTGATTTTCGGACACCGCCTTCAATGTATGGGGTGTACCGAAATAGCCATACTTGCGGATCAACAAATCGATTGTTTTGTCTTCTCCAAATTCTTTCAATGCAGGAGCCAGTACGATCAGTTCTCCTCCGTCAGCGATAGCCATCCGTGTGCGATAGACCGATTTATTTCCTAACCATGTACTTTTAAATTCGGTAGGATCAAGCCATACAATCACCTTTTTCAATGGTTTCTCCACCATTACAAAATTGACCTGCAGAGAGAGCCGGGCAGCCCGGTCGAATACCTCCAGACCATCTCCCACAAACAGTCCATAGGTCTGTTGCACTCCTTCGGAATTTACCCCTACCACAGTCAGGACATAAACGATAGGCAACTCCTTTAAATAGTTTTCGGTAGCATAGTTAAATACACGCCTGACCGGGGTATCAGATTTTCCCATCATCCGTTCCATACCGTAAACGGCTCCTATATAATGGCTCTTATTGATCCCTTCACTTCCACCGGTACCAACCAGGATATTCTTGTTGTAGTTGGCCATCCCCACTACTTCATGAGGTACTACCTGTCCGATGGAGAGGATAAGGTCGAAACCGCCTTCTACCAATAGTTTATTTACTTGTGCCGGCCAGGCGAAATCCACTTTACCTTCCGAGATATCACGAATGTACTCAGCCGGTACCTCACCCAACGTAATTACATCATTCCTCCAGTCATGGTCGCGAAAAAGTGTTTTAGGCGTCTTTCCAAACATATGGTCGATCTGCCCCTCAGTCATGGGGGTATGTGTCCCCAAAGCCGGGAGAATATCAGTCAGTTTGTCACCGTAATATTCCCATGTGATTTTGGTGAGTTCCCCGGCACGGCTGGGCAGGCGGGTATAATCAGGCGGAACGGCAAGAACTTTTTGCCGTTCGCCCAATTTATCCAATGCTTCATACAATCCCCTCCTCATATCCTCATGAGAGAGAGCGGTCGTGGGAGAACCATTTTCGTAGTAAATCATCCTTTTTAAGTGAAAAGTGAATAATTAATAATGAAAAATTGGGGATATCGGATGTGAGAACTTCCAGACTTTTCACTCTCCCTAGTCCCCGGTCTTTCCACCTTTTTACACCAAATATCAAACATCATACGTCGTAGAGGCAGTGTTTCCGCCACGTCCGGTCCAATCGGTATGGAAGAACTCGCCACGTGCTTTGTCCACCCTTTCATACTGATGGGCACCGAAATAGTCACGCTGCGCCTGCAACAGGTTAGCCGGGAGTCGTGCGCTTCTGAAACCATCGAAATAGCACAAAGCTGAAGTAAGTGCCGGTACAGGAATTCCATTCTGTAAAGCTGTTGCACAAACTCTGCGCCAGCTCTCTTCTGCTGATAACACTGCTCCTTTGAAGAAGTCGTCAAGCAAGAGATTTTCCAATGAGGGGTTGTTATCAAACGCTTTCTTGATATCACCCAGGAAACGGGAGCGGATAATACATCCACCGCGCCACATCAGGGCGATCCCCCCGTAATTGAGATTCCATCCATACTCTTTGGCCGCTTCCATCATCAAGTCGTAGCCTTGCGCATAGGAGATGATCTTAGCTCCGTAGAGTGCCTTTTCCAGATCATTGACAAACTGCTGTTTATCTCCTTTGAATTCAGGTTTTTTACCGGAGATAGCCTCCGAGGCTTTAACCCTCAGATCTTTCTGGGCTGAAAGACAGCGCGAGAAGACCGACTCACCAATCAGCGTAAGGGGAATACCCAGGTCAAGTGCTGATACGGCTGTCCATTTACCGGTTCCTTTTTGTCCTGCGGTATCGAGGATCTTTTCTACCAACGGGCTTCCATCTTCATCCTCATAAGCCATGATATCAGCGGTAATCTCTATCAGGTAGGAGTCCAGCACGCCACTGTTCCATCTTTTGAATACTTCATGCTGCTCAAAGGCATCCATGCCGAGCAGTTCTTTCATCAGGTGATATGCTTCGTTGATGATTTGCATATCGCCGTACTCGATGCCGTTATGCACCATCTTCACAAAGTGGCCGGCACCGTTCTCGCCCACCCAGTCGCAGCAGGGAACACCCCCATCGACTTTAGCAGCGACCGCCTGGAAGATCTCTTTCACATGAGGCCACGCTTCCGGCGATCCGCCCGGCATCATGGAAGGTCCTTTGAGGGCTCCCTCTTCACCGCCCGAAACGCCAGTACCGATATAGAGCAATCCTTTACTCTCTACATATTTCGTTCTGCGGATGGTATCGGGGAAATGGCTGTTTCCACCGTCGATAATGATATCACCCGGTTCTAGCAGCGGGATAAGCTGTTCGATAAAATCGTCCACAGGCTTACCTGCTTTTACCAACATCATTACTTTACGGGGTCTTTCTAAGGATGCCACCAACTCCTGTAGGGAATGAGCTCCAATAAAATTCTTCCCTTTTCCCCGTCCGTTGACAAATGCGTCGACTTTGTCGACAGTACGGTTGAACACGGCTACTGTATAGCCTTTACTTTCCATATTGAGGACCAGATTTTCACCCATTACGGCCAATCCGATCAATCCGATGTCTGCTTTTTTATTCATTGTATATTTTATTATATTTCAGATCCCATATTCAAGATTTGGCTTACGCCGATTGTTAATTGACTACGTCGAACGTTGTTTCAATTCAGATTTGGGATGTTGGATTTGGATATTAGGAATCGTTTCAGACTGATCCATTGGCAATTAGTAATTAGTAATTGGTAATTAAAATCACCTTCCCTCTGTTCCCGTTCTCCCCAGTCTCCCGATCTCCTCAGTCTTCCTACTTTCCTCGTCTCCCCGGTCTTCAACGGACCACTCTCGCGTTACCTTTCCAGATGCTCCATATCACTTCCTCATCGGCCGGCTGGGCATAATCTGTCAGGAAGGTAGTAGCCAGTGCACCACTCGCCCAGGCAAACTGCACCCATTTTTCGGGTTCCATCCCTTTCAGGATACTATAGAGCAATCCCCCCACAAAACCGTCACCACCACCAATCCGATCCATCACGTTGATCCTCCGTAATGGAGCTTCGTACCAGTTCCCATTTTCATACACAATAGCACCCCAGAGATGCTCATTGGCGCTAATCACCTCACGCAGCGTATTGGCAAAAACCGAAACATGAGGAAACGCTTTATGCGCATTCAGGATCATCCCTTTGAAAGCATCCAGCGTTCCACCAATATTTTCACCTCCTGCTTTCGGACCTTCAATACCGAGGCAAAGCTGAAAATCTTCTTCATTACCTATAACTATATCGGAAAGAGAAACAATCTCCGTAAATGCTTCTTTCAACTCCTTTTCCCGACCCTTCCAAAAAGTCGCGCGGTGATTCAGGTCGAAAGAAATTAGGGTATCATGCTTTTTGGCATAACGCGCTATTTCGAGACAGAAGTTGCTTGTGTCAGGAGAAAGTGCCGCAATAAGGCCGGAAAGGTGTACCACTTGTACGCCTTCCTTACCGAAGATCCGTTCCAGATCAAAATCTTTTACATTCAGCGTTTTTCCCACTTCACCTGCCCGGTCGTTCTGTACCCGCGGACCACGCAATCCAAAACCGCTGTCGGCAATATTGAATTGATGCCGATATCCCCAGGGATCGCCCTGAGGCACCTCAGGCCCCTCATACTCCATATTGCGTGCCTTCAGGTCAGCCTTGATAAAAGCAGCGATCGGGCTATCTTTCACAAAAGTTGTGAGTACCTTTACAGGGAGACCGAGATAAGAGGAGATACTTGCCACATTGGTCTCTGCGCTGGTTGCCTGCATCCGAAACATATTGGTACTCTGCACCGGCTGTGCATCTACCGGCGTAATGCGTACCCCCATACTGGTAGGTACCACCAATGAATATTTGAATTCTTTTCTTAATACTAAAGACATTTTGATTGATGTGATAATTTATTAATTTGATGATGTGGCGATTGAGAATTGACGATTGACAGTTAACCACATCCCATATTTTAAATTTTGAATTTTGAATCTGAAATCCAATCAAATACTGAACGAATCGAAGCCTCCGTCAACGATGGCTACCGTTCCCGTCACAAATTTCGAAGCATCGCTTACCAGATAATGGAGCGTTCCCAACAAGTCTTCAGGATTCCCGAATCGGCGGAAAGGGGTGTGTGCAATAATGGTATTTCCCCGTGCGGAATAGGATCCATCGGGATTAGTGAGTAATGCCCTGTTCTGCTCTGTAATGAAAAAACCGGGACATAACGCATTCACTCGAAAATCTTCACCGAATTTAATAGCCAGCTCTCCTGCCATATATTTGGTGAAGTTAGTAACTGCCGCTTTGGCTGCGCCATATCCTGCGACACGCGTTAGCGGACGCAAAGCCGATGCAGAAGAGATATTTACGATATTACCCTTCTTCTCTCTGACCATATATTCAGCAAAAACCAGTATGGGGATAACCGTTCCCATCAGATTCAGATCGACCACCTTCCGGAAATCGTCAGCTTTCAAATCGAAGATAGTATTATCGGGACCGATAGTCGCACCCGGCATATTTCCACCGGCACCATTGATCAGCACATCTATCTTGCCGTATTTGGCAGCAATTTCTTCAGCATTTCTCTTCAGCACTACCTCATCAGTCACATCAGTTTGAAGGAACATGACATCTCCTCCGGCAGCTTTTACTTTTTGTATCAGTTCGTCGCCTTTTTCTTTATTCCGCGCCAGTACCGCCACTTTTGCACCGTGTGCGGCCAGATACTCTACCATTGAAGAACCCAATACTCCGGTTCCACCCGTGATAACAATCACTTTTCCTTTAATATCAAATAATTCGTACATAATTTATTGATTTAATGATCCGGCAAAAATAGGCTACCTGTTTTATTTTTCAACCTTATTTCCCGTAAAATCTTCTTCATTAAAACTAGCTCTATATATTAAACAGTCTCCTGAGGTGCCTGTCGTAGATATTCTCTTCCACACATCTACCGATTACGTCGGCATATTTGACGAGCAGGTCGGTATATTCGCTTCCCATTTCCGCAGCTACTTTATACGCCACATGAATGAGTTGACGGAAATTGGGATTGTAATCAGGATGTCCGGGGATGTGCCGGAGCGTATTGGCAAACTTCTCCCCCGTCCAGCTATTGACCTCCTCCACGGAAGGGAGTTGTGAGCCATCTATATTGATCACATCGGCATAGGGAGCGCACAGTTCCTCCTGCCTGTTATATGAATTCTCATAAATCTTTTTTGCCAGCTCAAGCCCTTCTCCGCCAGCTACGGCCAGGCCGATCACCTCCTCGAGCCAGGTGGTACCGGCGGTTTTCAGATGGAGCCCCTTGTCGTGTCTTGCGATAATGTCTGCCATGATCGGGTAAATGGAGAATTTATCACTCCCCGAGTGAACGCTCAGCTTCAACTCTTCAGGCAGTCCAAATTCTTTCACTGCAAAATCGATCACAAGCACATCTTCTTCAAACTCTTTGGCAAACTGTACCAGATCGCCTACGTAATCGACGCCCTTATTAAAGCGGCCTGTAAACTTAGGAGCAATTGTCTGGGCAGGTACACCCTTGTCGGCAAGCATTTTCAAAATAAAAAGCAACTCGACCGGAGTCTGAGGAGACTCTACTTCGTCCATAGAAACTTCCGTGATGAAGTTACCTTCTCCCTTTTCCTTCTTCAGATAGGCATAGATCTCCGATGCGTGCTGTGTGGCGGCAAGGAACTTGGCGGCGATATCACGCAATAACTCTTCAGTTACATTCAAAGGCTCCTCCATACCGGGAATTTGCAACTTGTCCATATATTTCTGACAGGAAGCTACAAAAGCAGCTACTTCTTCCGGATCGCTCTCATTACCTATAAATGCGGCAACATCTAACGTAAAGAAGTCAGATACCTCTACATATTTAGCAACCGTGCTGAGATTGATATGATCGGCATCCACAAAATAGAGTCCTTTGAAATCCAGGGTATTGACAGCCTCGTCAGCCTCCCTGCGGGTATCTGCCGGTTGTGTACCGACATAAATATGTTCCCTGTTAGATTTATTCCATACCGGACTGATATCCAATCCTCCTTTTTCATTCGCCTTCATGATAGCACGCAACTGGGCTTTTCCCTGATGAGTGAACCTATCTCCTACTCCTATACTATATTTTCCTAATTGCATAATTGTAAAGTGAAAAAGTAAAAATTAAAAGTGAAAAATGAATAATTCAAGACTTACCCAATCCTAAATCCTAAATCTAAAATCTAAAAAACTGTTTCGCATTGTTATAAGATATATCCTCTACCATCTCCCCAAGGAATTTCATTTCGGAAGCAGGCAACAGCCCCTGCTCGACGTCATTCCCAATGAGATTACATAATATCCGCCGGAAATATTCGTGACGCGGATAAGAGAGGAAACTGCGTGAATCGGTCAACATTCCTACAAAGCGACTCAGCAGTCCCAGATTAGAGAGAGAGTTCATCTGCGCCTCCATCCCTGTCTTCTGATCAAGAAACCACCATCCTGAACCAAACTGTATCTTTCCTGCCACTGATCCATCCTGGAAGTTGCCGATCATAGTAGCGATGAGATCGTTATCCCTTGGGTTCAGGTTATAAATGATGGTCTTGGCCAACCGGTTGTCTTTGTCCAGTTGATCGAAGAAACGGCTCATCGCTTTTGCTACATTAAAATCACCGATAGAATCGAAACCGGTATCAGGACCGAGTTGTTTGAACAAGCGGGTATTGTTGTTACGGATAGCTCCATAATGGAATTGTTGTGTCCATCCTTTTTCCCAATCCATTATGGCACCTTCATAAAGCATGGCCGATTTGAATTTCAGTATCTCCTCTCTTACCAGTTCTTTTCCACCATACACTTTATTGAAGATCTGTTCAATTTCGGCCTGTGTATAGGGTTCGGCATAGAACTCCTCGATACCGTGGTCGGAAAGTTTACAACCCACACCGGCAAAGAAGTCGTGTCGCTTACGAAGTGCTTCGATCAGGTCGCTGAACCGGTTGATGGTCACTCCCGACACATCAGAAAGTTTTTCCAGGTATGCACGGTACTCTTGCGGATTCTCCACCGCCATCGCTTTATCGGGACGCCAGGTCGGCAGGACTTTGATCTCAAATTGCTCCTCTTTAAGCGCCAGATGATGCTCTAAACTATCGGCAGGATCATCGGTGGTACAGACCACCTCCACTTTAAATTTTTTCATCAATCCCCGGGCAGAAAATTCAGCAGTACGCAACTGCTCTGTACATTTGTCGAATATCTCTTTCGCCGTTTCAGGTTTCAGGAGCTTGTCAACACCAAAAGCAGTCTTTAATTCCAGGTGAGTCCAGTGATACAATGGGTTCCGCATGGTGTAGGGCACCGTTTCGGCCCATTTCTCAAATTTTTCCCAATCGGAGGTATCTTTTCCGGTGCAGTACCTCTCTTCCACTCCATTGGTGCGCATGGCACGCCACTTATAGTGGTCTCCTTCGAGCCATATCTGACCCAGATTATCGAAAGCATGATCCTTGGCGATATACTCAGGGTTCAGGTGACAATGATAGTCAATAATAGGTTGCATTTTTGCATGTTCATGATACAACTCTTTCGCTGCATCCGTCTGAAGCAAAAAATCTTCATGAATAAAACTTTTCATACGATTAAAATTATTTATTTTCTAATGTATCGTATGGAACTCGCTTATAGAAAATGTTCTTGTGTGAGAACAGTTATCATGCTCGTTTCATACTAAAACTATTTTAAAAATGGATATTTTCCGCGCTAGGACTCACTGTTGTCGTACACAATCCATACAAGTCCCCAAAGTTATATATTTTTATTTGATAATTACCGATACAGAATGATTTAATTTTCTTACCATCTCATCCAGACATTTCCGAAATTCTTTTTCATTTTTTACAGGTTACCGGTCGAGTCGATTTCCATTGGTACTTCGACACCTCTCACAGCGCCGATTACTTCAGAAGATGGCACCACCATCAAATATGAAAACGGTGTACAGGTTCTTATTCTCTGACCACCTATTCTCCCTACGAAGGATACAGGATAGCTTTCAATAGAACAAAAGGAAGCGTAGAAGTATACTCAGCGAAACTGATATTTTATTCCACCAAAACATTGATTTTTTTGATATAATTAGAATAAATAGTAACTTTGTGCGTGTACACGGGCTCTATTGTAGAGGGTGTTCTCCATCGCAAACAACAGATTATCAAAAAACAAACATATATGAAGACAAATTATCAATTACGTTATGCAGCACATCCCGAAGATGCAAAATCTTATGACACGCAGCGTTTGCGAAGAGATTTTCTCATAGAAAAAATATTTGCTCCGGATGAAGTGAATATGGTTTATTCGATGTACGACCGTATGATTGTAGGGGGAGCGATGCCGGTAAACGAACCGTTACACCTGGAAGCGATAGACCCGCTGAAGCAACCTATTTTTTTATGCCGCAGGGAACTGGGTATCTTTAATGTAGGTGGCAAGGGAAGAGTAAAGGTAGGAGAAACTGTTTTCGAACTCGATTATAAGGAGGCGCTCTATCTGGGTTCAGGTGAACGTGAAGTGTATTTTGAAAGCGACGACGCAGCCAAACCGGCAAAATTCTATTTCAATTCGGCTACGGCCCACCGTAACTATCCCGACAAGAAAGTAACCAAAGCCGATGCGATAGTCGCTGAAATGGGTGCGTTGGAAACCTCCAACCGAAGGAATATCAACAAAATGATCGTGAACCAGGTACTACCTACCTGCCAGTTGCAGATGGGGATGACAGAACTGGATCCCGGAAGCGTATGGAATACCATGCCGGCACATATCCACTCCCGCCGGATGGAGGCCTACTTCTATTTTGAAGTGCCCGAAGACCAGGCGGTATGCCATTTTATGGGTGAACCCGACGAGACACGTCATATCTGGATGCATGATGACCAGGCGGTACTCTCTCCCGAATGGTCGATCCACTCCGGTGCAGCCACCAGTAACTATACCTTCATCTGGGGTATGGCGGGCGAGAATCTCGACTATGGCGATCAGGATTTTTCAAAAATAACAGATCTACGATAAAAATAACAGCCCGGAACTACACGGATATGATGTGAAAAATCTCGGGACTATAAATTAAGAAAGAAATAATATGGTTAATTTTTCATTAGAAGGAAAAATAGCACTGGTGACAGGTGCGTCTTACGGTATCGGGTTTTCCATGGCCTCTGCTTTTGCAGAAGCAGGAGCGAAAATCGTATTTAACGATATCAATCAGGATTTAGTGGACAAGGGCCTTGCGGCTTATAAGGAGAAAGGGATAGAAGCCCACGGTTATGTATGTGACGTGACAAATGAGGAAGCGGTGAACCAATTCATTGCCCGGGTAACGGAAGAAGTTGGGGTCATAGATATCCTGGTAAATAATGCCGGTATCATCAAGCGTATACCGATGCACGAGATGAGCGCTGCCGAATTCCGCCAGGTGATCGATATCGACCTGAACGGGCCGTTTATCGTTTCAAAGGCGGTCATCCCCCATATGATCAAAAAAGGGCACGGAAAGATCATCAATGTCTGCTCCATGATGAGCGAACTGGGACGTGAAACCGTTTCTGCCTATGCGGCTGCAAAAGGTGGATTGAAGATGTTGACAAAAAATATCTGTTCCGAGTACGGGGAACATAACATCCAGTGCAACGGTATCGGTCCGGGATATATCGCCACACCACAGACCGCACCTTTAAGGGAGAGACAACCTGACGGTTCTCGCCATCCTTTTGATTCATTTATCATAGCCAAGACACCGGCAGCCCGGTGGGGAACTCCCGAAGATCTGGCAGGACCGGCCGTCTTCCTTGCTTCGGATGCATCTAATTTTGTGAACGGACATATACTGTACGTTGACGGGGGTATTCTGGCATATATCGGGAAGCAACCATAAGTAGGAAGGTAGATAAGTGGTTTGGAGACTGGGGAAGCAAGGAGACTGGGGCAATCTCATTCAATCTCCCATCAATCTCATTCAATCCCTTAGCGAATAAAAATCAAAATAGTTGGTAATGCAAACAAAATTTTTCGTGCTAATTCTGGCAGCAACAATCTTTATCGGATGTAGCCCCTCAAAACAAGCGTTGACAGTGGAGGTAAGCAACCCGGGAGCGATAGATAGAGAAAATGAGATGGTAGAACTCACCTGGGAAACGATACAGCAAAAACTATCGCTTTCTGCAGAGGAAACGATCATCATAACCGGTGACAACGGGCAGCAACTTCCCTATCAACTTGTGACCAATGGAACCGGACAGACAGAAACACTCATCTTCCCGGTCTCCCTGCAGGCAGGACAAACAGCCTCTTTCCAGATTGCAGTAGGCAAACCGGAAACATTTACACCTCTTGTATACGGACGCCTGGTACCCGAACGGAAAGACGACTTCACATGGGAAAATAACCGTACCGCATTTCGGGTATACGGTCCAGCGCTAAAGGCAACCGGTGAAATCAGTAACGGGATGGACTTCTGGGCCAAGAAAACGGAATCATTGATTATCGACAAGTGGTATAAAGACGATCTGGCAGGTGTGGCCTCATACCATGAGGATCATGGGGAAGGACTGGATTTTTACAAGGTAGGAAGGACCCTTGGCCTTGGAATGACTGCTCCTGTTGATAACGATACATTATGCTTAGGTGACAATTTCGTAACAGCAGAGATCCTCGATAACGGACCGCTTCGTATTACTTTTAAACTTACCTACGATCCTTACCAAGCAGGAGACAAGATAACAACGGAAACCCGCGTCATCTCCCTGGATGCATATAAACTCTTCAACAAGGTGACCAATATTTTCGAGGTGGAAGCCGATGAACTGACTGTCGCTACCGGAATTGTAATGGAAAAAGGTAAACCGGAAATTACCTTTGGCGACAACTCCGGTATTATTGCTTACGAAACCCCTGCCGATAACGTCAACGGTACCATTTATACCGCTGCTATCCACCCCAACGGATTCACTGATATCAAAGTGGCAAACGGGCATTACCTGGGATTGAACAATTATAAATCCGGCACATCCTATACCTACTACGCTGGTGGAGGATGGAGCAAAGCCGGATTCGACAGCTTTGATGCCTGGGTCCAGTTTGTAAAACTGGAGAAAGAAAAAATAGATCAACCTTTAACCATTCAGATAAAATAAAATGCAGAAAGTGGTAACTTTCGGCGAGATCATGTTGCGTCTTGCCACACCTGATTATAAAAGATTCATCCAGTCGGATCATCTTACGGCCACCTTTGGCGGTGGCGAAGCCAACGTAGCCGTTTCCCTGGCAAACTACGGTATTCCCGTGGAGTTTGTCACCCGCCTGCCCGAAAATGATATTGCAGCATGGTGTATCTCCGACCTCAGGAAAATGAATGTCGGAACACAGCATATCCTGCGCGGCGGTGAACGGGTAGGGATTTATTTCCTTGAGACCGGCGCCGTGGCACGTCCCTCAAAAGTAGTCTACGACAGATCCCACTCTTCTATCGCAGAAGTGGAAAAAGGGATGTTCAACTGGAAAGAGATACTCAAAGATGCATCATGGTTCCACTGGACAGGTATTACCCCTGCACTCTCGCAGGGAGCTGCCGATGCCTGCCTTGAAGCGATCCGGACAGCCAATGAACTGGGAGTAACCGTTTCATGTGACCTCAACTATCGGAAGAATCTCTGGAAATACGGAAAAAAGGCATCCGAAATCATGCCTGAACTGGTAAAGGGATGTGATATCATCCTCGGTAATGAAGAGGACGCAGAGAAAGTGTTCGGCATCAAACCGGAGGGGTTCGAGGTAGAGCATACGTCAGGAGAGGTAGATGCAGCGGAATTCGAATCGGTTTGCCAACAGCTTATGCAAAAATTCCCGCGTGCGAAGAAAGTGATCATTACGTTGCGCGGTTCTATCAATGCCAATCACAACACTTGGGGCGGATGCCTCTATTCAGATAAGCTCTATCAATCCAGAAGATATGATATTACCCATATCGTGGACAGAGTGGGTGGAGGCGACTCTTTCATGGGAGGACTCATTTACGGATTACTGAACTATACCGGTGACGACCAAAAGGCGCTCGACTTCGCCGTAGCTGCCTCCTGCTTAAAGCATACCATCTATGGCGATTTCAACCTGGTTACCGTAAAGGAAGTGGAAACACTGATGAAAGGCGACGGATCAGGAAGAGTGGTACGTTGAAGACCGGGGGATCGGGAGATTGGGGGGAACGGAAACAGAGGGAAGGTGATTTTAATTACCAATTACTAATTACCAATGGATCAGTCTGACACGATTCCCAATATTCAAATCCAACATCCTACATCTCAATTGGAAATCGACGTAGTCAATTAACAATCGGCGTAAGCCAAATCTTACATCCTAAATCCAAAATCTAAAATTAAAAAAATGGCTAAATTTACAAGACTACAAGTCTATCAGACCATAGTAGATACGGGTATTGTACCTGTATTTTACCATTCCGATACCGAAGTGGCAAAAAAAGTGTTGAAAGCATGCTATGAAGGAGGTATCAGGGCGTTCGAATTTACCAACAGGGGTGATTTTGCGCATGAGGTGTTTGCCGAACTGGTGAAGTGGGCAGACAAAGAATGCCCGGAGATGATATTGGGTATCGGATCCGTAGTAGATGCACCGACCGCCGCACTCTATATTCAATTGGGGGCAAACTTTGTAGTAGGCCCGTTGCTGAATCCGGAAGTATTTAAAGTTTGTAACCGCAGGCAGATAGCCTATTCACCCGGTTGTGCCACTGTATCCGAGATTGGTCTGGCCCAAGAGCTGGGTGCCGAGATCGTAAAAGTATTTCCGGGTGGTAATGTAGGTGGGCCGTCATTCGTGAAAAACATCAAAGGGCCTATGCCCTGGTCCAGGATTATGGTCACAGGCGGGGTAGAGCCTACCGAAGAAAATCTCTCGGCATGGTTTCGTGCAGATGTAACAGCAGTCGGTATGGGTTCCAATCTATTTCCAAAAGAGGTGCTAAAGAACGGAGAATGGCATAAAATCACCGAATTATGTAGGGTGAGCTTGTCAATTGTCAAGAAATATCAGTAAAACAGAGATATTGATAAACACAGGACAAAAATAATCCAAATTATAAAAATCATGAGTAAATTACAAGAAGTAGGAAATGCAAAAATGACCAATTTCCGGTGGACAGTGGTCGCAATGTTATTCTTCGCAACAACCATCAACTATCTGGACAGGCAGGTGTTATCACTCACATGGGATGAATTTATCAAACCCGAGTTTCACTGGAACGAGTCGCACTACGGAACAATTACTTCATTTTTCTCCATTTTTTATGCCTTCAGCATGCTCTTTGCAGGCCGTTTTGTAGAGTGGATGGGAACTAAGAAAGGATTCCTTTGGGCAATCGGCGTTTGGAGTGTTGGCGCCTGTTTACATGCTGTGTGCGGTATTGTCACTGAAGCCTATGTTGGTTTGAGTAGCAAGGCCGAGTTGATTGCAGCAACAGGAGATGTGGCAGTGGTGATTGCCACTGTCAGCATGTGGAGCTTTTTAGTGGCACGTGGTGTACTCGCACTTGGTGAGGCGGGTAACTTCCCTGCAGCCATCAAGGCGACAGCCGAATTTTTCCCAAAAAAAGACCGTGCTTATGCCACTTCTATTTTTAACGCCGGGGCATCCATCGGTGCATTGTTTGCTCCTTTGACTATTCCCCCTTTAGCTAAAATATTCGGCTGGGAGATGGCATTTATCATTATCGGGGCCTTAGGTTTTCTCTGGATGGGATTCTGGGTTTTCTTGTACGACAAACCGGCCGAAAGTAAAAGGGTCAACCAACTTGAGTTGGATTATATTGAGCAGGATAAACATGAATTGGGCGAAGCCGAGAAGAAACCAGGTGTAGCAAAAGTATCATTGAAAAAATGTTTTTCCTACAGGCAAACATGGGCATTCGTAGCCGGAAAGTTTATGACAGACGGTGTTTGGTGGTTCTTCCTGTTCTGGACTCCTTCTTACCTGAATACACAATTTGGGATCAGAACTTCTGAAGGATTGGGTATGGCGTTGATCTTTACACTCTATCTGATTGTTACCGTATTATCCATTTATGGTGGAAAACTACCCACAATTTTCATTAACAAAAGCGGCCAGAATCCGTATACTGCAAGAATGAAGGCAATGTTGATTTTTGCATTTTTCCCATTGGTAGTACTGCTTGCACAACCCTTGGGCGTAGAATTCGCCTATTTAGGTAAAAATGCCGCCTGGATTCCTGTCCTGCTGATATCTATCGGATGTGCCGCACACCAGGCATGGAGCGCTAACCTCTTTTCAACCATTGGTGATATGTTACCGCAGGGCGCTATCGCCACTGTAACAGGTATTGGAGGAATGGCCGGAGGGGTAGGATCCATGATTTTGCAGAAAGGTGCAGGTAATTTATTTCATTTTGCGGGCGAAACCAATATGACATTTATGGGATTTGAAGGTAAACCTGCAGGTTATTTCATTATCTTCTGTATTTGTGCTTTTGCCTACCTGATCGGATGGACAATCATGAAATCACTTGTTCCCAAATACAAACCAATTACTGATATGTAATTTCATGCAGTAATTATTATATGAAGAAGAGGATACCTAACATGTTTGGGATATCCTCTTTCTTTTTATCGCATTCCGGTACAATGAACAGGAAAAATTGAAGGATAATGTAAAGTAATTCATTAACTTTGGGGAATATAACTTTGGGAAATAACTAATATTTTAAATACGATGAAAAAGTTGATAATCATTCTTCTTGTCTTTGCGTTCTCTTCCGCACAGGCACAGTATAAGGCCGACTGGCAATCACTCGACAAACGCGAAATACCTTCCTGGTGGCCGGATGCCAAATTTGGAATTTTCATTCATTGGGGATTATATTCCGTACCGGCGTATGCTCCTGTGGATGAAGTAAAAGGAATCTACGAAAAGTATGCCGAACATTATTACAACCGCTTACTGGCCGGAAATAAACTGTTTACCGATTTTCACGACAAGCACTATGGTGAGAATTTTAAATATGCCGATTTTGCCCCCATGTTCAGGGCGGAATATTTTAATCCAGCCAAATGGGCAGACCTTTTCAAAGAAGCAGGAGCAAAATATGTGGTACTGACATCGAAACACCACGATGGATTCTGCCTGTGGCCAAGTAGTCAAACACCCCATTGGAACAGTGTTGTGATGGGACCTCATATGGATATTATAGATACACTCTCGACCGCTGTACGCGATGCGGGATTGCGTTTCGGACTATATTACTCGTTGCTCGAATGGGGACACCCGTTGTACACACAATCCACTATCGAAAAATGGGTGGATACCCATATGATCCCACAGATGAAAGAGTTGGTAAACACTTACAAACCCGAAATAATTTTCTCTGACGGAGAATGGGATTACGATAGCAAGACGCTCAAAAGTGAACAGTTCCTGGCATGGCTATATAACGAGTCCCCGGTAAAAGATTCGGTAGTGGCAAACGACCGCTGGGGTAAGGAAACACGCAGTAAACATGGCGATTATTACACTACGGAGTATGACCTGGTACATAATAATGAAGGTATCGGTGACAAAGCCGACCATCCCTGGGAAGAGAGCCGTGGCATAGGGACATCGTACGGCTACAACAGGTTTGAGACTTCCGCACATTATCTCTCGTCGAAGCAACTGATCCATATCCTGATTGATAAAGTTTCCAACGGAGGTAATTTCCTGTTAAATGTGGGTCCCGATGCCACAGGAATGATACCGGTAGTCATGCAAGAGCGGCTGCTCGATATGGGGAAATGGCTGAAAATTAATGGTGAGGCCATCTATTCTTCCCGTCCGTGGCGAAACGCCAATAAATCCGAGAACGAACAGATTTCTTTCACACAAAGGGAAGGTAACCTGTATCTTATCCTCAAAGAATGGCAACAGGCTCCAATTACTATTCCGGGATTGGAACAGGCAGCAAAAGTAGAGTTACTGGGATATGGGGGGAAGGTTGATGTATCATTTGAAAACGGCCGGTTAACCATTACACCACCCGTTTTGGCTATCAATGAATATCCGTCGCAACATGCCTGGGTATACAAGATTTCGGGTTTTAAAGACTAAATCAAAAAACTGTGTTTTTCTAACCCAGAGAGGAGAATAACAACCTTATAATAATGAAAAAAGAGCTACCCTGAAAAGTAACTCTTTTTTCAAAAAAAGTGGTCCCAACTGGGCTTGAACCAGTGACTCCCTGATTATGAGTCAGGTGCTCTAACCAACTGAGCTATGGGACCTCTCTTTCAGCTTTTAGTTTTACCGAAAGCGGGTGCAATATTACTGCTTTTTTCGGAAATTACCAAAATAAATACCAATAATCCTCTTTTAAGCGATTATACCTATTTTTCTCCTCAGACCCGGGTGGAGCAAACCCCACAGGTCAATTTCTCTCCGGTTCAATCCAGTCACCGTGATCTTTGATCAGTTGTATCAAACGTTCCACCGCCTCAGCCTGAGGGATATTTTTCTCTATCAGCTCTTTCTTGCGATAGAGTGATATCTTGCCGTGCTCAGCACCTACATATCCGTAATCTGCATCAGCCATCTCACCGGGGCCATTCACGATACAGCCCATCACCCCTATTTTCAGATGCTTGAGATGGGAGAAATGCTGCTTGATCAACGCTACTGTAGCCTGCAGGTCGAATAATGTCCTTCCGCAACTGGGGCAAGAGATAAATTCGGTCTTGCTTGTCCGCACCCGTGCTGCCTGCAGAAGACCGAAAGCATAAGCATCGAGATTGGTTATATCTATTTGCCCCTGGTTACTCAACATAATACCGTTGCCAAAACCATCAAGAAGTACAGTCCCAAAATCCACACCGCCTTTGATCTGAATATCTTCGGCTTCATCTTCGGCATAATTCCGCTGAAGAATTACCGGTACCCGGCAATCCGCGTTCAACAATGCATGAAAGAATGCCCTCTGCTCACCTACCCCGTTCTGATGAACGGTAGTAAGGATCACCGCTATTTTGGGCGTCTCTTTCAGGAAAGCGACCACCTCGTCCGAGAGTTCGGGATAAGAGAGTCGCAGGAACTTTACTTCTGCATGGCAATCTCTTATTTTATCCAAAGAATCGACCGTAAAGAGCGGAAAATTATCTATTTTCTCTTCCCAATAGGGATAATCGACAATAGACTTCATTCCTTTCGGGAAATTAACCGGCATACGGCTTCCTATATAAATATAATCGGGGATGAAATGCGGGTTGACCGACATATCATCAATCTTACTCCTATCGGAAATTACCACAGGCAAATGTTCCCCTCCGATATTCCAGACCGGATCCGTTTCACGCCGGTCTGTAGAGTAAGGGGAAAAGCCGGGATAAATTTTGCCCTCTATGGATGCATGCCCTTTTCTCAGGTTTACATAATCCACCAATTTTCTGGCTACAGGTACTTCCACTTCAGGATCTTCACTCAATGAAACACGAATGGTATCGCCTAACCCGTCGCTCAACAAAGCACCGATACCTACAGCCGACTTCATTCGACCATCCTCTCCGTCTCCGGCTTCGGTCACTCCCAGATGGAGCGGAAAATGGATATTCTCCTTGTCCATGGTTGCTACCAATAAACGAACCGCTTTGGTCATCAACAATGTATTGGAAGCTTTCATCGAAATCACAATATCGGTAAAATCTTCATCTATGGCAATTCGCAAGTACTCCATACAGGATTCTACCATCCCTTCGGGAGTATCGCCGTAGCGACTCATGATACGATCCGACAGTGAACCGTGGTTCACACCGATACGTACGGCAGTGCCATGTTCCTTGCAGATACGAAGAAAAGGAACTACTTTGGAACGTATTTTCTCCAGTTCCTGTGCATACTCCTCATCGGTATATATCAACTCGGCAAAAGTCTTTTGTTTATCCACAAAATTACCCGGATTGATACGCACTTTCTCCGCGATAGTGGCTGCCACCTCTGCCGCACGGGGATTAAAATGAATATCAGCCGACAGGGGAGTGGTATATCCCTTATCCCTTAACTCTTGGTGTATTTCCCGTAAGTTATTGGCTTCACGTACACCCTGTGTCGTCAGACGGATCAGGTCAGCACCGGCAGCAATGATGCGCTCACATTGGGCAACACTACCCTCGGTATCGAGCGTATTGGTATTGGTCATCGTCTGCACGACAACCGGACAATTTCCGCCCATGATGATATTCCCCACATGTACGTCAACAGTAGGACGGCGTTTGTAATTGAAAAAATCCATATTTTACTATTTATTTCTTCAAAGGTAATACTTCTATCCAATATCCGTCGGGATCAATGATAAAATAAAGCCCCATTTTGTGATTTTCGTAACATACACAACCCATTTCCTTATGAAATGCTCTTACCTCATCATAATCTCCTTCTACACGGAGGCACAGATGCTGCTCGTTGTCACCCATATTATATGGCCTGTCCCAATCGCGAAGCCATGTGAGTTCGAGTGAAAAACCGGTGACACCATCTCCCAGAAAAACTAATACATAAGATCCGTCCAGTGCTTCCTTCCTGCGCACTTCCTTCAGTCCCAATGCCTTGTCATAAAACTCAATACTCTTTTGTAGATCGAACACATTAATATTATAATGGTCAAATCTTGCTTTTATTTCCATATTCTTTTGATAATTGATAATTGACAGTTGAATTTTCTTCGGAATGAGGGCAGAGGCAAGCTTGCTTGTACTATGCCGAATGACGACAGAAAATCAATGGAGTTAAAATTGAAAATTAGTGAACTCTAAAACCTCATATCCTACATCTTACATCCCAAATCCAAATGATTGTCCCCGATGTGATAACGGCAGATATTGGCAATCATACCAGGCAGCAATCTCTCCAAACCGGTTTGCTTTATCATAATTCTCTCCAAAATGCATCGGCAGGAAGAGATCGGTTTTTATACGTGATACAAATTGTTCCGCACCCCGCATAAAATCTTTTCCCAGCCGAGGATCAACAGGAAACATTGCCAAATAGAGACGATTGGTCTCTTCCGCCAACAGCTCCAGCTCACATAGAAAATAATTTTCATAGGAAAGAGCCTCTTCGGTACTGACCTCTTCACTCCAGTGCCAGTTATTCAAATCCCCGGCATGAAAAAAATGCCGGTTATTGTACCCCACCAGAAAAGAACCTCCGGCGTCAGTCGATCCGAACGCTTTTATTGTCAGTCGATGGTCTCGATACACCTCTTCTTTTTCGAGATAAAGTGCATCTCCAGTTTTGGATACTCCACTTTTTAATAACTCCTTAGAGAAAATATAGTGGATATTCTTTTTCCATTCACCCCAGGAAAGAATTTCCGGATTAAAATGATCATAATGCGAATGCGAGCATAAGACATAAAGCTCCTCCTCCTTATTGAGCAGGTAATCTTTCACCCAGCCAGAACCATCTTCACGGGGTGTATCTTGATAATAGTCGAAGAGGATCGAGAACCCTTCAAATTCAATCAGATAGCAACTGTGATATATATAGGTGATTGTCATAACTGAAATACTTACTATTAATAACAACTGACCGGACAAATGTTCAATGGGTTTCACATAAAAATTGATAAAAACATTAAAACAGGAAACCACAGTGTATCTGTGAATTTGTTTCTAAAAAATATGTGGATTCCCTCCACAATTTTCAATTTGGCTCGTAAATTATTACAAATTAATTTTTTTCTTTGCAGAATAGTGTATGTTTTACTAAAATATCAAAAAATCATGAAGAAGTATTTGGCAGAAATGATCGGTACGATGGTACTGGTATTAATGGGCTGCGGTGCAGCCGTATTTGCAGGGGCAGGACAACCTTTTGATTCTGTGGGTACGTTAGGCGTTGCTTTCGCATTCGGCCTTTCGGTAGTGGCAATGGCTTATGCCATCGGTAGTATTTCGGGATGCCATATCAATCCGGCTATCACACTGGGGGTATTCCTCTCGGGCAGGATGAACGGTAAAGATGCAGGCATGTATATGATCTTTCAGGTGGTCGGTGCTATTTTAGGTTCTTCCATCCTCTGGTTCCTTGCAAAAGATTCAGATTCCACTACCACCCTCACCGGGGCAAATGGCTTTGCCGACGGACAGTTGTCAATTGCCTTTGTAGCAGAAACGGTGTTCACTTTCATATTTGTACTGGTTGTACTGGGAGTGACCGCTAAGAATGGCCTGAATAAATTTGCCGGACTGGCTATCGGTCTGGCATTGGTACTGGTACACATTGTCTGTATCCCCATCACGGGAACTTCAGTGAATCCGGCCCGCAGTATAGGACCAGCCCTTTTCGAAGGAGGTGCGGCATTAGGACAACTTTGGTTGTTCATTGTAGCTCCGTTGCTCGGTGCTGCGATAGCTGCCATTGTCTGGAAAGGGATTACAGTAGAGAATGATGCAATGGAAGCTGCATAATTCAGGTATCTGAAAATTTAGAAGAAAGGGAGTGGATCTATCGGTCCACTCCCTTTTTTGTGGGTATCGAGAACTTATTTCCACGCTAAACGTTTAGTTATTGCACATTTTTTGTAAATTTGCGCAGTTTTTCGAAACGAATCACGGCAAAATTCAAATAAAAGTTTGGTAATAATTGAACTTTTACTTGGAGAATCAAAATTGAAAAAATTATGAGTTACAATTTATTAAAAGGTAAAAGAGGTATTATCTTCGGTGCGTTGAACGATCAGTCTATCGCCTGGAAAGTAGCTGAAAGGGCTGTTGAAGAAGGTGCCATCATTACATTGTCAAATACTCCCGTTGCAGTCCGTATGGGAGATACGGCCAAACTGGGAGAGAAGCTTAATGCCGAGATCCTTCCGGCAGATGCCACCAATGTGGAAGATCTTGAAATGGTTTTTTCCAAATCGGTGGAGATATTGGGTGGAAAAATTGATTTCGTTCTCCATTCCATCGGTATGTCGCCCAATGTTCGTAAAAAACGGACATATGATGACTTGGATTATGATATGCTTGCCAAGACTCTTGATATCTCAGCCATCTCCTTTCACAAGATGCTGCAAGTAGCCCGTAAATTAGACGCTATTGAAAGAGGCGGCTCAATGCTCGCACTCACTTATGTAGCTGCACAACGTGTCTTTTACGGTTATAACGACATGGCCGATGCCAAAGCACTGTTGGAATCCATCACCCGCAGTTTCGGATATATCCTTGGCCGCGACAAAGGGGTACGTGTAAATACCATTTCGCAGTCACCGACAATGACTACCGCCGGAAGCGGTGTAAAAGGGATGACCGACCTGATGGATTTCTCTGAACGGATGGCTCCCATCGGAAATGCTGATGCCGACGATTGCGCCGATTACTGTATCGTGATGTTCTCCGACCTCACGCGTAAGGTAACCATGCAGAATCTCTATAACGACGGAGGATTCTCCAGTATGGGTATGAGTCTCCGTGCAATGAAACAATATAGCAATGGGCTGGATGAAAATCGCGACGAAGAGGGAAATGTGATCTACGGATAATATTCCACTAATTATAAATAAATTAGCTTCGATCGATAAGGTTGAAGCTATTTTTTTATACATTTGCAGGTTATGATAGTGAAATTATATAATGAAAACCCCAATCCGCGGGAAATTGAAAAAGTGGTCTCAGTACTTCGTGACGGAGGTATCGTGATCTACCCTACCGATACCCTTTACGGTATGGGGTGCGATGCCCTTAACGTGCGTGCGGTGGAAAAGATATGCGACCTGAAAGGGATCAATCCGCAAAAAAGTAATTTATCGATCATCTGTAATGACTTGAGCATTATCAGTGAATATGCTAAAGTGAGCACGCCCGTCTTTAAGCTGATGAAACGAAACCTACCCGGACCATTCACATTCATTCTGCCAACAACATCGTCATTGCCCAAAATCTACAAGAACAAAAAGACTGTCGGCATCCGTGTCCCCGACAATAATATCGTCAGGGAGATCGTGGCACAACTTGGCAATCCGGTATTGAGTACATCCGTAAAAGACGATAATGATGAGATGGAATATACCACCGATCCGGAACTGATCCACGAGAAATGGGGAGAGATCGCAGATATCGTGATCGACGGCGGTTTTGGAGGAGTTGAACCTTCTACGGTGGTCGATTGTACTTCTGACGAACCGGAGATTACCCGACAAGGCAAAGGAGTGTTAAATTTCTGAGATTTTATAAACGCAATTAAATTCTTTTCTATTTTCGCTGTCTAACATTTTAATTAATTGCATAAAAGCCACAATTATGAAACGATTATTTCTCATCTTCCCTCTTATCGCCACATTGATAATTGTGGTCTCATCCTGCGATCCCAAAGAGACTCCGGACACATCACTGGGAGATGTTGTTTCAGTCACATATGATGCCGCAAGCCAATCGTTTGTAGTAAAATATAGCAAAGGTGCTGAAAAAAAATACCCTGCAGAAATAGACAATACAACAAATCCGCCTACAGCCAGTGCTGTTTTAGAGGATGGTACTTCGGTATGGACAAACAATGCAAATGCTACAGGAGAGGCATCTACTGCCAACAAAGAAACAGTCAACTACGTAAACGAATGGATCTATGATGAAATGGCTATTTATTATTTATGGAACAACGAATTACCCCGGAATCCGGACTATTCACTAATCCCCAATAAATTTTTCAATTCCATCTTATATACATTTCACCCTACAACTAATCCTGATGGTGACCGTTTTTCATGGATTCAGGAAAATTATGTAGATCTATTAGATAATCTGAGCGGCGTAAGTTCCTCAGAAATAGGCTTCGAATATATTTTTGTCGGAGTAACTGATGCCCAATATTATGCATTGGTGCTTTATCCTAAATCGGGGACAGACGCAGAAGCGAAAGGAATTAACAGGGGAAGATTTATTATTCAGGTAGACGGAAATGACATTACTCCCGACAATTACAGTAGTTTGTTTGGAGGTAACGGAACAAAACGCCTGCGTATGGCAGATTGGGTCTACGATCCGGATGAACAGGGCTTCTATCTACAGGATTCCGGCGAAGAAATTATTCAAATGCATTCCAGATATGCAGAAAATCCAGTCTATTTTGATAATATCTATACAATAGGGGATAAGAAAGTAGGATATCTGGTATATAACTTTTTTGCCCGGGACAAGGGAGATGACAGTAGCGACTACGATAAGCTCCTGATAAGCAAACTCAGCAGCCTGCAATCGCAAGGGATCAATGAGATGGTACTCGATCTTCGCTATAACGGCGGCGGCGCCGTATCGTCCGCCATTGCCCTTGCCAGTGCATTAGTGAAAAACAGGTCTACCAACAATGTATTGGTCACATCAGAATATAATAACCTTGTTCACAGCGAGCTAAGAAAAGAGTATGGTGCCGATTATAATAAGGAGTATTTTATTGATAAGATTATGGATACTTCTGTATCAATTCCTTCATTAGATTTACCACGTCTATATGTACTCACTAGTGAATGGACCGCATCTGCCAGCGAACTCATAATAAACGGGCTAAAACCGTATATGGATGTAATTTTGATCGGTGAAACCACCTATGGAAAAAATGTAGGCTCCATTTCTATCTATGAAGAAAATGATCCGAAAAACAAATGGGGGATGCAACCTATTATAGTAAAATATTACAATAGTAACGGAGAATCAGATTTTACGGCTGGATTTAATCCCAATTATGAAGTGGATGAATTCGAGGATCTGTTTTTATTTGATTTTGGAGATACGAACGATCCTCTCCTTGGGACAGCTTTATCTCTTATAGGCGGACAGACATTGTCTACCCGTGTCTCATCAATCTCTACACCGTTTCGCTCTTCACAGGTAGATGAAAAAGCTTCTGTCAAATTGCGACAAAACAGACTCCGTTTTGATATGCATGATGATGTGCGTGGAGACGCTATCAGAAACTTGATGAAGAAGTAGAAACAAAATTAGTAGATAAAGGATAAAATATCACTTTGCCCACAATGGGTGTTTCTTTATCCTTTTATTCTCAATCGCGTCATATTTGATATACTGGTCACGTTCCAGAATTTTTTGCAGTTCCGTATCGCGTTCCTGTTTCAGTTTTTCAATACGTTTCTGCTTCTTACATAGAAAGCAATGTTCGGCTTTATTGACTTCCAGCAGAAAATTCAGTTCCGTTTCCCGGAGTTGTTGTGCCTGCGCATCATCAAAACCGATCAATTCCTGCATGGAGGTAATTTTTTCTTCCACACTGTTTGCCAATACCTTCTCTATAATAGAAGACTGTTGAGCGGAAAGACCTATAATTGTCAACAATAAGATAGACAGGACTAAAATCTTCTTCATATCTATTCTGATTTTTTACTAAGACCATTACAACAGGAAACTGTTTAATCCACCCGGAATTTCTCCGGTATCTCATCCATAATGGAGAACAGTTCTTTGAGGGTATTGGCACGCAGCATGGCAATGCGTGTGGCTTTAAAATCAGGGATACCTTTAAATAAAGGCGTGGCAGCCAGGTGGCGGCGCATATGGAGGATCCCCCGCGTTTCGTCGATCCGCTCCACACTTTCGAGTACCTGTTTCTTCAGGATATCGAGATACCAGCGGAATGGCTCTTTGGGCAGATGCTCTCCGGTCTGCAGGTAATGCTTTGCCTCCCTGAATATCCAGGGGGCACCGATGCTTCCACGCCCGATCATCACCGCATCCACACCCGTTTCATCAAAACGCTGCCGGCACTGCTCCACCGTGTCTACATCGCCATTACCGATAATCGGGATATACATACGCGGGTTATTTTTCACCTCCCGGATCAATGTCCAGTCGGCCTGACCCTTGTACATCTGGGAGCGGGTGCGCCCGTGAATGGTCAATGCCACGATACCACAGTCCTGCAACTGTTCTGCCAACCGCACGATAATTTTAGAGTCTTCATCCCATCCCAGTCGGGTCTTGACCGATACCGGTTTTTTTACCGCTTTGACCACCTTCTCGGTAATATCGAGCATCACATCAGGTGTTTTCATCATCCCCGAACCGGCTCCCTTACCGGCTATCTTCTTTACGGGACAACCAAAGTTAATGTCGATAAGATCAGGATCGGAATCTTCACAGATTTTGGCGGCCTCCACCATCGCTGCAGGATCACTACCATAAATCTGTATCCCGAGAGGACGCTCCTTTTCACTGAAGAGGATTTTTTCCTTGGTTTTCTTTATATCGCGGATAAGGGCATCACTCGATATAAACTCGGTATAGACCATATCGGCTCCGAACTGCCTGCACAGCAGCCGAAACCCGATATCGCTCACATCCTCCATAGGAGCGAGAAAAACGGGATTATCCGGAAGTTCTATATTAGCAATCTTCATCCTAACTTTTCTTTCCACTCTATTTCGTTAAAGCCGACCAGCACAAAGTCGTCAGCCACGATAATGGGACGTTTTACTACCATACCATTGGAAGCCAGAATCCCGAGTAACTCATCACGAGAGGCTGTTTTTACCTTTTCCTTCAAATTCTGCTCCTTGTAAACCAATCCCGATGTATTGAAGAAACGGCTGATAGGCAGACCGCTTCTGTCAATCCACAGCGAAAGTTCTTCGCGGGTAGGATTCTCTTCCACAATGTGCCTTGATGTCACATCCACATTGTTTTCTTCCAGCCATTTGGCAGCTTTACGGCAAGTGCCGCATTTGGGATATTGTAAAAAAAGAGGTTTCATTCTATTATTTTATTTAGAATCAGGAATCAAGACTTATTTTAAGCAGTCAGAGCCGGGAAATTAGAATTCAGAATTTAGAAGTTTGGGAAGTGGGAAAGTAATTAATTACCAATTAACAATTACTAATTACCAGTGGATAACGTGCCACAAATCCCATATCGAAAATCCCAAATATAAAATCTTAAATCTTGAATCTATATACAAAGATAATCAATGAGATGTAAATAATAAAATATAGCCACAACGGCGAAAAAGTCTGGTCTCAACAAAACCGTCAATCTTATCCGGAGAGACAGGTTAAGCGGAACTATCTAACGGAGGATCAGATTAATATTGTTCAAACGCAGCGGCGAAACATTCGAAGACGAATCGGCAGAGCGGATAGAAATCCGGTGTTCATCACCTCTTCCCAATGTGACAGGTGAAAGTTTCTGTGTATATACCGTCCACTCATTCAACGGAGTGATGCCATAAGTAAGTTCTTTCTCAAATCCGTTATAATATTTAATTATTAGTTGATTTTGTCCTTTCTTTAGCGGTAAAAGCACGATCTCGTCCTGTTGCTTTATCCTCTCGGGAGAAAAATGAGCTGTGACGTATTCACCATTCAGCAGGATATAGACAGCATTGCCGCTTTTGATCTTCACGGCCGCAGTTTGTTCACGTACCGACTCCAATTCCTGCAGGAAGACCACACTTGCACGCGGAAGGATTGGCTCGGTATGGCTCTCGCCGTAACGGAAATCATCGACTGCCATCCAACGCGAACCGGCGGCATTCACATCCACCTCCTGTATACCCTCTTCTTCTACATTCCCAAAAACACCCCTGCCCGGTTTTCTGTACAAATTACCCCATTTCACGCTGCTTCCGGGGAGCTTTACCGTTTCGGAAGCATCCGCCTCCAAAGTGACGGGGTATTTCTGCCCGTCGATCTCCCATTCAATCTTTCGGCCTCTTTCATTCCCCGTGAAAGTGATTTGTGGCGAAAGGGACCGTTTACCGGAACGAAGCACCCAATCGTAACCAATCACACTCTTGTAACCTGCATAATAGTTAAGGCTGGAATGGCCAAAGAGGCAAACAGCATTTCGGGGAGTTAATATCCCGTTAGTGACTACTGATGGGGGAATAACACTATAGCCATCCTCAAACGTAATCTTCAATACGGGAATGGCTTCTCCGGCTGAAACAGCAGAGAGATCGATCTCCAACTGCTCTTTGTTTTGTGAGTAAGGCAGCAGATCTCCCGATGACAACAGGCTCACTCCGCTTACTTTACCATTGAAACCGGACAGTTCGATCTTACCGGACGCCGGCATTCTTTCCACAAAGGCAAACAAATTCCCTTCTTTCGTAGTGATATCACCCCAGGCGAACGGTTGATGGAACGGGTTGTGATGAGTTCCATAGATAGCTTCATTATTGGATCTCACCCATTTACCAATTTCAAGTAAGACCTCACGTTCGAACTCTACCACAGAGCCATCCCCTTTCGGTCCGATATTGAGCAGGAAATTTCCTCCCCTGCTGACCACTTTGATAAGGCTTTCTATTTTTTCTCTTACTTTCAGTTGTACCTCACCCCTTTCTTGCCAGGAACGGTAACCCCAGGTTTCATCGAACATGGAAGCGGCCGTCTGCCAGGGTACACCGATTTGATAATCAGGATATTCATTATCTCCCATCACCGAAAAATCCACATAATCGTTCCCCAGGCGGCCACTGATCATACATTGCGGCTGCAGCCGATTGACCAGTTCATACAATCCCTTACTTTGCTCAGGCGTAAGCGAACCCATATCAAACCAGATTTCGGAGAGAGGCCCGTAATTCGTCATAATCTCCTCTACCTGCTTCAGGTTGAACGCATAATGCTCCGGTGTCAGCGGGTCAGCATTATGACTTGAAATAGGATAAGCCTGAGGGAAGTGCCAGTCGATCAACGAGAAATAGACACCAAACGCAATCCCACCCCGTTCACAGGCTTCGGCCAGTTCTTTCATCAAATCCCTGCCGTAAGGAGTAGCATCCACAATATTGTAATCGGTATGAGCAGAATGATACATGCAAAACCCGTCGTGATGCTTGGATGTGAAGACGATCGATCCCATTCCTGCCTCTTTTGCGAGCGACACAATACTGTCGGGATCCCAATTGACAGGATCAAATTCGTTGGCTGTATTCCCATACCAGTCACTGAAGATCCCTGCGAACGATTGGATCTGTTCACTATAACCCCGCGTGACGGGCTCACCTTCATATACACCTCCATACACGGAATACAATCCAAAATGAATAAACATGGAGAACTTACGGTCGAGCCACTCCTGCGACGGTTTTTCCTGTGCGGAAAGTAAGACAGCACAGCAACAAAGAATCAGGGTTGTTTTCAGTTTCATCTGATATTCAACTTTGAGATAACATTTTTAGCATCAAGTACCGGAACAATTTAGCACAAAGATAATGATTACAAATTATCTGACCCCTAAATTTAATAAACTATCCACTGGCCGTTTGTTAGCTCAGTACTTTACTTCACCACCAGCAGCAATGTCCCGGCTACAATCAACACCGCGGCAATAGCCGTACGCAAGGTGATGGTTTCTCCCAGAAAGATCGCAGCCAATAAGATTGTCAGAACAATACTAAGTCTATCTAACATGGCTACCTGAGTAACATCACCGAGTTGTAACGCTTTGAAATAGAATATCCAGGAGAGGCCGGTAGCTACTCCCGATATAACAAGAAAAACAATATTCTGCCATGATAGGGTATGGATCCCCTTCGTTTCACCCCGACTGAAAACAATTAGCCAGATCATGATCAGGATAACAATAGTCCGGATCCCGGTTGCGAGATTGGAATTGATATTCGCTACGCCTACCTTGGCAAAGATTGCTGTAAGGGCAGCGAATAAAGCTGAAAGGAGAGCATACACCCACCACATGTCTTTTATTTTAGAGTGCCTTTGATACCTCGTCTATCATCATATTGACGGATGTGATTCCGCCACCGGCAAGATACCATACTTCGGGATTCAAATAAAATATTCTCCCGTTCTGAGCGGCATTGGTCTGCTTCACAAGCTTGTTTTCTACCTCTTCTTTATCCATAACAGCATTTCCTACGATCATGCTCCGGTCGACGATAAAAATAATATCCGGATTGGCTTTCTGGACAAATTCACTCGACACAGGTGTACCGTGAATTTGTGTACCCAACCCTTTTTCAGCTTCCTGATAGCCCAGTACATCATGGATGATACCGAAACGAGAGCCACTACCGTAGGCGCTGAACCGTCCCCTGTTATGCAACAGGATAAGCGCTCTTTCATCCGACGCTTCCACTTTTGCTTTCATCTCTTCGACCTTCGTTTCGATCTCCGCGAACGCCCGGTCTAACTCATCCTGTTTACCAAATACCCGTCCGAGATCGTCCAGATTGGCTTTAAAAGCGCCAAGGAAATCGGTAGTTCCCATTACGGTAGGATACATCACCGGAGCGATGGCAGAAAGGTCTTTATAGAAATCGGCCAGCCTTCCTCCGATGATGATCAGATCAGGCTGCAGTTCATTAATTTTCTCCAGATTGACCTCTACTACGGTTCCTACATCCACTATGGAAGGATCATCTTTGTACTTACTTAAGTGGCTTGGTACTCCTGATTTAGGGATTGCGACAGGTTTAATACCCAGGTAATCGAGATTCTCCAAAGCGGAAAAATCAAGAGCTATCACCCGTTCCGGATTCACAGGTACCTCTACCGTCCCTAAAGTATGAGTTACTGTAACAGTCTCTCCTGTTCTCTCTCTTTGTTGCTGGTTACCGGTACAACCGGACAGGGCGATGATTGTGCCCAATGCGAAAAGGAATATTTTTGTTTTCATACCTCTTTGATTTGTTGATTGATTAATTTAATGTTTGAGAAATTAGAACTAAGAAGTTCAAGAAGTAGAGAAGTAATTAATTACCAATTATCAATTACTAATTACCAATTTCTTTTGAATTTTGAATCTTAAATTTTAATTTTTCACTTTTAGTTTTTAGTTTACAACGTCTTAAATTTTACATAAAATAATTACAGACTTTTTTCTGATTAAACTCCGATACATTGATCGCGATGTCGAACACATCTTCCAACACTTTTTCATTGATAATGTTGTCAGTAGTATCACAATATTTCACTTTACCATCTTTCAGGGCAACAATATAATCGGAATAATGAGATGCAAAATTGATATCATGCAACACGATAATAATGGTTTTATTCCATTCATCTGCCAGCCTGCGCAAAGTCTTCATTGTTTGTACCGAATGTCTCATATCCAGGTTGTTCAACGGTTCGTCGAGCAACACATACTCCGTATCCTGTGCCACCACCATCGCCATATAAGCCCTCTGTTTTTGTCCACCACTCAATTCATCGATATAGGCATTTTCAATATCTTTCAGATCCAAAAAACGGATCGCCCTGTCTACTTTTTCATTGTCTTCATCGGTCAGCTTATCCTGCGAATAGGGAAACCGGCCGAACGATACTAACTCCCGCACGGTCAGCTTCAGCCGTATATGGTTGGATTGTTTCAGAATAGAAAGTCGTTGTGCCAATACCTTATTCTTATAATCAGACACATTCTTTCCATCTACCGTCACCACACCGCCGTCTTGCGCCAGCAAACGACTTACAATGGATAGCAGGGTACTTTTTCCTGCACCGTTACTCCCGATTAACGAGGTAATCTTTCCTATGGGAAACTGCAAGTCGACACCATCCAACACAATCTTCCTGCCATATTGTTTTGATATATTTTTTACTTCAATCATAGTTTTCTTACTCGTAACAATAAAAACATAAAATACAATCCCCCCACAAGATTGATAATAGCACTTACCGGGATAGAGAGATGAAAGAGCCGCTCCATTACAAATTGCCCACCCAACAAGGTGACGGCAGTAACCAGACAACAGGCAGCAATAATTACACTATGCCGGTGTGTCTTAAATAACTCATAGGTGAGATTGGTCACCAGCAGGCCCAGGAAAGTGATAGGGCCGACCAGAGCAGTGGAAACTGACACCAGTATAGCAATAATTATCAGGAAGAGTTGTACCGTACGGTTATAATTCAGTCCCAGGTTAATTGCCTGATCCCTGCCCAATGCCAGCACATCCAGATATTTGGTCGTCCGAAAACCGACAACCAGAAGCACTACCAATACTCCCGCCGAGGGCCATAACAGATCACGGTTGATCTTGTTGAACGTAGCAAACATCTTACCCTGTACGATAAAATAATCGCTCGGGTCAATCAGCAACTGCATAAACGAACTGAGACTGTTGAACAGGGTACCCAGTATAATCCCGACAAGCAGTAATAAATAGAGATTGTCTTTTCCCTTCCTGTATATTAATATATATAGTAAAAAGGCAAATCCAATCATTCCCAATACCGACAGGAAGAAATTATCTAGACTACTGAGTACATGGAATGTCAAATCACCATAGATAAACACGATCACGGTCTGGATCAGCAGATACACCGATTCAAATCCCATGATGGAAGGGGTGAGTATCCGGTTGTTGGTAAGCGTCTGGAAAGCGACGGAGGAGTAAGCCACACAGCAGGAGACAACCAGGATAGCCAGTACTTTTACACCTCGTAGACGCAGGGCAAACTCCCAATTGCTCCCCATATCATAGAAAAGGAAGAGGGCAGCCGCTACCAACAATAACAGGATCGTAACCAGAAAATTCTTTTTTATCCCCTTCATCTCTTCCTTATTATCAGTATGAGAAAAATGATTGCTCCGATAATACTTACCGTTACCCCGATAGGTACTTCGTAGGGATATATCACCACCCGGCCGGCAATATCGCATAACAGGAGGAAAATAGCTCCCGACAAGGCAACCAGAGGCAATGTTTTCTTCAGGTTATCTCCAAAGAGAAGACTCACTACATTGGGAACGATCAGTCCCAGAAAAGGAATGGCGCCCGCAGTGATCACCACAGCACTTACAGTGAGTGATACGCAGAAAAGACCGATATTCATGATTGCTGTATAATTCAATCCCAGATTCCGGGAAAAATCCTCTCCCATCCCTATGACAGTGAACTTGTTGGCGTAGAGGTAAGTGATAATGATGGCAGGCAGGCTGAGATAGATCAGTTCATAGCGCCCTTGCAGGATACCCGAAAAATCACCCATCATCCAGGCATTGGTATCCTGCACGATGTTCAGTCTTACAGCGAAAAAGGTGGATATCGAACCAATGATCCCTCCGAACATCAATCCTACCAACGGGACAAACACTACGTTGCGGTAGCGTATCTTCCGCACAATAGCCAGAAAGATGAGGCTGGCAACAAACGTAAAGAGGAAAGCCAATATCATTTTTATGGCCGACCCTGCCGTAGGAATAAAGATGAGAAAGATAAGCAACCCCATTTTAGCTGCTTCGAGCGTACCGGCTGTAGTAGGAGCCACAAACTTATTCTGTGTCATCTGCTGCATGATCAAACCGGATATGCTCATTCCTACTCCGGCGAGTATCAGTGCAGCCGTGCGGGGAATACGACTGATAGAGATCAGTGCTAACTTCTCCGCATTCCAATGAAATATATCGGCAACAGAGATATCTGCCACCCCCACGAAGAGGGATACCACCGCACACACAAGTAAAACAAGCGTAAGAATAAGTGTTCTCAAATAACCTCCTTTATATTATCGGCATAAAATCGCACACACCCACATTCCACAACGTGATTGCCATAGAAAAACGATGAATAGCCGATTTCATTAAGGTACAAAGGTACAAGCAGCCGTTATTCCTTACAATAGCAATAATTGAGTATTCACACACTCATTTTCACCCTTAACCTACCATTTTTGGGTATAAAAACAGATCGTATTCTTAAAATAGACGAATCCAGGAATCCCATTTATTTGAGAAGAGAATAGGTAGTTTTATTATTGTTGGAAATTTTTTATTCTTTCAATCGCCTCTTCTGTTTTCTCCAAACTATTGAAGGCGGTCAACCGGAAATAGCCTTCGCCTTTGGAGCCGAATCCTACGCCGGGTGTGCCTACAATATGGCACTCCTGGAGCAGGCGATCGAAAAATGTCCATGAATCCATGCCACCGGGACATTTCAGCCAGATATAGGGAGAATCTTTGCCGCCAAAGAAAGTCCATCCTTTTTCTGTTAGTCCTTCCCTGATCATCTCCGCGTTACGCATATAGTAAGAAACCATTTCGCGTACTTCCTGTTGGCCCTCCGGTGAATAAACGGCTTCGGCTGCCTTTTGGACAATATAGGGCGTACCATTGAATTTGGTGGACTGGCGGCGGTTCCATAAGCCGTTCAGCGATATATTGCTCCCTTCTGCGGATCTTGCTGTCAGCACTTTCGGCACCACCGTATAGCTACATCGCAAACCGGTGAATCCGGCATTTTTGGAGAAAGAACGGAACTCGATGGCACACGCTGCAGCTCCCTCAATTTCATAGATGCTATGAGGTATTTCCTTGTCCCGGATAAAAGCCTCATAGGCCGCATCAAACAGAATAAGACTCCTGTTTTCCAACGCATAATCCACCCATTGTTTGAGTTGTTCCCTGGTCATCACCGTACCCGTAGGATTGTTGGGATAACAGAGATAGATCACATCCGGGCGCTGCGAAGGCATTTCGGGCAGAAAACCATTCTCCTCTCCACAAGGTAGCAACACAATCTTTGAGGACTTACCCAAGCGCATAATATTGGTGTCGAGATAGACAGGATAGACAGGATTGGTGATAGCCACAACATTGCCCTCTCCCAGGATATCACCAATGTTACCCGTATCGCTTTTAGAGCCGTCACCCACAAAAATTTCACCGGGTGAGATATCAATCCCTCTCTGCCTGAAATCGACCTCCGAGATCTTCTCCCGCAAAAAAGCATATCCCTGTTCCGGTCCATAGCCGCGAAAAGTCTCCTTTACACCCATTTCATCCACTGCATTATGCATGGCTTGGAGAACAGATGGAGGCAGAGGCAGTGTCACGTCTCCGATCCCCAACCGGATAATATCGGCTTCGGGATGTGAAGCACTGAATTTCTCTATTCTTTTAGCTATGGTATTGAACAGGTAACTTTCATTTAGTTGCAGATAGTTCTCGTTGATTTCAAACATATATTCGATTTGTTGATTGAATGAGATTGAGTGAGATTGAAGAAGATTGGTTAAATCTAACCACCTAGACATCTTTCCACTTTTTTTTCCACTTATAATTGGCACATTATTCACTACTTGTCCCGATTTATCGGGATTGGCACATTAAATTTCGCCTTTGAATACAAAATGGGCATCACCGGTAAGATAGACCTGATTGTCATCCCTATCCCATTCAACTTCAAGTAGTCCTCCTTTGAGTTGAACAGAGGCTTTGGTATCGCACCGGCCTGTGATCACCCCGGCGACCAACGAAGCACATGCTCCGGTTCCACAGGCAAGCGTCTCGCCGCTTCCTCTCTCCCATACCCGCATCTTCAAATGGCTTCGGTCAATCACTTCAATAAATTCCACATTGGTCCGTTGCGGGAACAAAGGTTGATGTTCGATCAGTGATCCAATTTTCTCAATATCCAGCTTATCAATACCGTCCATAAAGATGACTACATGCGGATTGCCCATTGAGACAAAGGTGATGGGACACTCTTTACCATTCACCGACAGGGGATAATTCACCATCTCAGGAATTGTAACCAAATTCGAATCGGAGAAAATCGCTTTTCCCATATTTACCCGGACACTTTCTACCTTATTGTTCTGTGGATTCACCGTCAACAAAAGATATTTTATCCCCGATTTGGTGTTCAATGCAATCTCCTTTTTTGTAGTCAATCCTCTTTCATAAAGATATTTGCCCACGCAGCGTGCCGCGTTGCCGCACATCGCACCTTCACTACCGTCGGCATTATACATCTTCATCGAAAAATCACCCTCTTCATCAGGTCCGATAAGGACAAGCCCATCACTTCCGACACCAAAATGACGATCACTTATCCGGCGGGATAATACTTCAGGATCATCCACTTGTTCTTCGAACAGGTTGACATAAATGTAGTCATTACCTGCGGCTTGCATTTTTTCAAACTTCATACGATTGAAACTTTGTTGCATTCTCTATCAAAATAGGGTTTGGCACCGGATCCCGAAATAATGATGCCCTATTATCCAAAAAAACACCTGCGTGATTCCATAGAATCAGGCAAGTGTTTTAAGATTATATGCAATAAATGTGATCTGCTTTATCATCTGGACTACATTATCGCGACTGAAACAAAATACTATATCCTCCTCAGTAAATATTTAAACGATTTCGTATAAAACAACCCATTCAAATAGAAAATTGCTAATTATTTGACAAAAATACAACTTTTTGTTTTATTTTCATGTAAAAAACAATCAAAAGTTTTATTTATATTTCACCCATTTCACCATCTCTTTGATAGATGGCTTCTTACCGTACATCAAAATACCTACCCTGTAGATTTTGGCAGCAAGTATCGATATAAGTATAAATGTACCATAGAGCAGCACGACCGACAACAGTTTCTCCCACAATGGTATTCCGAAGGGAATACGCACCATCATCACAATGGGCGAACTGAATGGAATCAGTGACGCCCAGAAAGCCAGGGGTCCGTCGGGATTATTCACGCTATAGAATCCGGCCAGGAAGGCAAACACGATAATAAGCGTTACAGGAGTCATAAACTGGCTTGTGTCCTCCTCACTATCGACTGCCGATGCAAACATGGCGAAGATAGACGCGTACAGGATATATCCTCCAATGAAAAACAGGATAAAATAGAAACCGATCTCCAGCCAGTTGACTGACATAACCGTATTCATGATTCCTTCCATATCGAAGCTACTCATTTCGGCCGGCATAGCAGTGTCCATCTGTCCGGGAGAGGCGATAAAAAAGGAGAGTCCGCTGAAGAAGAGTCCCATCAATATCCCCCAGATAATCAATTGGGTAATCCCTACCAATCCGATTCCTACCACTTTACCCACCAGCAGGTTGACCGGTTTTACGGAAGATACCATCACCTCTACGATCCGGCTTTTCTTCTCTTCCAGCACCGCCTGCATCACCATGTTGCCATACATCAGTATAAACATATAGATAAGTATGGTGAACAGCATCCCGATGATGGTAGCCAGTTCGGTAGAGGATTCCGAGACGCCTCCGCCGCTGTCGAGGCGTAATGTCCGCAAAGAGACCCTTGATCCTTCTTCCACAATGGAGCGTACCTGTGTAATAGCTTCCCTGTCCACATTACCCGACGATGAAAGATCATCCAACTTTTGTTGTGTGACTTTTTCGTTCAACGTCCTCACAATCATCGACTGGAGCTCCTGTGGAGCCTGTTTCTGGGATGTGAGCGAAACCGCCCGGGGATTTTTGTTCAGGTCTTCGGTAATCTGTAAAATAGCAAACAGGTCCTTTCCCAATCTCGATTCCGGCTCCTGCTGCTCCGATCCGCCTATCACCTGAAACTGATAAGCATCAGTTGATTTCAATAGTGGTGCATAGATACCCGTATTGTCTATTACGGCTACATTCTTCACACTCCCGTCATTAAGGGTAGAAAGCCATAGGGGGACTAATGACAAAGCCACCATCAATAACGGCATAAGGAGCGTAAGGATAATAAATGATTTCTTTCTTACCCTGGTGATATATTCTCTTTGGATTACTAAACCTAATCTGTTCATGTGCAATGGATATTCAGTTGATTTTTAAATTCCCTGTGGAGATTTAACTCATCGAAAACGATTAATTGTATTTTTATCTTGTGACGGTTCTGATGAACACATCGTTCATGGTAGGCAGTTCTTCATCGTAACTCATTACCTCATACCTGTCGAGAATTAATCTCACCAGTTCATTACTGCTGATATCGCCCTCCTTTTGGATACGCAGATCAATAAATTCATGGTAAGGCTCTTTCGACAACAAAGTAAAGGAAGGATGTTCCAGATCGAATTCATTGCCCATCAGCCGGAACCGGAAAATATCGGGACGATGTTCCTTGCGGATATCAAATACTTTTCCCTGCAATACCACCTGCGACTTATGGATCAGCGCGATATTATCACACAACTCCTCTACCGATTCCATATTGTGTGTAGAGAGAATGATGGTCTTTCCTTCATCCTTGAGGCGTAACATTTCCCTCTTCACGATATCCGCATTCACGGGATCGAAACCACTGAAAGGTTCGTCGAAAATCAACAGATCAGGATTATGGATTACGGTGGAGATAAACTGTACTTTCTGCTGCATCCCCTTCGATAATTCCTCTACCTTACGATTGTACCAGTCCATAATGTCGAATCGCTTGAACCATATCATCAATTCACGATGTGCATCTTTTTTAGATAATCCCCTCAGTTGCGCCAGATACATCGCCTGCTCCCCTACTTTCATTTTTTTGTATAATCCGCGCTCTTCGGGCAGATAACCGATTTTGTACACATCTTCGGCTTTTGAGGGGCGACCGTCGATCATCACTTCCCCACTGTCAGGGGCAGTAATACGGGTAATGATACGGATAAGCGTAGTTTTACCCGCACCATTCGGTCCTAACAATCCGAAAACAGTAGCACGGGGAACCTGAATACTCACTTTATCCAGCGCCAGATGATTGGCATACTGCTTTACTACATTACTGGTTTCTAAATACATCTATTTTAATTTAATTACCAATTACTAATTACCACGGGAAACGAACTATCACCGGAAATACAACTATCGGCGAATCCATTATCGCAAAGCTATATCGTGCGAAGCATACTATCATCTTAGTCTAATATTTTAGTATAATCCTTTCTCCCAACTCTTTCGAGAGAATTTTTTTGATCTCTTGCAACTGCTGGAGCCGGACAATAAGAGAAAGAGAATCATCCGGATTACTTTTTCGCATCTCCTCTTTTATCTCCTTGATCTGTTGCAGGACATAGGCATTTTTCAGTTCTGTCGTCGCGCGGGGCACATAGGAATTCAGCAGGTTTTCCTCCAACAGTCGGGAATCTTTGTCATCGAGTTCTTCTCCCAGTATCTTCGCATGGATCTTACTCAGATGATAGCGGTCACTCATCAACTCCGATGCCAGTTTGCTGATAACCGGATCGACATGCGACAGAAAATGACGACCGGAATCGAAATCCATATCCTCCATATACGCCACAGCTTCTTCAAAAATCCGTTTGTACAAGCCAGTAGTAAACGTGATATTATCACGCTCCAGGTCGAACTTTACAAATTCCGTTACACCCGGCCCCTCTTCTACCAACACATCCTCTTCAATGACCTCTTTACCCTGTTTCCGTTTCTGTTTTTCAAACTTACGGTAAATAGGTCTGTTACCATAGCGGACTACATAACGTAGTATCTCCTTTTCATATTTTTCGTAAGGACTTTTTAAAGAAACCTTGCTTTTTGTCTCTTCCCCGGGTATTGGCATATCTTCCGGTTCACGCTCCGGCAGCAAAACGGGCTCTTTCTCTTTTTGTTCCTTCTTCCTTTCGTAATTGCGGCGACGTATCTTATTGATCTCCGAAATCAGTACCCGCTCCTGTATATTCAACAGTTGGGAGCATTCCTGAATATAAACAGAACGGGTAATGGTATTAGGTATTAACGCGATACTCTCCACCACACTCGATATCAATCCTGATCGCTTGACGGGATCATCTCCCACCTCTTTCAACAACAGTTGTGTTTTAAAACGGATAAAATCGACCTCATTCTCCGCAATATATTGATGAAAACCCTCTGCATTCTGCTTTCTTGCAAACGAATCGGGATCCTCTCCTTCGGGAAGAAGTACTACTTTCACATTCATACCGTCTTCCAGCAGCAGGTCGATCCCTCTCAGCGCTGCTTTAATCCCCGCCGCATCGCCATCATAGAGGACAGTAATGTTCTCGGAGAAACGGTGTATCATACGGATCTGCCCGTAGGTAAGCGCCGTCCCGGAAGAGGCCACCACATTTTCAATTCCCGCCTGATGCATAGAGATCACATCAGTATATCCTTCCACCAGAAAACATTTGTCCTGTTTTACTATGGCATTTTTGGCGAAATAAATTCCGTAGAGTTCCTTGCTTTTGGAATAAATCTCACTTTCGGGGGAGTTCACATACTTCCCCGTATTCTCTGCCTTTTTGAGGATACGACCACCAAAAGCGACTACCTTCCCCGAAAGTGTATGGACAGGAAAAATCACCCTTCCACGGAAACGGTCGAAAAGCGGTTGATTGTCGTTACCGGTAGATAATCCTGTTTTCAGCAAGTAATCGCGTTTGTATCCGGCTTTCTGTGCCTCGACCGAGAAGGCATCGCGTTGCTCCAGGCTGTAACCAAGCTGGAACTTTTTCACGATATCGTCGCGGAATCCTCTTTCGCGGAAATAGGAAAGTCCGACGGCCTTCCCTTCGGGATGCGTATGAAGTATCTTTACAAAATAATCACGGGCATACTCATTGAGGATAAACATACTGTCCCGATCGCTCTGGGCCTGCTTCTCCTCATCGGTAAACTCTTTCTCCACCACCTCGATATTGTACTTGCGGGCAAGATACTTCAACGCCTCGTAATAGGAAAGCTGCTCATGCTTCATCACGAAGTGTATCGGGGTTCCCCCTTCGCCGCAGGCAAAACACTTACAGATATTTTTGGCGGGAGAAACGTAAAACGAAGGAGTACGGTCGTCATGGAACGGGCACAAACCCACATAGTTCACCCCCCGGCGGCGGAGCGTGACAAAATCGGATACGACATCTACAATTTGTGCCGCATCCTGAATACGTCCTATAGTTATCTGGTCGATCATTTGGCAGTACGAAAATACTAATTTTTCCTGTAAAAGAATGCTAATTACAAAAATAAAGCCCTATATTTGTAGGGTATTTAGTCTAACTCAAATACTATTAAATATTACGAAAATGGATGCAATCGACTGGTCGAATTTATCATTCGGCTACATGAAAACCGACTATAACGTCCGCTGTTATTACCGCGACGGCAAATGGAGCGATCCCGAACTGGAAACATCGGAATATATCAACCTTCATATGGCAGCTACCTGTCTGCATTATGGACAGGAAGCCTTTGAAGGGCTAAAGGCTTTCCGCGGGAAAGACGGTAAAATCCGCATTTTCCGGATGAGAGAGAATGCACTGCGTTTGCAATCCTCCTGCCGCGGCATCATGATGGCGGAACTGCCGGTAGAACGCTTTGAAGAGATGGTGCTGTTAGCCGTGAAGAAAAATGCACATTTTGTACCGCCTTACGAGAGTGGAGCATCATTGTATATCCGTCCGCTGCTGATTGGTACCAGTGCCCAGGTAGGAGTAAAACCGGCCAAAGAATATACTTTCCTGATTTTTGTCACACCGGTAGGTCCTTACTTTAAAGAAGGTTTCAAACCTACTCCTATGGTCATCATGCGTGAATACGACCGTGCCGCTCCACTCGGCACAGGGACTTACAAGGTGGGTGGAAATTATGCCGCCAGCCTGCGTTCGGGTGAGAAAGCACACGAAATGGGTTATTCCGCCGTGCTTTATCTCGATGCAAGGGAAAAGAAATATATCGACGAGTGTGGCCCGGCCAATTTCTTCGGGATCAAGGACAATACCTATATCACCCCGAAATCGGAATCCATCCTGCCCTCCATCACCAATAAGAGCCTGATGCAACTGGCTGAAGATATGGGAATGAAAGTAGAACGCCGCCCGGTTTTGGAAGAGGAACTTGCTACCTTCGAGGAAGCGGGAGCCTGCGGTACGGCTGCAGTAATCAGCCCCATTTTAAGGATCGACGATTTGAGTGAAAACAGAAGTTACCATTTTTCCAAAGACGGCAAAGCAGGCCCGGTTAGCGAGAAGTTATACCATAAACTACGTGCCATCCAATATGGCGACGAACCTGATAAGTACGGATGGGTAACAGTGGTGGAGTGATTTATTCACTACTCCATTCCTTATATGGATGCATGGACAGGAACGAGTTGTAATACCGCACATTTCCGGTCACCTCATCTCCCAGCCAGTCGGGGCGATCAAACGATTCTTCTTCATCTTCCAGTTCGATTTCAGCAATAACCAACCCATCGTTATCGCCGTAGAATTCATCTACTTCGAACAGATGTCCACCGTAATCAATTAAGTACCTGGTTTTTTCAATCACCGGATTTTCACATAACGCAAGCATCTCTTCGGCATCCTCCATAGGAATCTCATATTCCCATTCATGGCGTTTGATTTTGCCTTCTGCCAAAGCGCTCTTGATAGTGATAAATGCTCTTTCACCCTTGATCCGTACACGGATCACACTTATTCCGGAAAGGGAAAGATAACCCTGTTTGATAGAAAAACTTTTGGATGATTGTGATTTATAATCACCCCCGACAAGAAACTTGCGTTCAATTTCGTATCCCATATGCATTAAATATATGACAGTTATAACAAAGAAAATGTGAAAGTGTTGCGTGTATGAGAATACAAAAAAATAACTATGCTTTTAAAATTCCGTAATCGCTACGAAAAAATAAAAACATAGTTAAGATTTTGGTTGGATTAAAAAATCAATGCGCGTAATTCTATTTTTCAATGAATCCGGAACAAAAATAGAGAATTATTCCCTATGAATGATGATATTTGTAAAACGATTCAAGTATCTGTAGAAAAATTCCACAGTGGAGTCTTTACAACATATTTTCAACCCCCGGATACGTATGGTTGATTTTTGAGGTGTCTTTATTTAAAATCCGTTGCATGCAACGTATCGAACCCGACATACAACAACTATTCACCTGCATAAAGGAAGATGATAAAGAGGCGTTCAATTGTTTATTCCGATTGAAATACGAGTCACTCTTGTTTTTTGCGAAAAGCTACCTTGGCGAAACGGGGAAAGCAGGTGAGGTGGTCTCCGACCTGTTCGTCTGGCTTTGGATGAACCACGAACGCATTGGCGACATTGGTTCACCCGAAATCTATCTTTTTAAAAGCGTGAAAAACCGTTGCCTGAACGCTCTAAGGGATTCAAGTAAGGTCGTGCCACTCGACGAACAACCCATAACGGAACAATCATTGGCCGACAGCAATCCTCTTTCAAGAATGGAACACAAGGAACTGTCGGCAAGACTGCATGCTCTTATCGAAAACCTGCCCGATCAGCAAAAACAGGTTTTCAAGATGATAAAGGAAAGCGGTCTCTCTGCCCGACAGACAGCCAAAATTCTCCACCTTTCACACCGAACCGTCGAGACACATCTCTATAAAGCCGTGAAAAAACTCGAAGAGGAAATCACCCTCTATCTGGGCTATTCTCCCCGCAAAAAGCAAATGAAAAAGATAATGGCAGTGTTGTGGTAATTTTAAAATTATCCTACTTGCCGGGTGATCTCTATCCTCAAATTCAAAGCATTCATGATACGGTAAAAAAATCCTACGCTCGGATTAACAATACCATTCTCTATTTTAGAAATATAGGATTTATCCACTCCTAATCTTTTTGCAAGCTCCGTCTGGGTGATCTTTTCACTTTTACGCGCATCCAGAATGACCTGCCCGGTATAAAAGGCATATGCCCTTTCATCGAATTCGGCCCGTTCCGGCGTACCGGGTTTTCCGAATTCTTTTTCCAGTTCAGCACTTAAGTCATGTATTTCGAATTCCTTTTTGTTCATTATATTCTCTTTTTATTTTTAATGCTTTTTCTATCTCCCCTTTCGGGGTTTTTTGTGTTTTCTTACGAAACCCATTGAAAAGGACAACTATTTTATCTTCATCAAAAATGAAAAACAGTCGGAATATATTTCCATTATATGTTATTCTCAATTCATACAAATCATCTTTTATATATTTGATAAATTTGACAGGTAATCGATCTTGAGTTTCGAGCAATAATAATACGTATTTTACTTTCAATTGCTCTTTATCGGTCAATGAATGTAAAAATGTATGATAGTACTCCCCAAAAGCAATAATCTTCCTTCTCATGGCACAAATATATATAAAGTTGATATATATTGCAACTTTTATGGCTGTTTTTTATTGCATATCGGAATTTTTTTTTCTTATCGCTACGTATTTTTTGTCGCCGCTGTGTCCTTATTATAAACGACAAACTTTACAGCAATGACAAAAGAAACATTTGTCGCTTTATTATCCAAAGAGATAGGCGGTAATATATCGGAAAAAGAGCGGGCGGATCTACAGCAAACGCTGACAGAGAACCGTCAGTTGAAGGAAATCTATGATGAAATCTATGGATTCATGCAGGATAGAGAAGCTCTGTCCGATGTAGATATTGATGCCAGACTGGATGAAGTATGGGATAAGATCGCCGGAATGCCTGAAACCGGTTACCATATATCGGAGCCACGTAAACGTATAATGCCGTCTGCCATTGTTTGGCATCCGCAAAAGCCGTTACAGTCAAGTAAACATATAATCCCCGTATGGGCCCGGATTGCCGCAGCGATAGCTATCCTGATCGGATTAAGCTGGTCGGCTTACTATTATCTTTTACCCAAGCAGGAGCTTTATAGCCAGGTGATGGAGTCAGGCGATGAGAACCTGTACGCCGTCCTTGATGACGGTACACAGGTGTGGCTTAACAAACACTCCCGAATCGCATATAATGACCGTTTTGGCGAGAAGGATCGTAAAATACACCTCACTGGTAAAGCGTTCTTCGATGTAACACATCGTCCCGAGGTACCCCTCACCGTAACCGCACGCGACATAGATGTGACGGTAAAAGGAACCGCCTTTAATGTGGATGCTGCCTCTTCGGACATTGAAGTGGCGCTGATACGCGGATTGATAGCAGTGAAAGACAACCGGAGGAAAAATACCAAAGAGATATTGTTACAACCTAACCAAAAAATCGTAGTGCGTGACGGTCATATCATCTCGGGTGACAGTAATTATGTTGTCCGTGATTTGGTACAGGAAAACGATACGATCATTCCCGAAACACAATGGTTGAAAGGCTCACTGGTTTTCCAGAAACAGCGGTTTTCCGATTTAGCCAAGCTAATGGAAAAGCGTTATCAGGTAACCATAAAAATAAAAAATGCCGCATTGGCAGAACAGCGTTTCACGGGCAGTATCAAGAGCGAAACACTACAACAGATGCTTGACGCCCTGAAACAATCCTATCCATTCACCTACGAAATAGACGGTAAAGAGGTTATTATCCACTGAGTCATTATCGGCTAAATAAAAAATATCATCACTATAGAGCCTGTAAGAAAACCTAAAACAGTACACGCATGCAACATACCACCACACAATATTTGAGAACAACTCTACTTTTAATTAGTCGACCCTTAAAAAGCATTCAATAGTCTATAATACAGTAAAATAGTAGATA
>NZ_JAXQGC010000010.1:0-18641 GCF_034331125.1 Proteiniphilum sp.
AAATAACTAATTTAGCAGTCTAATCTAAGACTGTCCTAAAAACGGGTAGCTTACACAAATAGGGAAGGTTACAAACTCACGTCTTCTATCTAATGTTTTCCTCTGCAAACATAGTCTGATTCATCAAAATATTCAAGTTTTTGTGTACATTTTTTTCCTCAGTATCAAGACTTGGTCCTGCCGGATGATCTCCAACCACGTCCCGGATATTTTCATATTGGATGAGCCTACGAATAATCTTGATGTCTCAAGTTTATCGATACTGGCCCATACCATCAAAAAGTATCGGGGTACGGTACTGGTTATTTCCCATGATGCATATTTCATCAATGAGATCGGGGTAACAAAGAGCATTCAATTGTAAGTTGTGAATTACATTTCTCAAATTATCGGCAATTTATATTTCATATTGCCAAAATATTGATTTACATTTGTGCCATCAAAAAACACAACATCATAGCAACCGACAGATTACATATCAACAAATTAAAAGAGTGTTTTGGAGACATGCATAACTTCAATACCAGTGATATTTCCAATTTTTATCGGAGTCTTGAACCTGATGTAAAACAAGCAACGATCAATTGGAGAGTCTATCATTTGGTTATAAAGGGTGTCCTGGAGCGTAAAGGGCGTGGAGTATACAAGATTGGCAGAACTACTATTTTTGTTCCCTATTTAGATAATAAGACCGAATCTATTTACAAGAAAATTCTTTCGGAATTTCCATACAGCATCGTTTGTGTGTGGGATACGTCGTTGTTGAATGAATTTACGTTGCATATTTCCAACAGACATTTCACGTTAATCGAAGTGGACAAGGATAGCATCGAGTTCGTATTTTATTCACTGAGGGAAAAATTTAACCCGGTGTTTTTAAAACCCAACAATAGTATCTTGGAACAATACGTTTTCAATTCCAACACTCCCCTCATTGTAAAACCCCTGATTTCAGAAGCCCCTCTCCAATCTATAAGCAACATCAATACGATTACCATTGAAAAGATACTGGTCGATTTGTGCTGTGATGAAGATTTGTTCCCGTTTTACCAGGGCAGTGAAAAAAAAAGGATTTTCAATGAAGCTTATGCGAAATACACAGTTAACAACAACAAACTGTTGAGATATGCATCTCGCAGGGGAAGAAAAGAAGAGATTAAGCAACTGATAAATCAAATTAAGATCGATCAAATATGAACTTCACCCCAGGGCAACGCATTACCAATCGAAATGAGGATTTCATTGTCACCGATGTGGAAGAAAACAACGGTAAATGGATTCTTTCTGTGGAAGGTATTTCCGAATTGGTAAAGGCAAAGCACTTTATATTCGATACCAGCATCGACCATACTATTCGTGTGATCGATCCGACAGAGACCCGGTTGATTGCTGATTACGATCAAGGATACCGCAAGACCAAACTATTCATCGAAAATCATATTCGCAATTCCACCGTTTACAGCAATCGCATAACTGTGGCCCACAAAGCTGCTTTCAACATGGCTGATTACCAGTTGGAGCCCACATTAAAAGCGTTTCAACTTCCCCGGCCCCGACTGTTGATTGCCGATGGTGTGGGACTCGGCAAAACGGTTGAGGTGGGTATCTTCCTTGCTGAAATGATCAAACGGGGCAAAGGCAAGCGAATATTGGTCCTGGCATTGAAGTCCATCCTCTCCCAGTTCCAACAGGAGATATGGAATCGATTTGCCATTCCATTGGTGCGATTGGATTCGGACGGGATTTCAAGAATCAAATCTGAACTCCCGATCAACAAAAATCCTTTCGACTATTACGATAAGACCATCGTATCCATAGATACCTTGAAAAACAATGCCAAGTTTCAACACTATATCGAGAAAACACGCTGGGACATCGTGGTTATTGATGAGTGCCATACCGTTGCAAACAGCTCTTCGCAGCGGGGAGGGCTAGCACAATTGCTCAGCACCAAATGCGAGTCGCTGATTCTCACCTCAGCCACTCCTCACAACGGAAAACCGGAAAACTTTGCCAACCTCATCAACATGATTGAGCCGCTGGCCATCAAAGAGGAGCACAATTATTCACGGGAAGATATCAAGGATTACTATGTACGTCGGTTTAAAAATGATATTGACGATGATGCCGTACGATCCAATTTTCAGGATCGTGAGGTCGTATCCATCCATGCCCAGCTAAGCGACGCAGAGAATGAGTTTCTGCAGATCCAGCAAAACATAAAGTTTGCAGCCCTGCAGGATCTTATGCCGGACGATATTTCCACTGGTTTGTTCGGAAAGCAAACCCACAACAAACAGAAAAAAGATTTACTTTTTGCCATTGGTCTGTTCAAGTCCTACATGTCATCTCCCGAGGCAGCGTTAAAGTCAATTGAAAATAGGATCAGTAAACTGGATGCACTCACAGAACAGGAAGATATTGTGGAACAGAACCGTGATGTTCTGAGCAATTTGAAGGCGAAACTGGAAGCAATCATCCATCATAAACAGGATGCCAAATACCTGGCGTTTAGAAAAAAGTTAATCGACCTTGGCTGGTATGGAAGAAAGAGAGATTTCAGAATCGTTGTTTTTGCTGAGCGGATAGAGACGCTCAAAGCGTTAAAAACGAAACTGCAACGTGACTTTGACTTGGATGACAGTGTGATAGCCGATTTTCACGGCTCACTCACCGATATGGAGCAACAGCGCATCATCGATGATTTTGGAAAAGAGGACTCTGACTATCGCATACTGCTTACTTCGGATGCCGGTTCGCAAGGAGTAAACTTGCACTACTACTGCAACCATATGTTTAACTACGACATTCCCTGGTCGCTGATCACGCTGGAACAGCGAAATGGAAGGATCGACCGGTATGGACAAACCAAAATACCCTTCATACATTACATGGTAGCCACTTCCGATTTGGATGGTTTGAAAGATGACCTGCATATTGTCAATAAACTCAAAGAAAAGGAGGAAGCTGTTTATCAATCCCTGGGCGATGCCGCATCGGTCTATAAACTCTATGAGGCATCTGCCGAAGAGGAACTGGTGACCACTGCCATTGCAACAGGGAATAGGGATATGCTGGATGGAGCACCCACCAGTGAAGAGTCGGACGACTGGTTTGATGCCCTGTTTGACGAGTCCACCCCCAGATTAGCGATCGAGGATCCCATCGTGGAAGAGGTCTCACTCTTTGAGAACGATAAAAGCTATTATACCGCCCTACTGGAGCAACTGAAAAGTGACAATAGCCTTAAAACCGATGATGCCTGTTTTGAGGGTGATCTTCTTGAGGTGAAGAACACTCCTGAGCTTGATCGGATACTTTACGATTTACCCAAAGAAGCAAAACCTGGAGGGATTGGTGATGTATATCAACTCTCACTCAACAGGGAGGATGTGCAAAAAGCGATTAGCGATGCGCGCAAGCGAAAAGGAGAGTGGGCCAGATTTCAGATGCTCTATGAACTTCACCCGGTAGTACGTTATCTGATGACGCAGTTGGAAGCTTCAGTCGATAAAGATGTGGCACTTGTTTCCAAAATTAATCGCCTGCCCAAGGATATGGCTTACTATCTGATTCAGGGTTTGGTAGCCAATAATCTGGGACAATCCATTCTCTCCGACCTTTTTGTGGTACCCATGCACAGGAGTGGCGGATTGGCGGACAGGCCGATGAAGTTTGCCGATTTCCTGAAAGAGCATCAAATAAACAAAGAACTTTACACGGTGGAGATAACCGATGAAGAGATCAAGCAGCTGGAGGTCTTGCTGCCGGATGCAATCAAGTTTGCTCATCAACTTCATATGGATCAGCAACAGCAAAAGCTTCAATTGGAAATGGAGAAAGAGATGGCAGTTTACGAAGAAAAGATGAGGAACTGGAAAAGGAGCAAGGAGCACCAGATGGAGATTAAGTTTGGTGACAAGCCTGAATATGGATTTGTGAAAAGACGCAGGAGAGATAAGGAGATCGAGATTGAGACCATACTCAACAGGTCGAGCCAATATTTCAAAGATTTGACAAGTTTAAACAGCGTTCCCTATTTAAAAGTATTGGCGGTATTTTATAATTAGCACGTCTCCGCGAAAAATAAATTCCATATTTACCCACGAGATTGCCCATATTTACCCACAAATTGATATATTTGCAGTAAAATAGACATGATTAAACGATTTATATATACGCAGATATCGAAAGCACAGCAAGACACGCCGGTGGTAATGATAACAGGTGCAAGACAGACTGGAAAATCCACTTTTTGTCAACAGTTATTGAAAGATGGGATTTTTTCAGGTAATTATGTCACCTTCGATGATCCGTCGGTATTGGCTGCTGCTCAATCAGATCCAATGGGTTTCTTGTTGGATATTGGCGAGAATGTAATTATTGATGAAGTGCAACGCGCACCGGAGATATTTTTAAGTCTCAAGAAACTGATTGATGACAATCGCAATCGTAGAATCATCCTCACAGGATCTGCCAATGTAATGCTACAACCCAAGGTAGCCGATTCATTGGCCGGAAGAATCGAAACACACCACCTTTGGCCATTTTCGGTTGATGAAATAAATGGAAGAAAAAGTGTATTTCTGGATAACTTAATCAACGATGAAAATAACTTTGAATCTATTCCTACCCGTTGGGAGGAGATCATTGAACTGATAAGACGGGGAGGATATCCCGAAGTCGTAAACCGTGTCTCGGAAAGCCGAAGAGCAAAATGGTTGCAGGCCTATTTGGAATCTATCCTGCAAAAAGATATCCGAGACCTGGCCAATATTGATGGTCTCATATACATGCCAAAAATCTTAAACCAGCTGAGTGTGAGGGTAGGAAGCACGATCAATATGTCTGATATTGCCCGGTTGACAGGAATAAAAAACAGTTCTTTTCAACGCTATATGGCATTGTTGGAACAAGTTTTTATGATTGTAAAAATCCCTGCATGGACTCCTAATGCCGAAGGGCAATTTGTGAAATCGCCAAAAATATTTTTAAACGATACCGGACTCTTGTGTCAATTGGAGAATAGTGGCGACGACCTGTTGCAAGACCGAACACAGGCAGGACATTTTGTAGAAAATTTTGTAGCCATGGAGATACTGAAACAGATCAGTTGGTTCAATGACCCGTTAAAATTAATGCATTTTAGCATGCACAAAGGTGCAGAGGTGGACTTGGTGATCGAAGATCAAAAAAAGATGATCTATGGAATCGAAATAAAATCAAAAACCTCCTTGAAACCAGATGACTTTAAAGGATTGAAGAAGTTAGCCCAATTGGCAGGCCATAAATTTAAAAAAGGGATTTTGCTGTATACGGGAGAGCATGTGTTAGGCGGATTCGGAGGTAAAAATTTACAAGCAGTACCAATAAATAATGTTTGGGGTAAATAATATGATTCATTTCATTCAAAATATCGGTGAATACTTTGCCAGCAACTACTTCGATGAAGATTTCTCCAAAAAGGTGATTGAGAAATCGGGTTACAGCAGCGAGGCTATCAGGGAGTTCAACCAGCAGGTCAACCGGTTGAAGCCCGACTATTTCAAGCTCAAACAAACTTTTGTCGAAAACCACCTGCGCACGAAAGACAAGATCAATCTGTCGCATCGCTTTCATACAAGGGTGCTCAATGTGTTGGGTTATGATGCCGAACAGACGAATTATGATGATCTGTTTCCACTAAGCGAAAAAGCAGTTTTGCCGGTACGTCATATCCTCTATCGCGGTGAACAGCCCCACCTGATGGTGATGGAGATGCATGCCATGATCAAAACCAAAGATGAAGAGGAGCCCGACGGGCTGTTCGACCAGAGCTACAACGTGACAGAAAATGGTGAAGATCTGAAAAGCACAACGCAAAAGTATCACCGATCGCAATGGGCGGATATTTTCACCGTACCCGAGGGAATCAGTATTTCCCCCATGGTGATTAACAAAGCGGTGAGCGAGTTATTTCTGTTGCCCACCTATCAACGCCCAAGATATATCCTGCTCTGTGCCGGCAATGTCTATTTTTTACTCGAGGCAGAGAAGTGGTTCCGCGGCTCCTACCTGCAATTTGACTTGGAGATACTGTTTGACGATGCCTCGATCGACAAGAATTACTTCGCCCTTTTCTATCTTTTACTGGGAAAAGAGCAGCTGGCTCCTACTGCCGAGATGGTGTTGATGGAACAGCTCGACGAAGATGCCCACAAGGTAGCCTACGAGGTGACCAAGGATTTGAAAGAGGGAGTGATTCATGCCGTGGAGCAACTGGCAAACGAGGCTGTTCATTACCTTACCCGGGAGGAGGACTTGACTTACGACACAATCAATGCCACATGGTTAAAGGATGACTGTCTGATGATGGTCTATCGACTTTTGTTCCTGTTTTATGCCGAGTCGAGAGATGAGCTGGATATCCTGCCTACGGACGATGAAATTTATCAGAAAGGATATTCATTGGAGATGCTTCGCGATCTGGAGCAGGTACCATTGCGAAATGAATCGAACTTGAATGGCTTTTTCTTTCACGAATCGTTAACCCAACTCTTCAGTTTGCTTCACAAGGGATATCGCGAAAACAACGGCACATCCAAAAGCTTTAGGATACGTCATTTGGATTCCCCACTTTTCGATCCTGACAACATGCACTACCTGAGCAGGGTACAGATACGAAACCGTGTATGGCAGGACGTAATTTGTGAACTCTCACTCTCCAGGAAGCAGAACGGAAAAAACCGCGGGAGGATCTCTTATGCCAACCTTGGTATCAACCAGTTGGGTTCGGTCTACGAGAGCTTGCTCGCTTTCCGTGGTTTCCTCGCCGATACCGATTATATTGAAGTGCACCGCCAAAGAAAGGAGAACGAGAGTTCGGAAAAGGTAGTCAATGACGATGGTTCCTACCTGGTACCGCGCCATCGTTTGGATGACTTCCACCAAAAAGAGGTTTTCCACTACGAGATGGCAGATGGTAGCGAGGTGTTGAAGGTGATACACAGGGGTACTTTTATCTATCGCCTGAGTGGCCGCGACCGGCAAAAGTCAGCTTCCTATTATACCCCTGAGGTGCTTACCCAAACCACCGTGAAATATGCGCTCAAGCCCATATTGGAGCGGCTCGATAAAGGTGAAATTGCTGCCTTGGATTTGTTAAACCTGAAAATCCTTGAACCGGCCATGGGTGCTGCCGCTTTCCACAACGAAGCCATCAACCAGATCGCTGAAGCATACCTCACCTACCGGCAACAGGAGCTCAGGCTGCATGTTGATCCGAACAAGTACCGGGAGGAGTTACAAAAGATTAAAACCCACATTGCCCTAAACAACGTGTACGGTGTGGACATCAATCCCACGGCGGTGGAGCTGGGTAAGCTATCGCTCTGGCTCAACGTGATTCACAAGGATATGCAGACCCCATTCTTTGGATATCGTCTTGGCGTGGGGAACGCGGTGATTGGCAGCTGGCTGAAAGTATACAAGCAGAAGGAGTTCTCGTTCGAACCGGTTGGTAATCGTAGTTTTGTGAAAAAAGAGTGGTGGGAAAAGGCTCCGAAACACCTGCAATTCGGCAAAAAGGGAATCTTGCGTGTAGAGAATGAGATCTATCACTTCCTGTTGCCGGACAAGGGGATGGGCTCATCGGGCAACATCAGGTTGCTGAAGGAAACCTATCCTGCCGAAGCAAGAAGGATGAGCGAATGGCGCAAGGAGTTTATAAAACCCTTGCGGAGCGATGAATACGCTTTGCTGCAAAAGATCTCGAAAGCGATCGATGCCCTTTTGCTCGAACATTATGAGATGCAGAAAAATATCTCACTGATCACGGAAGCCAATAACGATTTCTTCGGCAACCCCAACAGACAGAAAGGATTGGATTTCGAGGGATACAGTTACACACAAAAACAGTCCTTTGCCGACAGCCGGTTGAAGTCCAATGCTCCCTATTATAAGCTGAGACAGATCATGGACTACTGGTGTGCACTTTGGTTCTGGGATGTGCGCGATGCTGCCGAGCTACCCACCCGTCAGGAGTGGTACACCGATCTGGTGCAAATACTGAATATCGACCTGGAGCAAGCCACAACGCTTGTTGCAGAAGATGATGACGCGGTGCGTGATTACCGGAGAGATAAAAAACAGATTGAGAAGCAGCTCACCGAGGCATTGAGAAAATCAGCTGCTTCACTCTTTGAGAACGAAAGGGCAGATTTGGTGCGGCGGTACAGCGAACAATACCGTTTCTTCCACTACGAACTGGAATTTATCGAAGTGTTCAGGGAGAAGAACGGTTTTGACCTGGCAGTGGGAAATCCACCCTGGATCAAAGTTGCCTTTGAAGAGAAAGGGTTGATTTCCGAATTGTTCCCGGAAGTGGAAATTCGCAAAACCACTGCACCACAGGTGCGAAGAATGCAGAGCGATTTCATGGAAGATGAAACAAGAAGAGAAAGCTACTTCGATGAGCAGATTGAAAGCGACGTGTCGGCGCTCTTTATGAATGCAGTACAGAATTACCCGTTGTTGAAAGGACAGCAGACCAATCTTTACAAATGTATACTGGAGAACGGGTTGCTTTGGATTAATCCGCAAGGTTATTTGGGACTGATACACCCAGAGGGTGTTTATGATGACCCCAATGGTTATCCAATGCGAGAGGAGATTTATCAACGATTGAAATACCATTTTCAGTTTCAGAATCAATTGAAATTATTTGCTGAGATAGGGAGTACACGGGTATATGGCATTCATATCTATTCAGGGACAAAAGATAGCATATTCTTTTATTCTATCAACAATTTATTTCACCCTTCTACCATTGATGGTTGCTTTATCAAACAGCTTACTGTTGAATCTGTTGAAGGATTAAAAACAAAAAATGAACAGACGGGGAAGTTTGAATGGAATAACAATCCTCACCCTTCGAGGGTGGTTCGAATAGATGAAGAGACTTTGAAAATATTTGCCCGGACTTTTGAAAACAGTGACAACTGGGAGGGTGCCAAGTTGGTATCCATTCATGCCAAAGAAGTAATAGAAGTAATTCAAAAGATAGGGGAGTTTCCAAGTACGGTAGATAATTTTGAAAGCAGAATAACGGTTTGCTGGGACGAAACAAACGATCTGAATGCTGGCAATATCAAAAGAGAAACCAGGTATCCCAACATTGATCAGTTTGAGATGATTTATTCAGGACCTCATCTTTTTGTGGGGAATCCGATGTATAAAACACCAAAAGCTGTATGCGTTGTAAAATCTGATTATGATATCGTTGACTTCTCAAAAATCGATGAGAACTACCTGCCGCGTACCAATTATGTTCCATTGAATGTAACGGCCGGATATGCTTCTACTATCAAAGGATTCCAACAAGCCGATGGGAGTTACGACAATTGGTTGGAGTATTACAAAGTAGCTTTTAGAAAGATGTTAGATAGTAATGGAGAGAGAAATTTGAGGGGTGCAATAATTCCACCGAAAACTGCGCATGTTAACGGATTGATTAGCATAGCCTTTAAAGATAACATGGAATTAGTTGAATTTGCGGGCTTGACGGCTTCTTTGACTTTTGACTTTTATATTAAAACGCTAGGGACATCGAATTTAACGGACAGCAGAATGAGCGGTTTACCCTTAGGCATCTCCGATCGATATAAAACTTCCCTATTTGTACGTATATTAATGTTAAACTGCCTGAACAAGTATTACACCCCGCTGTGGAAAGAGAGCTGGCAGGATGCATTCACCGAAGAGCATTGGTCGGTGAATGATGACAAATTGAAACCCTTTTCGAGCCTTACCAAAGAGTGGTCGTGGCAAACTCCGTTGCGCAACTACTATGAGCGGCGCATGGCGTTGGTGGAGATCGATGTGATTACTGCCATGGCATTGGGGCTTACCCTGGAAGAGCTGATACTGATGTACAACATACAGTTTCCCGTATTGCAACAGAATGAGGATGACACCTGGTATGATACCCAAGGGAATATCGTTTTCACCTGCAGCAAAGGGTTGGTGGGTGTGGGGCTCGACCGGCCGGAGTGGGAGCAAATAAGGGATATGCAGTCGGGCGAAACCTACGAGCATACCATCACCAAATCAGAACTCTATTTTGGGGATAAGGTAACCTACCATGCACCCTTCCAAAAGTGCGACAGGGTGGAGGATTACAAGAGAGCGTGGCAGTTTTTCGAGGAAAAGTTTAAATAGAATTCATTATGCTGAGCCTGCAACAAGCCATCGAGATAAAGGAGTCCATCAAGTCATACCTGCAAGCGACATTCACCTTCCGGAAACGGGAGGTGGCCCGAGCATTTGATGAGTTTATCGAACATCCCACTCTGGGAATGTTCAAAGGACCGTATGTGTCGCTCAGGTTACCATTTGTAAAAGCGGAACAAGGGACAATTGATCAAATTCCCCTAACCATAAAGCCAGACTGGACACCCTACGACCACCAGGTACAATCCTGGATCAGGCTTTCGACACAGGACAAAGAGCCTGAACCAACCATCATCACCACAGGTACGGGATCGGGAAAAACCGAGGCTTTCCTCTATCCGGTTCTTGACTACTGTTTCCGCCAGCAACATCGCCCGGGTATCAAGGTGATCATCATGTATCCCATGAATGCACTGGCAACCGACCAGGCAAAACGATTGGCAGAAATTATCTACAAAGACGAACGATTGAGAGGACGAGTACGCGCCGGCCTTTTTATTGGTGAAGGAAACGGACCAAAAGGGCAATACCCGAAGGTCATGGAGGAGGATCATATCGTGGAGCATCGCGACACCATCCTTGATGCGCCACCGGATATCCTGCTTACAAACTTCAAGATGCTCGATTATGCACTGATGAAGCACAATTTTCAGAGATTGTGGAACCACAATGTTGTCGACCCGAGCTTGCTTCGCTTTTTGGTGTTGGATGAGCTGCATACATACGATGGTGCCCAGGGAACAGATGTCGCCAACCTGATCCGCCGATTAAAACTGAAATTGACCATTGAACCCGGACAACTTTGCCCCATAGGCACTTCTGCCACCATTGGCTCGGGTTCTGATGCTCCACAACTCCTATCAGATTATGCCACAAAAGTATTCGGAGAGACAGTAGGAACAGATGCACTGATCACTGAGACCAGGATCACGCCCGACCGGTTCTTTGAAAGCGATGAAGTGTTAAATGATTTCATCCCTCTCCCCAACAGGTTAAAAGACCTTGTTTATCACGAAAGAGATAATTTTGAAGCCTATCTGAAAGCTCATATCGATATTTGGCAACAGGATGAGGCGCATTTGGCAGACGGATTGTTGAAGCTCAAAATTGTGAAGGATCTGGTGGTGGTCATCAACCGGGGAAATGGGATCAAACTGGTTGAGGAGATTACCCGCGAGCTCGGGCTGATCAACGAGCCATTCAGAAAGTTGGCCCAGTGGGATGAGGTGAACCGATACAGTCCGAAAACACGGGTACTGGAATCTCTCCTGGCATTGATTGCAGCAGCAAAAGATGTGGAAAGTGATCGCTCGCCATTTATGTATCTCCAGGTACAACTGTGGGTACGTGAGTTGAGTGGTGTGCAATACACGCTGGAATATCCCGCAAAATTTTCATTCCGCGACCAGGTGGATGCACAACAAGAGGTGGCCGCCATGCCCCCTTGGTATTGCAGGGAATGCAACAGTTCCGGCTGGCTGGGTGTGAAACCCGATGACAAAGATGTTTTCAGCAGAGACGTGAATGAGGTGTACGAGAAGTTCTTCTCCAATAACAAAAACCTATACTTTATCTTACCCGGTGGAGAACTCTCACCTGCCGATTTTGAGGCTACCGGTTATAATCCTGAGACTTTCCTGGAGTATAATATTGATCCGAAGACTCTCAAAGCTGTGGGTGATAAAGAAGAGGGTTTCGCCATACAGGCATTGCGGAAACTGAAAGAGAACAGGGCCGACCATACCTGCCCCTGCTGCAACAGTGCCAACACGGTGGCGATCATCGGTACCAAAATACCTACGTTGAGTTCTATAGCCGTAAGCCAGACACTGGCAACCGATCTGGATATCACAACTGACAGGGACAGAAAGGTATTGGCATTTACCAACTCCGTTCAGGATGCGGCACATCAGGCAGGCTTTATTGAGAGCCGGAACTATCGCTTTACTTTCAGGGCATCACTGCAAAAAGTGATCAATGAGTTAAACCACCCGGTAAGACTCAATGAACTTGCCGATAGCTTTATCTCCTTCTGGAAACAGCATGGCGATGAAACGGAGCAGGATCACCAGAGCGGATACCTCTATCGTTTCTTCCCAAAGGAATATGTGGGCAAAGCATCACCCAAAGACTATCTGATTGATTCAGGTGTAAAAAAACAATATGCTGAACATTTTTTAAAAGAGCTCGATCAGAGAGTTCGCTGGGAAATCTACTCCGAGTTTGGGTTTACCTCTCGTGTAGGACGTACATTGGAGAAGACAGGAGCATCATCGGCTTATTTTGACACTTCATTGCTGCATGCTGCATGGGATGAGATGATGGAATGGATTGAGCATAACGATGTAAGTAGATCGATAAAAAGAGAAGATTTCCTGAAATTTACCAACCTTGTGTTGCATAGAATCCGTACACGGGGAGCAATAGACCATGCTTACTATTCGAAATACAGAACGGAAAGATTGAGTCTGTGGGACCTGAATTGGCAAAAGGATGGACGCCATTTTCTGAATCCTACCTATCATCCCAACAGTTCACGTTTTCCCAAGTTGCTGACCAATCAGGGGTCGCGCGACAACTTATTGGATACGACCACTGCCCGCAAAAGCAACTGGTTCCATGCCTATTTCAACAAGACATTTTTGCAGGCAGCCGTAACCCCGGAATTTATCAATGAGTTCTACGAGCAATGGACGGCTGCGCTGACAACTGTGGGAATATTGAACCGGGAGACGGCCGGTGATCATACAAACTATGCGATCAATGCGGATGCAATCTGGGTGGCCAAATATGTGAATGAGTTTGCCTGCACCCAATGTGAGGATGTGCTTTACTCGCACGACGATCTGGAAATGGCGGATGACGCCTGTTGTCTGAGCCATCGTTGTACGGGCCACTACAAGGCAACCCCACAGACGGTGAAAAACTACTATAACGCGGTCTATAACCGCAATCGCTTCCCACGCATTTATTCAAGTGAACATACCGGCTTATTGGAGCGACAGGTTCGTGAACGCCTGGAGATGAGTTTCAAGAAGAGAAATCGTTTTGATTCTCCCAACACCTTGATCGCGACCAGCACACTGGAGATGGGGATTGACATTGGCAGTTTGAACACGGCTTATAACAACAGTGTACCCCCCTTGCCTTCCAACTTCCTGCAACGGGTGGGTCGTGCCGGACGAAGCTCGGGTGCCGCTCTGGTGGTGAACTTTGTGAAAAATCAGAATCACGACCTTTACTATTATGCCGACCCCTTGGAGATGATGCGGGGTGATGTAAATACGCCCGGATGCTACCTGGAGGCAAAGGATATATTGAGACGCCATTTTACGGCCTATTGTATCGATAGCTGGGTGGCTGTCAATCCGACCGAGAACAGTATTCCCACTTTTATGAGGGACTTGAAGCTGGGTTCAAGAAATTTGACGGATACAGCTTTCTTCATCAACAGGCTGAATAATTTTATAAAAGAAAATAGGTACCGCCTTGTACCTTACTTCCTGAAACAGTATCCCACGAAGATTAAGAATCAGGTGTTCCCCGAGATCAATGATTCGCTGACATCAGGAGCATTCTATGATCATCTGCTTTCGGTTTTTATGAAAGTAAAAGAGGAGTTGCTCGAAATAGATAAACGACGAGAGGAGTTAAAGGAGGAGGTGAAGATTCTGAACTTGGCGAAAGGGGATCCTCTCTTTGACGAATACATAAGGGAAGGAAAGAACCTGGGTGGTGTGAAAAAATCAATTTTTGCCCGCAATGTACTGGAACATATGACGAATGTGGGCATCCTGCCTAATTATGCTTTCCCTGAAACAGGGGTGCAGCTGCATGCACACGTAATCAGTTCGGCGATTGCAGGTACCACAAACAGAACACTGGACAAGAGCTTTGAACTGGTAAGACCCGCCAGCCAGGCCATAAAGGAATTGGCTCCCGAAAACTACTTCTATACACAGGGATATCGATTCGAAATAAGTGGTGTAAACACATTCGACTGGAGTGACCAGGCTTTATTTCACGACAAGCGGTTTTGCTCCAAATGCGACCATCTTGAAATCGATAGCCTCTCAAGCAAGGGGAACTGCCCCAAGTGCGGTGATCCATCCTGGGCATCATCTTCAAATGTGCATCGCTTTGCCAAACTTATTACGGTGAAATCATTCAACAGTGAGGCTCGTTCACGGTTAAAAGATGATAAGGATGACCGGGATGTGCAACAATATCAGCTGATGCATCATGTGATCTTTGATCGAAACAGTTCTGAGGGTGCGTGGGTTCTAAAGGAAATACCATTTGGGATCGAGTTTGTGAAAAACGCAACCATCACTTCCGTAAATTATGGGCGGTTGGATGGAAACGATGCCCGAAAGATTAAAATCAACGATACGGAAGCTTTGACAAAAGGTTTCGTAACCTGTCGTTTGTGTGGAAAATCAACGTCGTCAACCCATCTGATCCACGAGGCAAAGGATTATCATTATGGCTATTGCAAGCATCGCAATACGAAATACAAACCGGGTGAGACAAATGATGTGTTTGAAGAGGTTTATTTTTTCAGGGAGATGCATACGGAAATCCTGAAAATAATTCTGCCGGTGCAGGAGTTCAACACAGAGGCTGACATCCGTATGTTTCAGGCGGGATTGGAACTGGGATTAAAAAGGTATTTTAAAGGGAATCCCGGACACATCAGGGTGCTTTCCTACAGAGAGTTTAACCGGCAGACCGATAAATTCGATCGTTTTCTCTTGTTGTATGATACCATTCCCGGTGGTACCGGATACCTGAAACAGCTGTTTGCACACGAAGAGTTTTCGCTCCTTTTGAGGGAAAGTTACGAGGCAATTCGGGATTGTACCTGTCAACTGGATGGACATGACGGATGCTACAAGTGTATATACTCCTACGGTAATCAGTATAATCGTGATGATTTAAGTCGGAGAAAGGCAGAGGAGTGGTTCGAGAGGATATACAGAAACTCAGAACAATGGATTAAAAACGATCATGGCCTTGGCTCGCTGACCAACTCGGGGAAAATTGAAGAATCGGAATTGGAAGAACGGTTTATAAAACTGCTTCAGATTTTTGCTGAGAATAATGAAGGGTACGATTTTCAATCGAGAAAAGATGATGATTCGGTATATTACGAACTGAAAATCAACAAAGGGGATACCACTGCGAGGTATTGGATCAGGCCCCAGATTTCGTTAGGTCCCAAAGATGGTATCGCTTACAGCACAAGAGTTGACTTCCTGGTAGTATGTGCAGAGTATACATACAAGGGGATATCCTATGTTGACGAGGTGTCCAAAATTGCACTCTATCTTGATGGATACCAGTTCCACGCTTCCAAAGAACACAACGTTTTTGAAAAAGATGTCAGAATTCGCCAGGCAATTGCTGCTCAACCGGAATACCGGACCTGGACGCTTACATGGAACGACCTGAATAATCTACAGGCAATTTTGGAGAAAACGGGAAATGGTTTCGATGAATTGTATCAAAATTATCTAACCCGGTTTTCACACAATTACCTGGGAAAATTGATACCAACAGTTCGTCATGGCGAAATTGTGAATTATGCTTTGCCAAAGAACAACTTTTTACGATTTTGGGAACAACTGCTCAATCCACCAATAGGTCTGTTTGAAAAATCCTGGTTTACCTATTTGGGTTCATGGACCGAGAAGTTATTGGAACCATCATTCAATCCGGATTCTTTGAAATTGCTACTATCGAAAGAGATGATCTACGACAGCTTCATCAAAAATAACCGGGTTACTGACTTTAACGCACTGCTGCCTGTTGAACATGGAGCTTCTTTTGACTTTGCCGAATGGAATATTTGGGTGAATATCGGAAATAAAAGAATTTATTCCAATCTTCAGTTGAAAGAGTCAATGAATATGGATAAACAAGAATGGGAATATTTTTGGCACCTTTTCAACCTTTATCAAACATCAGAGTTTGTTGATCAAATGATTGATGTTGGTGAAGGAATGACTGAACAGACCGATGAAAACTTGCTGGAAGAGTTGAAACAGCTGTATGCTCCTAATTTTCATCCGATATTGAAACAAGGAGTAAAAAACAAAGTGATCAACCGGGAGAACATGGATTTCTTGGACTCCTGGGTGGATGATGACGGGAATATTTTGGCTGATGCTGAATTGGTGCTTGAAACATTGAGGATTGCTATCTGCCCCTATTCCGACGAAAGTTTGAAAGTGTTTCAAGAAGCAGGGTTTACAATCTACAACAAGGAGCAACTAAATGAAATCATACTATGAAGCTATTTATTTACGATAAGTTTTGGGATGCCTTTCTAAAAATCAACAAGGGAACACAAAGCAAGGTCACTGACTTTATCAGCAAGTTCAGAACCGACTCCAAAAGTGCGGCAATCAACCTGGAGGCAATCAGCACCTTTAAGGATCAGTCGCTACGCACTGCTCGCATAGACCAGAAATACCGGGCAATACTCAAAGAAGTACAAGCAGGTGAGCTTTATCTGTTGGTGTGGATTGACAACCATGACGAGGCGATGGATTGGGCAAAAAACAAGCGGATAGACTGGAACGAGCAGACGCAGGCTTATCAGGTATTTAGCCTGGATGAGAGCATTGAAAAGGAAAACAGGGAGGTGGTTGAGTCAACCGACCTCTTCATGGGCAAATATGGTGGCAAGGAGTTGATGGAGCTGGGTGTCCCGGAAGTACTGATACCATCGGTATTAAAAGTAAAAAACATTGATGACCTGGGGCAGCTGGAGAATTACCTCCCTGATGATGCCTTTGAAAACCTGTTTTATCTGCTGGATGGTGCCAGTATGGATGCTGTGCTAACCATTGTACGTGAAGGGTTGAATGAGGAAAGTTCGATAGAAAGTAAAAACAATGCACGTTCATTCATTGAACTGACAGATGATGAGATGTTGAATGAAGCTTTACAGGGCTCATTGCAGAAATGGAAGTATTATTTGCACCCTTCGCAGTCGACTTTTGTATATGGACAGTTTAAGGGCGCAATTAAACTTTCAGGAGGTGCAGGAACGGGTAAAACGGTGGCCGCATTGCATCGGTTAAAATTCCTGTCAGAACACAAAACCGATCCACAACCCATTCTTTTCACAACCTTTACCAAAGAACTGACCGAAAACTTAAAATCCTTAGCCCTTGGATTGAATATCAGCGAGCGTTCATTTCACATAGAGAATATTGATGCTTTGGCATTCAGGCTTGCACAGAAATACCACTTGTTGCCAGGTACAGCCAAACTGTTTGGACTGAGTGCGGTGGTGAAACCAATGGAATTATGGGAAGAGGTGTTGATGGAAGAACTCTCTGAATTTGATCAGGAATTTTTGTCACGAGAATTTGAAGAGGTGGTGCTTGACCAGAATATCCAAAGTAAAGAAGAGTATGTAAGAGCAAGCCGTATTGGTAGAGGCAGGCCAATCGGCAGGAAACAACGCATGGAAGTGTGGAATCTGATCGAGAAGTTTATCGAGAAAAAACAAAGCGCTCAGCTTTATTACAAGGAGGAGGTGTATAACTTGCTAAGCAATCATTTAAACGAGACTGAGACCAGAGAATTTTCCCATGTGATTGTGGATGAATTACAGGATTTCTCAAACGTTGAGTTAAAGTTCATACGTTCTTTGGTAAAAGAGAAAGAGAACGACCTTTTCCTGGTAGGAGACCCCTTACAGAATATCTACAAAAAGAGGATCAACTTCTCGAAATCGGGAATCAATATCCGGGGGAAACGAAGCAATCGGCTCCGGATAAACTATCGAACGACAGAGGAAATTAAGAACCTGGCCATATCAGTTCTTCGGGACGAGGATTTCGACGACTTCGACGGCAATTTGGAGGAGAAGTCGGGGTATTTATCATTGTTTCATGGTGAGAAACCTCAATACAACATATATCCTTCGAAAGAGGATGAATTGGATGCCGTGTTGAAAGAGATAGAATCCCTCTTAGCACAAGGTTTTCATTACAACGATATCGTGATTGCAGCTCGTTTTCGTGATTCGGTAAATGACTTCAGAAACCATTTGCATCAAAACATGGTACCTTATGTGACAAGATTCTTGTTGAACAACAACAATGAGGGTATTCGGTTGACTACCTTTCACGGATTGAAGGGGTTGGAATTCAAACATGTATTCCTGGTGGATGTAAACGACAGAACTCTGCCGTTCAAGCACCATAATTTTCACAACTTAACTGAAGAAGAAAAAAAACAGGAAATCAAATCAGAAAAATCGCTCTTCTACGTTGCTTCCAGCCGTGCCATACAACGATTGGTAATCAGCGGAGTAGGTAATAAAAGTGATCTCATTTGTAAGCCTTAACCCATTTAATTAGTCGAGCCTTAAAAAGCCCATTTTTATATGGTTTGTAAAATTATACTGTCCC
>NZ_JAXQGC010000011.1:0-57038 GCF_034331125.1 Proteiniphilum sp.
ATTTCCCTTCTATTTCTTTGTCAATGGTTTGAGGGAAGTGCGAAACATGAGTAACGAGGTATATCCAATTCGCTTATCTTGTCCACCATGCATCTGGTGACATGTCAGGCAGGTTATCGTCGGACGATCGGCCTGTTTGCCGTCCCTTATCTCCCACGCTGTGGCATCTCCCTCAAGTGACATCAGATCGTGGATATTGCCGTCATAATGTGCGCCGTGGCAACGAAAACAATCCCAATAGGGCTTTTCCATTTTATTGTGATCCACATCCATAAAAATATCCCTGTAGGTAGTGGAATGCGCCCCCGATTTCCAGGCCGTATACTCCGCCTTGTGACATTCCGCACACTTGTCTGCCATGGCCATAGCCTGCGATTCGTTAAGGTAAAGGTCTTCGTTGGTCTTTTTCCGGGTAAAGTGGACATATACCATCCGGGCCTTCTCCGACAGGCTTGTAAAACCATCACTTAATGCTGTGCCATGACACTGCGTGCAGGAAATATCTGTATGGACGGAGTTTTTCCAGGAGACGCAACTGGGTCTTATTTCATGGCACAAAGCGCAGGTGAAATCCGGATCCATTCTGTTCCATGCAACATAGGAGATTGCTATAGTGAGAAATCCTGCGACCGCAATTGCAATGATCATATAACTTTTTTTCATGCCTCACCCCCTGTATATTTTTTCACAATCTGTTCACCGGTACGGTAAGCCATGGCCATAATGGTAAGAACCGGGTTAAAACCGCCGTTGGTGACCAATACGCTTCCATCGGCTATATAGAGGTTATCCAGATCATGCACCCTGCAAAACCGGTCGACAACCGATGTGGCCGGATCATCTCCCATACGGCATGTACCTGCCTGGTGCTGCCCGCCTGTCATTCCACCACCGCCACCATGTGCCCATGCCCGGGAGGCTCCTGCACGTTGCATGATCTCCAGTGCTTTCCCCGAAAGGAAAGCACAATGCTTTTGATCAATGGGATGACGTGATCCGGAGATGGCTGCAACCGGTACCCCCCAATAATCCCTTACCGTTTCGTCTACTGTCACCCGCATATCAAAATTGGGCATTTCCTGTATAGGTCCTATCATCCGGCTCACCCGGTAATAATTCTCACGCTGGAAACATTTATGTTCAGCCCCCCACCGGGGTGACCCACCCGGCCTGAAACCGGAAAAGGCATATGGCATCATAAAAAACTCATTGGCCAGCAAACCTCCTCCAACGATACCTTCGTTATGGTGATTATAATCCATTATGGCAACACAAGCGCCCGGGCCCTGGAGATCGAGGACATCGAAATCAAATATCCCTGTTGCACCTGTATATGCGTGTCCCTGCAGGTTACGCCCTACCCAGTCGTTATCATTGCCTATCCCTTTGGGAAATTGCTGCGATTTGGAGTTTAGCAGGAGGCGCGCTGTCTCCGTAGCAGAAGCCGCTACAACAATGATATCCGCCTCCATCTGCCGGCTTTTATTCTTTTCGTCGAAGTAGGAGACAACCGTTGCCTGTTGCTGGCCGTCGGTATGGACTTTATAGACAAAACAATGGGTCTTTACCTGGCAATTGCCAGTCTGCATGGCTACGGGTATAACGGTGTTGTGCGTCCCGTTCTTGGCATCCACGGGGCAGGCATAACCGCAGCAAGTACGGTTCCTGATACATCCCGGCCTCCCATTGTAGGGAACCGAGTTCCGAAGCATGGGTATCGGGAAAGGGTGCAATCCCATTTCTTTGCATACTTTTGCCAGGAAACGCCCTTCCTTATTATATTCAAAAGGCGGCATCGGGTAAGGTTCCTCTCGATTGGGAGCGAAAGGATTCCCGCTCATATCCCCTGCCACACCTATTTCATGCTCTGCCTTCGTGTAATAGGGCGCCATTTCTTCATACGAGAACGGCCAGTCTTCCAGAGTAGAGCCTTCTACAGGACCATAGATCGATTTCAGGTGAAAATCCTCCGGCATAAAACGCCATGCCATCGCACCGTAAGAGACCGTACCTGAACCTACACAAGCTGCCACATGGTTATAACCACCATTCTGGGGTGTAACTATATGTTTACTCCCGTCATCCCCTATAACTACTCGGGGATTCTTTTTCCACCCTGCGCACACAGCCGGGTAACAGCAGTAGGGAACCGTAACAGATGGCTGCTCGCTTGACAAACTGACGTCGATTAATCATATGAAAATCCAAATATTTGATATCCAAACCAAAACGATCCATTGAAATTCACTATAAATATCGAAAGAGAATCACCTTTTCATCTGCAAAAGGTAACGGTATTATTAAATATGCTCAATCCCGGTATTTTTGATTAGTTGATTTGCCTTCTCTCAGATTACAAAAAAAGAAAAAAGAGCAACAAAACAAAATTTTATCTCAAAAAACCAATCAAACTTATTACCAAAAAAATCTCAGGATGTTTCAGAATGATAATTTTTGTACTTTTGTAACTTACAATCAATTAGTCATCCAATGCAATTCACTCCATTATTGTCCCTTTTCGGAAATCTGGAACAACTCGACACGGTCCGGCTAAACTTTAACCAGGAGAGTGTCAACCTGATGAATATCGCCATTGCCTTTATCATGTTCGGTGTGGCACTAAGTATCAAACCCCATCATTTTAAAACACTGGCATTCAACCCGAAACCGGTATTACTGGGTGTTATTGCGCAATATATACTTCTTCCGGCATTTACTTTTGTCTTGGTGATCCTGCTTCGTCCCAGTACCGCCGTAGCTATGGGGATGATATTGGTAGCAGCCTGCCCCGGTGGTAACGTATCGAATCTGATCTCCTCCATATCGAAATCGAATATCACTCTCTCAGTAAGTCTCACCGCCATCACTACCGTGATGAGCCTTTTTATGACACCGTTCAATTTCGCTTTCTGGGGTGGACTCTATGCGAAACATTCCCCCCTGCTGGTTCCTATCACAATTGATCCGGTAGAGATGTTCCGGACAGTTTTCCTGATCCTGGGTATCCCGGTGATTTTAGGCATGTTCGTAGGAATGAGGTTTCCCAAGTTTGCAAGAACAGTGGAAAAACCAGTACAGTCCGCCTCGATCATCTTTTTCATCGGATTTATTGTGGCTGCACTGGCTGGAAATTTCAACCTGTTCCTCCGTTATATCCATCTGATATTCTTTTTGGTTCTTATTCATAACGGCTTGGCTTTCCTAGGTGGATATCTTTTGCCTAAAACACTCAAAATAAGCGAGATCAATTGCAGAACAATTTCCATCGAGACCGGTATCCAGAATTCAGGGCTGGGGCTTGCGTTGATTTTCAATCCCCGGATATTCCCTCCCGAATTACATCTGGGAGGAATGGCTTTTATCGCCGCATGGTGGGGAATATGGCATATCGTTGCCGGGCTCTTGTTGGCTTTTTACTGGAGAAGACGTGTGATTACTTCCGCAGTAATGCCTTAAACCAACCCTGTTTCTTTAATAATATTGTTTAAAACATCCAAGATTATGATATACCGTTACGATTTTCGATATACATTGGCCAAGATACCGGTAAATACCGCTCTGAGGTTGTATTTCAAAAAACTGGTATTTATCGGAAAAAAAGAAAATGTATCGAAGAAAAGGGCAATTATCTTTGCTCCTAACCATCGCAATGCACTCATAGATGCGCTGATGCTGGTTTTCTCCAGCTATCACCTGAAACAGATCGTCTTCCTGGCGCGTGCCGATATTTTTAGAAAGAGCTTTGTGGCTTGGCTGCTGAGAGGAATGCGTATTATGCCAGTCTTCCGCATCCGTGACGGCAAAGACAATCTTGACAAAAATAATGAGATCTTCGATAATGCGGCCCGTATCCTGCGTAAGAATAATCCGCTCGCACTCTTTCCCGAAGCAAAACATAACCCTAAGCAATCACTGCTACCTATACAAAAGGCTGTTCCCCGCATTGTATTACCGACCGAAGCCTCTGTCGATTTTCAACTCCAAAGCCAAATCGTTCCGGTAGCCATCTATTATAGGGATATTACCGGTTTCCTTTCAGATGCCTATATCACTTTCGGCACTCCCATTGAAGTTTCTGATTACAGGGACATTTACAAAGAGAATCCCGTCCTGGCGATCAATCAGTTAAGGCAGGAACTGGAAAACCGTCTGAAATCGATGGTAGTAAATATATGGAATGATGCGTTTTATAACGAATATTGCCACGCTATTGACTGGAACGGTGACCGGATTGCCCGTGAAAAATTCTCAGAAAGAAAAGACGATTTTCTGCAGGCATCGCTTTATATCGTGAAAAAACTGGATGAACTGTACGAAGACAATCGCACGGAATTCGATCAAAAAACAGCCGGTTTTCGTGAAGCCCACGCCCTATTGAAAGAGCATGGACTCACTTCGAAAGACCGGCTATGGAAACCTTCCTCCGGATGGAATCTTTTTGCCCGTTTCATGGCACTTATCCTTAGCGCTCCTATAGCATTCCTGGGATTCCTGAATGGTATCTTCCCCATCCTGATCAATAAAAAGTTATCAGGTCTGTTCAAGGATAAGCAGTTTATCCCATCGGCAAGATATGCCGCGGGACTCTTTTTTGTCCCCATATTCGACCTGATCCAGTCGCTTATCGTCGGTGCCGTTACAAAGGACTGGCTGCTGGCGCTCGGTTATTTTATCCTGATGCCGCTCACCTTCTATTTTGCCCTCTACTGGCGCAAGTGGCTTAAAACAACCCTGCGGGACAGTAAAGTACGCCGGTTCACAAAACAGCACCCGAATACATGGAAACGGGTGCTGGAACTTATCCGATTGTAATTTAATTACCAATTATTAATTACTAATTACCAATCAACACATCAGTAAATCATCACATTATCAAATCAATAATCATTCAATTTCTGTACAATTGAGTCTACAGCCGCAATCAACCCATCGGCGTTCTTGCCGCCCGCTGTGGCGAAGTGAGGTTGTCCGCCGCCACCGCCCTGAATATATTTGGCCGCTTCACGCACCATATTCCCGGCGTGTAATCCTCCGGCCACCAGATCATCGCTCAGCATAACGGTAAGACTGGGTTTTCCATCGGCAGAAGTTCCGGCCACAAACATCATCTTCTCCGGGAACTGTCCTTTCAGTTGGTAAGCGATATCTTTCACCACATCAACCGATCCTATCGGCATGATCAGCTTAAAGAGGGTTATACCCTGGATATCCTGCTTTTTATCGATAATTCGCTGCTTCAACTGTTCGGTTTTCTCTTTCACATACTCCCGGATCTCTTTTTCCATCTCTTCGTTGTCGGCAAGTAACCGGCGGATCCCTTGCATCACATCAGGTACATTATTGAACACACTCTTTATTTCGAGCAAGACGTCCTCTTTGGCGTAGAGATACTCTTCGCACACCTTTGCCGTCACCGCTTCAATACGGCGTACACCGGCAGAAATAGCGCTTTCGGTAATAATACGGAATGTGCCAATACGTCCGGTAGAGGAGATATGGGTACCTCCGCACAATTCAATAGACGAACCGAAGCGGACGGTACGCACGTCATCACCGTATTTCTCACCGAACAACGCCATTGCTCCCTGGGCTTTTGCCTCTTCTATAGGCACATGGCGATGCTCTTCAATAGGATAATTACTCCGTATCTTTGCAGTCACCCGTCTTTCCACTTCACGAATCTCTTCGGGTGTCATCTTCCCGAAATGGGAGAAGTCGAACCGCAACAGTTCAGGGGATACATACGACCCTTTCTGTTCGACATGCATGCCTAACACCTCACGAAGCGCTTCGTGCATCAGGTGGGTAGCAGTATGGTTACATTCGGTAGCCGTCCGCTTTTCCGTATCGATCCGGGCAGTAAAGGTTCCTTCTATATTCGCCGGCAATTTCCGCGTAAAATGTACCGCAAGATTATTCTCCCGCTTGGTATCAAAAATATCGATCTTCTCGCCTTCTTCAGGAATCAGCCAGCCGGTATCACCTACCTGCCCCCCCATTTCAGCATAAAAGGGTGAGCGTGAAAGTACAATCTGAAAGAATTCCCTGTTCTTTTGTTTTACAGCACGATAACGCAATATACGGGTTTCGGTTTCGGTTTCGTCATATCCTGTAAACTCCGGTTCACCATCACGCACTTTAGTCCAATCGCCGGTCTCTACCGCAGCGGCATTACGGGCACGTTGTTTCTGTTTCTCCATTTCAGTACTGAAGCCGGCTACGTCGACCGTCATTCCGTGTTCACGCAGGATCAGTTCCGTTAAATCCAGCGGGAAACCAAAAGTATCATAGAGCTGGAAAGCCACTTCGCCGCTCAACACCCCACCCTCCTGTTCGGGCAGATTTTTCTCCAGGAGACGGATACCGGTTTCCAACGTTCGCAGGAACGACTCTTCTTCCTCTTTCATTACCTTCTCAATAAGTATCTGCTGTGCTGCCAGTTCGGGATAAGCATCACCCATCACTTCAATAAGCGTAGGGATAAGTCTGTACATAAACGATTCGTGCATTTCCAGGAAAGTATAACCGTAACGTACCGCGCGCCGCAGGATACGGCGGATCACATAACCCGCTTTGGCATTTGATGGAAGTTGTCCGTCGGTAATGGAGAAAGCGATGGTACGCAGATGGTCGGCAACGACGCGCATTGCTACATCTTTCGCAGGATCTTCGCCATAAAGCGCGTTACTTATCTCTCCTATTTTTCGGATTATAGGCTGGAAAAGGTCGGTATCGTAATTCGACAGTTTACCCTGTACCGCCATACAGAGTCGTTCAAATCCCATTCCGGTATCAATCACTTTAGCGGGGAGCGGCTCCAGCGAACCGTCTGCCTTACGGTTATACTGCATAAACACCAGGTTCCATATCTCAATCACCTGAGGATGACCCTGATTCACGAGCGACAATCCGTCTATTTTAGTCCGTTCTTCTTCCGGACGGATATCGATATGAATTTCGGAACAGGGACCGCAGGGGCCCGTATCGCCCATCTCCCAGAAATTATCATGTTTATTGCCATTGATAATCCGTTCTTTGGGCAGGTATTCTTCCCAGTAAGCAGCTGCCTCATCGTCCCGTGCGAGATTTTCTTCAGCAGCTCCTTCAAAAACGGTGACGTACAACCGTTCTTTATCTAATCTAAGCACCTCCGTCAGATACTCCCATGCCCATGCAATAGCCTCTTTCTTGAAATAGTCGCCGAACGACCAGTTGCCCAGCATCTCGAACATGGTATGGTGGTAAGTATCATGTCCCACCTCCTCCAGATCGTTATGTTTACCGCTCACGCGCAGACATTTCTGCGAATCGGCTACGCGAGGATATTTTACCGGCGCATTTCCCAGAATAATATCCTTAAACTGATTCATACCCGCGTTGGTAAACATCAGTGTAGGGTCATCCTTTATCACCATGGGAGCCGAAGGCACGATCCGGTGTTCTTTCGATTGAAAGAAATCTTTAAACGATTGTCTTATCTCTTTGGAAGTGATCATATAAACTATTCTTTGCTTCTTATTTATTCTAAACAAGATGCAAAATTACATGAAAAACTCCGTATCCCCAAGTGTGTGAATAAAAACCGTGAAGGGGAAGTCGTGAAACAGGTAAATAAGTTGTTTGTATTATATCGTGATGAATAAGGCCATTATAACATATTACAAATATCCAATAATCTCATCCATCTGCATGGAGATCTTTTTCAGATGATCCCTGTTTCCACCCGGAACCTCAGCGGTGAGCCATCCGCCCGTGTGACCGATCTCACGTACTGCTTCCATGACCACCGGCCAGTTATTGTCTCCCTTCAACAGATCCACCTTAAAACCTTCCCACAATCCTTTTGAATTCATCAACTCACGGCTGAATTCCTTGATATGGAGTTTCATGATACGCCTGTTCAATGTACGGATCCAATGTTCCGGCCATCCATAACGCAACACATTACCGATGTCGAAATACCATCCCACCAGCGGATGATTGATCTCATCGACATATCTTTTGGCTTCCACGGGGCTGATGAGGAAATTGTTCCATACATTCTCCAGGGCAATCTGCATGCCGGTCTCCTCTGCAAAAGGGATCAATTCACGGATAGAATTCTGGGAATTGATGTATGCCTGTTCATATGACACCTTTTCGTTAACGACTCCCGGTACCACCAGCACGGTATCACCACCCAGTTCCTTTACTTCGCGCAGCGAAGCGGCTACCGACTGAATGCACTTTTTTCTCACTGCCGGATCGGGATCAGAAAGCGGTGAACTCCAGTGATCCTTATTGACCACCGAGGGGAGTTCGATTCCCGACTTTTCTTTTGCGTCAAGTATCTCCGCTATCGGCAAGTCTACCGGGCTGTTGAGTTCCACTCCATCGAAACCCAGATCCCTGGCAAGTTTGAATTTGTCGGTTAACGACAAATCTTCATTGATCATTCCGAACCCTAAACTCTTTTTTAAGGTTACATTCCTTACTTGCTCTCCGGATTTGTCTTGCGGGACAGAAGCTAAGACCGAAGAAGGGATAACAACCGAAGAGAGGGGGGTAACTGCCGTGGCTCCTGCAATAACGGCAGCAGATTTGATAAATTCCCGTTTGTTCATATGCATTATTATTTGAATTCTGTGATACCGGGTATCGCTATCTCTACATCATACTGAGTTTCCCACGACAGGTCTGCCGGAAACAGGACTTCTTCTGAAGAAAGTGCCTGTTCCAGCGAAATTGTCTGCCCTGTATAACCCGCCATTCGTCCTGCTAAAGCCACCAGATTGGAGCGTGCCATCCATTCTCCGTCGTTTATCGGTTTACTGTCACGGATAGAGGCAAAGAGTTCATCATGCTCCTGCTGATACATACTTCTGCTTTGTGATTTTTTATAGGCATTTTCATCTGTAAACTTCGTCTCATCATCATATTTCCAGGGCATTTTACCGGTTATTTCATGTTTTCCGGTACGGCAATCCACAAGACACCGACCTTCATCTCCGGCCAGTTCGACAGCATAAGAGGGGGCGGTATTGTTTTGCTGACGGCAAAAGAAATAGGCTTTTACTCCTCCTTCATATTCGTAGGTCAAAGCAAAATGATCGAATACGTTTCCGTATTTGGGGTCTATTCGCTTTTGGCGTCCACCGCTACCCGTCACACGCAAAGGAGTTACATCTCCCATTGCCCATTGAAGCATGTCGACACTATGGATGGCCTGTTCAACAATATGGTCTCCGGAAAGCCAATTATAATAAAGCCAGTTACGGAGCTTATACTCCATATCTGACCATCCCTTCTGGCGCTCCTTATACCATAGTTCACCAGTATTGTAAGTAGCCTCCGCAGTTAGTATTCCTCCGATCTGTCCGTCCAGCACTTTTCCGAACGTTTCTCTCTTCGGAAGATGATAACGCCAGCAAAATCCGGAAACCAGCGACAACTGCTTTTCTTTTGCTTTTTGAGCAGCAGCCATTACCCTTCGTAGTCCGGGAGCATCTACGGCAAAAGGTTTCTCACAGAAAATATGTTTCCCGGCGTTTACCGCAGCTTCGAGATGGTCGGGACGAAAAGCAGTGGGAGCCGCCAGTAAGACTACATCCACATCTGACTCGATAAGTCTTTGGTAAGCATCAAGACCCACAAACTTACTCTTTTCCGTTACCTGCACTTTACGAGGTTCCTTCTCTTTGAGCTTTTGGAAAGAAGATTCCAGGCTATCAGAAAATGCATCGGCCATGGCAGATAGCACGACATTGTCATCGGCGTTCAGTGCTTCCTGTGCTGCAGCCGTACCCCGGCCGCCACAGCCTATTAATCCTACCTTCAACGTATTGCTGTTAGATGTCCATGGTGTACTTTCCGCCCACGTCAGATGGGGAATAACAACGGAACCTGCGGTGGCGATTCCTGCCTTTTTAATAAATTGTCTTCTTGAATACTGCATAATATTTATTTTTTATGGGAATAACTAATAACCGGGATTCTGTTTAAGTTGGGGAGCTTTATTAATCTCTGTTCTGGATATCGGTAACCATATTGCCTGTCATGCCTCCTTCTGGTATCTTGCATATTTTTATCGTCGCCTCTTAAATCGAAAGCGATAAAGGTAAATTATTATGATTTATTAAACAAGAAAAACAAATCTTTTTGATTTATTATTATGTTAAGTATTGCAAAGATACGGAAAGAGTGGTTTATAGAACAGATAGAAGGCTTGAAAGAGAAAGGAACTTCTTATGCAGAAATAGCCGCCTCTTTAGGTGTTAAACCTCAGTATCTAAACCTGATAAAAAATACAGAAAGGGGAGCGTCGGAAAAATTGACGCTGAAGCTTTGCGAAGCATTCAATATAAACCATAATGATTTATTGAAACGCATCGGTACCTATGAGAAGCAAATCACGGAGATCCCTGAAATAAACGAACCATCATCCACAGAAATATCGTCTCAGGGAAGAATACCGCTGCATGATAATGCTCCGGCTGCCAGCAGGAAAGGGAAGAAAAGAGGATTCAGCGCAAAGGAGTCTCTTAACAGGGAAGATGAGTGGATTGATGCCGGGGGGTTATTTCCGGAAGCCACATCAGCCGTCCGTCATTATGGCGACAGTATGCCCGAATATCCGTCGGGCTCCATCCTTGTACTCAAACGGCTGACAGATTTCAATCTTATTATATGGGGGCGGAATTATCATGTAGAGACAAAAGAAATTGCGGTTACAAAGCGGTTGCAGAGCGGAGGAGAAAACCATATCATCGGCTACAGTTCCAACCTGAAAACATATCCTGACGGCCGGCTTATCCACGAACCCGTGAAAATCCTAAAGAAAGATATCCGTCATATCCATATTATTCTGGGATGTATTATCAAGGAATTCGGTGAAGGGATAATGCCAACCGCCGCTACCGAAACTATTTGAAAAGGAAGCCGTTTCAAGTCAAAAATAAATACCCAGTTTGATGATACCGGGCAAACCCTAACTAAGTATAATAATAAAACCGTGTGAAACAAAAAACAACCACTTACTGTTCTATCTATACATGGAATTAATCAGCTATTTTAAAAACTCGAATATTCGGGCTCAAAAGGCAAACGACGAGAAGAATAGCTGCTCCGGTATAGGCATCTAATGATTCCAGCTATATGCCTGCGCGCTGACTTTTTTCGCATCTTTGAGAAATCAGTGAAATAAAAAAATTTGTCTTTCCACGTGAATAGTCGTACTTTTGGATTCAATCCAGATATATGTCCATCATTACCATTACAAGCTGTCCTGTTTGCGGCAGTAACGATTTGAAGAAAACTTTTGACGGTGTCGATTACTTCTCAAGCGGAGAGGTATTTCCCGTCTGTGATTGTGCCCATTGTGGGTTTCGCTTCACGAATAATTTTCCTTCGGAAGATGCTATCGGGAGATATTATGACTCACCGGACTATATCTCCCATTCCGATTCAGACAAAGGGCTGATCAACCGGTTATACCACCACTTCCGGAAAAAGATGCTGAGAAAAAAAGTCGGCCTGGTAGCAGCTAATGCGACCAAGTCCCCCATCCGGTTACTGGATATCGGCTGCGGCACGGGTTATTTCCTGCAGGCGGCAAAGGAACGGGGATGGGTTGTTTCGGGTATCGAGAAAGATAAAAAAGCCCGGGAAAGCGCAACTCTCCGTTCCGGCCTGTCGGTAAACGACGAGAATTTTTTCTGGGAGATAGAGAGTTCCTCATTCAATGTCGTAACGCTGTGGCATGTACTGGAACATCTGGAAAAGCTAAATGAAACTATCGACAAAATAAAGGAGATCACCACCCCGGAAGGAATTATCGTACTTGCACTCCCTAACTGCCACTCTTACGATGCTGAATTTTACAAAGAGCTGTGGGCTGCCTACGATATTCCACGGCATCTCTGGCATTTCTCCCCCGGCACCGTCGATAAACTACTTACCAAACACCATCTGAAAATAGTAAAGAGGGTACGTATGCCTTTGGATGCCTTTTATATCTCCCTGCTAAGTGAAAAATACAGAGGGAGTAACCGATTAACACGATACGCCAGGGCATTCGGAGTGGGTACAATGGGGTTTATACGCTCCTTATCTAATCCGGAGCAAGCAAGTTCTATCATTTATATTGCGAAAAAAACGGGAGATAAACAGAAATCAGGCGAATAATAGCGAAAAAACTTGCCCCTCCTAACGGAAAATATTATTTTTGAAATGGATAACATTTATCCGGCCAATTATTCCAACCGTGCCCATTTACAAAAAGATTATTATGGGAAAAAGAAAGAAACCAATTCAGTTTGATGACAAGCGCCTCTTCTATTCCATTCAGGAAGTGGCCGATCATTTTGCGGTCAACGTGTCACTTCTACGTTTCTGGGAAAAGGAATTCGAAAATATCAATCCTAAAAAAACAGCGGGAGGTACCCGCCAGTACACCCGTGAAGATATACAACAGGTAGAAATCGTGTATCATCTGGTAAAAGAGAAAGGAATGACGCTGGAAGGAGCCCGGCAGACGCTAAAATCAAAAAAAGACGAGGAAGAGAAGCGGGTTGAAGTTCTTTCCAGACTCACAAAAATAAAAAAAGAGCTGCTATCGCTGGAGACGGAATTCGACTGGCTCCATGAACAGCAGAAATACACCAAAATAAAAACGGAATAACAATGAATGTGGGATGTCGGATGTAGATAATTCCCAATTCCCAATTCCCAATTCCCAAATCCTTTAGTTCAAATAAGTATGAAAAAATATATATATCTACCTATTCTACTCCTTTCTACTTTTATATTTGCTCAAAACGAAGCGACCGTAAAGGTAGGTGCTGAACAGACTGATCTTTATTTTCCCCTGTTGACAGGAAAACGGGTTGCAGTAATGACCAACCAGACAGGAATGGCCGGAAATGAACATCTGGTGGATATGCTGGTCAGGCACCAATTCAATGTAGTAGGTATTTTCTCTCCCGAACATGGTTTTCGTGGCACTGCGGATGCGGGAGAACATATTTCGAATTCGGTTGACGAAAAGACAAATATCCCTATTTGGTCACTCTACGGCAGTGGAAGCAGTAAACCATCACCGGACAAGATGGAGCAATTCGATGTACTACTATTCGACCTGCAGGATGTGGGGCTCCGTTTCTATACTTATTACGCCAGTATGGCCCGCCTGATGGATGCCTGCGCGGATCACGAAAAAAAGATGATCGTGCTGGATCGTCCCAACCCGAACGGATTCTATGTGGACGGCCCAATCCTCGATATGAAACATAAATCGGGTGTAGGGTGGTTGCCTATTCCGGTGGTACACGGCATGACACTCGGTGAGTTGGCGTTGATGATCAACGGGGAGAAATGGCTTCCGGAAGGCAGGGTGTGTGATGTGACAGTCGTTCCCTGCAAAAACTATACCCATCAGACCCGTTATGAGCTACCCATCGCCCCGTCCCCAAACCTCCCCAATATCCACTCGATCTACCTGTATCCTTCCACCTGTATTTTCGAAGGGACGGTGATGAGCCTGGGGCGTGGGACATCATTCCCTTTTGAGGTATACGGACATCCGCAGTATAAAGGATCTGACTTTTCATTCACGCCACGGAGTGTGCCGGGTGCCAAGAACCCGCCGTTGCTCAATAAAAAATGCTATGGAGTGGATCTGCGGGAGGTTCCCAATGAACTGATATGGGAAAACAAATTCGACCTGTCCTATGTGATCGATGCCTATAACAACCTGAATATAGGTGAAAAATTCTTCTCCTCTTTCTTTGAAAAGCTGGTCGGCGTAGAGTATATCCGCAAAGATATTACCGCTGGAAAACCTGCGGAAGAGATCAGGAAAAAATGGGCGTGTGATGTGGAAACTTTTAAGCGGCAACGGAAACCCTATCTCCTCTATCCTGAGTAATTGGGGAAATAGGATACCGGAAACGGAAAGTGCTACTCTCACTGATAGAAAAGATATTAAAATTTTGTCATTATTTTTTGAATATTTATTCTATACTCTGAGGGCGTTTGTCCTTTTTTCTTTTTGAACAGCCGGTTAAAATTGGAAATATTATTGAAGCCCGAGGCGTAGCAGACTTCGGCAATCGTATGCGACGTCTCATAAAGGATTTTGGCTGCATATCCTATGCGTATGTCATTCAGATAGTCTATGAAATTCCTGTTGGTTCTTTTCTTAAAAAAATGGCTGAATGCCGATTCGGACATACCCACGCTTTCGGAGACAGAGGATAATGTGATATTTTCCTGAAAGTGCTCCTGTATATAGGTTATTACTTTATTTATCCTTCTGCTTTTTGACTCTCTGATGGCGGAATCCAGCCTGTTATTGCTATCCAGCAGAAACCTCTGACCGGGTGAAATCGAGAGAAGGTAGAGTATCCTGAAAAACTCAAGCGCCGATTCCACGCCCTCTTTATGGGAAAGATTGAGCAACAGATCTTTCATATTCATCTTCGTCTCCGTTGAGAAATCGATCCCATAGGCCGAATTTTTGAAAAGTTCCCGGATGGGATGGAAGATTTTCTTGTTGAAAATAGGATATTCAAGTGCCTCTTTATGGAATTGTATGGTTACGACATGGGCATCGCCGTTATCGTTGTCGGATATCCAACGATGGGCTATATTGGGGCCTATCATAACCAGGTCAAGGTCATTATATCCATCCACACAATCGCCTACAATGCGCGTCCCTTTGCTGTTTATAACGAGGTTTATTTCGTAATCGGAATGGAAATGCGCGGCATAATCGAATCGTGCCTGAGGATGATCCAGCACGATAAACAGGTCTTCATTATTTATCGGGGTGATTTCTCTTTGTATATACTCCATGATTTCTACAAATATTGTTGATAGAGGATGAGAATTTTATCTATTTATTTTCATGATTCTCTCACCGAAATGCATAATTATTTCGCAAACATACACAAAACATTCAAAAAAATACAATAATCCATGAAAATAATACATAGACACATAACACTGATAATAAGACATATATATGTTTTGTACTTCCTAATGTTCAAAATAATATCATATATTAGTGATATTGTATTACAATTAGTATAAATCCTGTCTTAAGTTTGCAACCTGAAAACAACGAATCTATTAACGTATTTTCATTTTTCCGGCATAAGAAATTTTAATGTATCTAAACCAAGTTTGATTATTGACGACACTGATCTGAAATACTTAAATTTTGAAAGCCTATCGCAGGCAGGCTGATGGAGCTTGCGAAAGTTGAATTATTTGATATGTCATGAATTTAAAAAGACTTTTTACTCTAATTTTACTCGTCCTTCCTGTGATTCTAATCGCTCAGGAAATAGAGATCAAAGGACGGGTCACCTCTTCTGATGGTATGCCTTTGGCCGGTACAACCGTCTTGATAAAAGGTGGAAATGTGGGAACCGTTACAGATATAGATGGGGAGTTCTCGCTTAACGCGTCCCGAAACGACATTATTCTATTCTCGTTTCTGGGTTTTAAAACAATTGAACGACAAGCGAGTTTGTCTTTTATGGAGATAATTCTCGAAGAAGATTATGTTTTAACGGAAGAGATAGTTGTCGTGGGTTATGGAACACAACGTAAAATTGACATGACAGGTTCAGTATCTTCCCTTAGTGGAGATGCTTTGTTAACCGCTCCAACACCAAATCTCACGAATACGCTTACAGGTAAAATGACCGGAGTGATCACCTCTCAACAGTCGGGAAAGCCTGGAGATGACGCTCCTCTATTCTATATCCGGGGAAAAAGCACTTGGGGAGATAATGCGACACTAACAATTGTCGACGGGGTTGAACGACCTATAAATCAGGTCGATCCGAATGACATTGAGAGTATAAGCATACTTAAAGATGCAGCATCAGCCGCAATTTATGGGGCGCGTGCTGCCAATGGTGTAATTCTGATTACAACAAAACGGGGTTCGGGGAAAGAAACCCGCTTAAATTATTCGGGGTCGTTTGGAGTACAGACTCCGACAATAATCCCGAAAATGATGAATTCCTATCAATATGCCAAATATCTGAATCTTGCCAGATATAATATTGGTAGCCAGTTATTGTTTACCCAAGATCAAATAGACGGATACCAAAATGGCACATTGCCGGATACAGATTGGTGGGATGCATCATTGCACAAATATGCCCCGATGCATCAACATAGTGTCACGATAGATGGAGGCGTCGACAAGACCAAGTACTTCATTTCCGGAGGATTTCTTGATCAGAAGGGTTTATATGATTTAGCCTCATTTCAACGTTATAATGTTCGTTCTAATATTGATACAAAGATTGGCAGTTACTTCACCTTAGGGTTTGATTTGTCAGGCCGATTAGAAGATATCAGCGATGCAGCTTCAGGTGATGGCGTTTTCAGTACTGTACTCAACTCTGCCCCTACTGAAGCGCCTTATGTTCCGAATCATATTGCCGAGAGAGGTTTACAGGCAAACGGACAAAATGTTTCACCCATAGGTGTTGCCGACCACTCCGGATATGCTAAACGCAAGATATCATCCTTCAACAGTAGTTTTAAGGCAACGTACAATGTTCCATGGATTGACGGGTTGGAGGCAAATTTTTCGTATTCTTATGACCGGTCTTATGCCAGGAATAAGACATTTACAGATGTATACGATTATTATATCCACGATCGCCTGACAGACACCTATGACAAAAAAACATCAGGAGGAGGTAAAAATCTATATGAAATAGCCGGGGATGAAACCCGCACAACATTACAGGCTTCCTTAAATTACCAGACTACCTTAGCAGAAAAACACAACATATCTGCCGTACTTGTCTATGAAGAATCGGCATACACAGGAACGAACCTATCGGCAAGCCGCTATAGCTACTATTCCTCTTCTATTCCCGAAATATTTGCCGGTCCCGAAAAGGATCAAAAAATGGGTGGATATAGATGGAACAACGCCCGCAGAGGCTATGCAGGGCGCGTAAACTATGGCTACATGGGTAAATATCTACTCCAGGCCAATTTCCGTGTCGATGGCTCATACAATTTTCACCCGGATAATCGTTGGGGCTTCTTTCCTGCCATATCTGCAGGTTGGAGAGCCAGTAAAGAAAATTTTCTTAAAGACCTCAATATATTCGACAATCTTAAGTTCCGTGTTTCATACGGAGAGTTTGGAAACGATCGTATAGAACAATTTCAGTACCTATCTGCATTCGTCGTGGGACCAAGTTCTGTTATAGGAGACTCATACATACCAGGACTCCAGGAGAGCGTGCTGCCGAATCCGAATGTGACCTGGGAAACCGCACGCAATACAGATATAGGCCTTGACTGGAGTATCCTGAGAGGCAAATTATCAGGAGAATTCACTTACTTCAGGAAAAATACCCGCGATATACTTATGGTTCGTGATGCTGTTGTTCCTGAATCGGCCGGAGTTTCAGGCTTGTTGCCACAGGAAAATCATGGTGAAGTAGATAATTATGGTTTTGAGGCACTGCTGCGCTATACCGACAAGTGGGGCGATTTTGGAGTAACGGTTGAGGCCAATACAACTTTTGCGCGCAGCAAAATCGTTTATATCGGCGAAGCTGACGGTATAAATGATCTCCAACGCCGCACGGGACGTCCATTCGACCAGTTCTTTGGTTATAAGGCTGTCGGCATTTTTAAAACGCAGGAAGAGGTTGATACATGGGCCGATCAATCAGGATTTGGCGCTTATGGAATTGGTGATATTAAATATGCCAATATTGATGATCGTGATGGTAAAAATGTAATTGATGGCAACGACATTACGGCCATTGGACGAAGCCAGGTACCTGAGCTTGTGTATGGTTTGAATTTAAATCTTAGTTATAAGCGTTTCAGTCTTACTACGAACTGGCAGGGTGCAGCAATGTTTGACCAGATGTTGCGTTGGGATCCCTTCAACCTGGATGCAAATGCATTGGCTATCTTCATGGATTCGTGGAGCACAGACAATCCCGATGCGAAATATCCAAAATTATATGCCGGTATGAGACCTAACAATCGTGTCAATTCTTCACTCTGGCTATATGATGGAACCTATGTACGCCTGCGTAATCTTGAATTGGCATATTCATTCGATTGCAATCAGGAATGGCTGAAAAGGGCAAATATAAACGGGTTACGCCTTTTTGTCTCCGGGAACAACCTCCTGACTTTCTCTGCGATGAAAGATTTTGACCCTGAATCACCACAGATCGAACCAGGGCACAGAAGCTATTTCTATCCTCAAATGAGGACATACAATTTTGGGGTAAATATTCAATTCTAAAAATTTGACGACAATGAAATCATTAACAATATATATATATGCAGCATTTTTTGCCCTGCTGGCATTTAGTTGTGCTGATCTTGATGAGGCACCGAAGGACAGAATTGTAAGTTCATCAATATTCCAAGACCAGGAGTTGGTGCTTCAATATCTTTATCATATCTATTCTTCCATGCCATGTGGTTATGGAGCCATGGCCTTTGGAACGGCCCCCCAGACCGCAATAAACACAGGAATGGGGATTACGGACCTGCTCGATGGGAGTACCGATCTGCTTCGATCCAGGGCCGGCTGGAATGAGAGTAACAGTGTGATCATACCCGGAGGAATGTCTGCCCAGTGGAATCCGCATGACGTATGGGGACAACGCTATGCTGCCATTCGCAAATGCAACCATATGCTGGTCAATCTGGCTACATCCGGTTTTTCCGACGATTTTAAAAACAGGATTGCGGCTGAAGTCCGGTTCCTGCGGGCCTATATGTATTCAGACCTGGTTCGACGATATGGAGACGTACCGCTGATTGTAGAATTACAGGATGTCAACAATCTGGAAGAGATGCAGGTTCCCCGTGATCCGGTATCTGATATATATGACTTTATTGAAAGGGAATTGGAAGCCATAGGTGCTGAGGATGGAGGCTTGCCTTCTGCAGAGAATCTACCTCCGTCACAACTTGGTCGCGTTACACGGGAAGCAGCATTGGCGCTTGGCGGACGTGCAATGTTATATGCAGAGCGTTACGAAAAATCGGCATGGTTCTCAAAACAGGTCATTGATAGAGGGATTTTCTCTCTTGTCGATAATTACAATGCCTTATTTCAATCTAAAGGAGGGGAAACAAGCGAGGTTTTGTTTGAAGTCCTTTACGATGGCGTGAATAAAGGGCATTCGGCTGACTTTTTATATATGCCTTTCAGCCTTGACAATGGTTGGGGGAACCAAACCTGCCCGACACAAGAACTGGTCGATTCTTACGAGATGCTGGATGGCACTCCTTTCGACTGGAGCAATCCGGAGCATGCAGCCAATCCATATGAAAATAGGGATAAGAGATTACAGTGGAGTATTATTGTAGATGGCGCTACATTTAAAAATACAGTTATCCGCACTGCATACAGGACTACATCCGATGGATTAGGAATGAATGAGGGAACAAATACAGGCTATATCCTGCGCAAATTTTTAGATGAGACAATACCTTTCGAAAAACTGGCTATTAACTATTTGGGAAGTTCAACAAGCTGGAAGGAAATCCGCTATGCCGAAGTATTGCTTAACTATGCGGAAGCCCAAAATGAAGCAGTCGGAGCAGACGAATCGGTTTACAACGCGATGGAAGTCGTTCGCCGGCGTGCCGGATTGGGGGGTACACTCCCTGCAGGACTTGACCAGGCAGGAATGCGTGAAAGAATACGCCACGAACGTAAAGTAGAGCTCGCATTTGAAGGACATCGTTTCTGGGATATACGCCGTTGGCGTATTGCCGAAGAACTTTTGCACGGGAAACGTTTTCATGGAATAAAAATTACAGAGAATGATAATGTGAAAAACTATGAGGTTTTTGAGATTACAACCTCTCCTGTACAGGTATTTCTTCCCAAACATTATCTGATGCCTATAAACTTTAACGAACTGGCAAAGAATCCCAAATTGGGACCGAACAACGAAGGTTATTAACGATGAAACGTATAAGATTTGAACTTATAGCCATAAGCCTGTTCCTGTTATCAGGGACAATTGGTTGTTTTGCAGATTCAAAAACAAAAGAATTGAAATTGCATGACATTGCTTATGGGAAAGACGCTCTCCACAAAATGGATGTGGACTTTATTGCCAACAGGACACCTGAAACCCCTCTTGTGATACTTATTCATGGAGGAGGATGGATGGCAGGCGATAAAAAAGATGCCTATTTCATGCGTGACGGTTTGCTGGCGGCAGGTATGAATGTGATCAATATCAATTATCGGTTAGCGTCCCCCGGGAATAGCATCCATTATAAAGAAATGATGGCAGATATTGATGAAGCATTAAGCTTTGTGATAGCCAACGCAAAAAGATGGAATATCAGAGACTCTCAGTTCATCTTTTGGGGAGGTAGTGCCGGTGCACATTTAGCGCTGCTCTATGCTTACAGATATGACAAGCGAAATGTCATTTCTTCTGTTATTACCCTTGGCGCACCTACCGTATTAGATACCTTCTTTTCGATGGAAGGGGCAAAACCCCAGGACATAGAAGGACTATTACCCTTAATCACAGGCAAGCCCTGGAGTTACGATTCTACAAAACTTGCCAGAGAATACAAGGAAGCAAGCCCGTATTATAGTCCAATTTACAAACCTACCATGTTGATCCACGGAGAAGCAGATGATATCGTACCGGTAGAACAATCACTGGTGATGCGACAAAAACTCAAAGATGAGAATATTGCCGACACGCTGATTATTATTCCGGGTGGCGGGCATGGGGGTGAAGGTGCCCCACAGGAGTTTTATCATCGCCTCAATACCGCTATGTTTGAATGGATTATCAAATACAGTAAGAAACAATAAAACAATATTATCATGATAAAAAAAATAGTACATTTAGCAACTATTGCATCCATATGCTGCATCATTTTTTCATGTAGTGATGTGCAAGATCTGCTTAGGAATTATCCAACCTTAGCCGAAAGTGATGCCACCTATTACATTGACTCCGAATCGGGAGACGACACGAATAAGGGAACTTCCCCCGGAGCACCCTGGAAAACTCTTGAAAAAATAAATCAACAGACTTTTGTAGAGGGCAATACAATTGCCCTTAAAGCCGGAGGTAGTTTTGAAGGAATGATAGCTCCCGGTGGATCGGGAACGGCTTCAAAGCCTATTATCATCACTTCATATGGAGAAGGAGCAAAACCAATCATCAATGCCAATGGAGCTGAAGCGGGAGTAAAACTCGTCAACCAATCCAATTGGGTAGTCGATGGACTGGAAATTACCAACACGGCTGCACAACGCAATGCTTACCGCTGTGGAATTCTTGTCCTTAACGAAAACGGAGGAGTGGTCAGCAATATTACAATCAAAAATAACAAAATTCACGATGTCGTTGGTTCATTTGGTTATGCCGGTATTTATCATCCCCATTCATTCGGAGGTATTGCCGTGGCAACTTATAGCACAGCTGCTACCGATAAATTCGATAAAGTATTGATCGAAAACAACGAAGTGGAAAAAGTGGGTCGAAGCGGCATTGTTGTATGGGATTACATATGGGGTAGTAATGCCGAATCGTCTACGAATGTCATCATTCGCCGCAACTCGGTAAAACAAAGCGACTCGGATGGCATCCTTACCTATGGCTGTAATGGAGCACTGATAGAGTACAATGTCTGTGAGGCGGCAGGCTCATACAGGGAAGATAACCAGTTCAATGGTTCAGCCGGTATATGGTGTACCCGCGGGTATGGTTGTATCATTCAACATAACGAAGCATTCAACACACGTGCCCTGGAAGGCAATACAGATGGCACAGGTTTCGATATAGATATCGACTCATACGATTGCATAGTGCAATACAACTACAGCCATGACAACGATGGAGGGTTTATGTTATTTGTGGATGGACATAAAGACGTAGGAGGTGAAGGTTCGAAAAATAATATCGTCCGCTATAATATCTCCCAAAACGATAAAGAACGAATTTTCCTGTTTGGAGGAGGGGTTCCTGCTTCCACTCAAATCTATGGCAATACAATCTATCTCAGAGAAGGACTGGACACAAAAATTTTTGACTATAGCTGGGAAACAGGTGGAAACATAAATGCCAGATGGAGTTTTCAGAATAATATCATTGTCAATTACGGAAATGGCGGATACAATATCCCCGGCACAGGAGGAAGTTTTGCCGGCAACATTTACTATGGCAACCATCCGGCAAGCGAACCCGAAGAAGAAAACAAACGGACATATGATCCCAGATTCGTTTCTCCCGGCAACGGGGCACTAGGAATTGCAAGCCTTGATGGATACAAGCTGCAGGAAAACTCTCCTGCAATAAACGATGGCGTGGAAGTTCGTAAAAACGGGCGTAAAGACTTTTGGGGCAATCCTGTATCAAGCAAAGGTGCGTTAACCATAGGTGCCTACGAACCAAACGGAAATGACGATCCCGACACTGTACTGTTTGACCCGCTTGAAGACTGGAGTATTGCAGATTCTCATTCTTCTCATTTTGAATTCGATTCATCCAACCCTCAATATTTCAATGGTGATGACTCCCGTATAGTCAGGTCGGCAAACAATGATGCCAATATAGTATATAAATATGAAGGGTTTAAGTCGGCAACAGTGACATTCTCAATAGGTAAATATACTTCGCTCGGCATAACCGACGTGAGCGATTTGCACCTATCCGAGGCCGAATCAACAGAAGGTCCATGGAGTCCTATACCGGTTCAATATTCAAAAGTCGGCAAAGAAGTAGATGGTTGGCAAACCTATGAAGCTAAAATCAATTCAGCGGTATCAACCGGAGCCAGATACCTGAAAATAGAAGTAAAGGAAAAAGGAGATGACGTATGGGGACTTCAGATAGGGTCGGTAGAAATTGACAGTGAAGAGCCAATAATTACTCCGGTGGATAAATTCCTGTTTGATGATTTTGAAGATGCATCGAAAATTGCAGGCGCTTCTGCCAATATGACAATTATCTACGAATCTCCTGCTGATGCATTCAATGGAGATGCTACCCGCGCCACAAGGACGAACATTGCCGAAGGATATATTTTATATAACACCCCGGAAGATATTAGCGGATTTGCAGTTACCTCATTTGTAAGCATGTGGGCTCCGGTGGATGAGTACGTGGAGATCCTCTGCGGAACAACCGGTGATCCGGCACAAATGACCTCAATCCCATTCACACGGCAGGATATGGGAGGAACAGAATGGTTGGGTTACAGATATATTCCGGCAAATGCATTAGCCTCAGGCTATAGGTATTTTGCTATCAGGCTGAAAACGCTTGAAGTTCCTGAAGGCAATGGATGGTTAGTACAACTTGGAAGCGTAAAAATAGAATTTGAATAATAATCTCAGTGAATCAGACATTGCCTGTACAATAATCGGTATTGTATGGGCAATGTTTACACAACAACAATCAGAAATGAAACGACATCTTTTAACAACTCTCTTTATTTGCTTTTGCATTATTGCAAATGCAACAGACTATTATATCGACTCCCAAAAAGGGAATGATAACAATGCCGGGACATCGGAAGGTGCAGCATGGAAAACATTTGCCAATGTCAACGATAAAACATTTAATCCGGGCGATAAAATACTATTACGAAAAAATGGAGTATGGGAAGGCTCATTAGCCCCCAAAGGCTCCGGAACAAAAGAAAACCCCATCACAATAGGAGTTTGGGGCGAAGGCGGGCGTCCAAGAATCAATGGTAATGGCCAGGTAAATGCCACAATATATATCCGGAATGCTTCATACTGGATTATCCAGGGTTTGGAAATCACGAACACAGCCACCGAGAGGGGCAATACATACCGCAATGGCATACTTTTCGAAAACGACGGAGCGGGCGAATTGTACGGCATTGTTATCCGGGATAATCATGTACATCATGTAACATGTTCATTTCGCTATTTAAATGGTGTGGATCCTCATCAATATGGAGGTATCTCGGTTAGCGTAAGTCATACATCAAAAGGGACGGACAAATACCGGGATGTTTTGATTGAAGGCAATACTGTGGAATATTCAGGACGTACAGGTATTGTTGTCTGGGACTACACCTGGGCTGAACCCAATCAATCTACAACAGGAGTTGTAATCAGGGGAAATACAGTGCGTGAAATAGATTCGGATGGCATTTTAACCTTTGGGTGTGACGGAGCACTTATAGAATACAATTATGCCGAGGGTTGTGGTGCTTACCGGGAGGATGATGGATTCAACGGAGCGGCAGCCATATGGTCTACCCGTGGACGTAACTGCATTGTACAGTACAATGAAGCATGCCATACCTATAAGCTTGAAGGAAATGCCGATGGAATGGGATTTGATCACGATCTGGACTGTTTTGACTGTGTGATTCAATATAACTACAGTCACGATAACGAAGGCGGGTTTGTACTGATAATAGATGCGTCAAACTCGACCAATAATATCGTGAGATACAATATATCACAAAATGACAAGGAACGCGTAATAATGATGGCAGGAGGAGTGACTCCCCACACTCAGATTTACAACAATGTTTTCTATATTGGCGAAGGGTTGGACACCAAAATTATAGACCACTTGTGGGACGAAGGGGGTGATGTGAACGCTCCATGGATATTTAAAAATAACATTATAATAAATCACGGTACAGGAGGCTATTCTATTCCGGGTACAGGCGGTATATTTCTCAACAACCTTTATTGGGGGAATCATCACCCAACCGAACCTGATGAGATAAATAAAATAACGAGAGATCCGATGTTGATCGCTCCTGGAACAGGAAAAAAGGGACTTGAATCACTTGAAGGATACAAACTTCATAAAAAATCCCCGGCCCGTAAAGCAGGTGCTCTTATAGATCATAATGGAGGAAAGGATTTCTGGGGTAATAAACTTCCTGTATATGGAGCCCCTTCAATCGGAGTTCATCAAGTAGACAAATAGCAGAAGATAATAAAAGCAAATTATGAAGCTTACCAAACATAGTGCAAACCCAATACTCTCTCCCAACCCGAAAAACGAATGGGAAAGCCTGGTAACGTGCAATCCGGGAGTGTGGTACGAAGATGGAAAATTCCACATGCTTTACAGAGCTGCCGGAGCAGATACAGAACACGTCATCAGATTGGGACTGGCAATTAGTGACGATGGGGTGAACTTTGAGAGAGTCTCCTCCGAACCCGTATTTTCACCTGTGCCGGGATACCCCGACGGAGGTTGTGTGGAAGACCCCCGCATCGTAAAATTTGATGATGATTTTTATATCACCTATGCTTTTCGTCCATTTCCTCCGGGACAATACTGGAATTTTGCACATGATGTAGTGAACCGCCCCCCTCAGGGAAAACATGCTCCTATCTTTGTGAAAGAAAATATGGGAAATTCGGGGTTGATGCGTACAAAAGATTTTCGTACATTTGAGCGCTTAGGGCGGATTACCGATTCGTACCTCGACGATAGAGATGTGATACTTTTCCCTGAGAAAATAAACGGGAAATATGTGCTTATGCACCGGCCCAAACAATATGTGGGTGAAAATTATGGCGTGAAACATCCCTCCATCTGGCTAAAATTTTCGGATGACCTGCTTGATTGGCAAGGTAAAGAGAGTCACCTGCTGATCACTGGAATCGACGGAACCTGGGAAGAGAAAATCGGAGGAGCTACTCCTCCGCTAAGGACCAAAGAGGGTTGGCTGACATTATATCATGGGGTTGATAAGGGTGGAAGCGGCTATTATCGTGTAGGAGCACTCCTGCTGGACCTTGAAGATCCCCTGAAAATTATAGGACGTACAAGAGATTTTATTCTGGAGCCTGAGACTGACTGGGAGACCAAGGGATATTATAATGGCTGTGTATTCCCCACGGGAAATATCATAGTAGATGATACGCTATACGTGTATTATGGAGCTGCGGACAAATATGTATGCCTTGCAACATGCCCTGTACAGGAATTGGTAGATTTTATAAAGAATAATAATAAATAAACTCTTTCATGCTCAGATACAGTAATCCCGAATAGAGAAAAACCAATATGCATATGAGAAAATTAATTACACTGATAGGTTATTTATTTTTCATAGGGTATAGCTTTGGGCAAACGGTTCAAAGCTTTACTCACTGTGAGAATGTAGAAAATATTGGATTCGTCAGCAAGCGCTTAAACAGAATCGATTCGCTGTTATCACAATATATAGAGGACAAAAAACTGCCTAATGCAATAGCCCTGGTGATCAAAGATGGCCAGATAGTTTATAGCGGGGCTTATGGATACAAAGATGTGGAAAATAAGATAATTGTAAAGTCAGATGATATTTTCAGGAATGCATCACAGACCAAAGCAATCACTTCAGCCGTTTTACTCTCTTTATTCGAAGAAGGTAAATTTAAACTGGATGATCCCATAGAAAAATACCTCCCTATGTTTGCTGATCCGCAGGTTTATGAATCGGGAGATGCAAAGGAGGGAACTCTGAAAACAAGACCCGCAAAAAGAAGTATCACGATCCGTCATTTACTTACCCATACCGCCGGATATGATTACAATCCTTATGGGCAGGAAGTGGAAGGTTTTTTCTACAGATATCCGATCACATCACAGGAAGTTTTGGAAAGAATGGCTAAAATACCTTTACAACACGATCCGGGTGAGAAATTTACGTATGGATTCAGCACCGATATTGCCGGTTATCTGGCAGAGGTAATAGGTGGAAAAACATTGGATGTACTGATGAGGGAACGGATACTTGACCCTTTGGGTATGAAGGATACATACTTTGTACAGCCTGAAGGAAATTATGACAGGTTGGTGAAATTATATACACAAGATACCGGGACCAATAGTTATCAACTTACAGATGATCAATTCGCCCAGGATGCCCCGAAAATAACATACAAAACAGCGCTTTGTGGTGGGGCCGGGCTTTCGGGCACAATAGAAGACTATGCCAGGTTCTGCCAGATGATACTGAACGGGGGAGAATTCAATAACCAAAGAGTTTTGGGAAGGCAAACTGTCGAGCTGATGACGAGCAGTCAGATGGAAGGAGTGGAAACCTATCATGATTTCAGTATGGCTTTCGAACTAACCGACAAATACAGATATAACAAATGTATGGTACCCCCCAATTCTTTGAAATGGGGAGGAGCCTTTGGCACAGACTATATCATTGACAGAAAAAACAATATGATACTGTTGTTCTATACCAATATAAACCAGGCATACAATGACAATGTCAGTATGCACGAAGCATTCCATATATCGGTATATCAAAGTATGAAATGAGAAAATTTCACAAATTATAAGTCCCTGAAGATATGAAACGAGCATGATAATCATTCTCACTCAAGATCATGATTAAAAGCGAGTTCCATATGATACCTTTGAAAATAATAATTTTAATCATATGAAAAAGAATATTTTAATCCTGACCGTCAGTCTGGTATTAATAACTGTGGGATGTACTTCCCCTGAAACCATTATAATAGACTCTCAACCCGTGTCAGAGAATTTTATTGGTCATGGCGTCGAGTGGTCGGCCTATCCACACGGTGATTCTCCGGATGCCGAATGGGGCTATCTTATGACCGATGAGAAACTGGAAATGGTATATAAACGTCTCGACTACATGAAACCACGTATTGCCCGTGTGATGGATGTAGCAGGATGGAGGTATTTCAAAGGGGTAAACTCAAAAGGAGAACCGATACTTGATTTCGATTGTCCTGAAGTTCAGATGGTATGTAAGATTTTAGACTATTGTCAACGCAATGGAATAGTTGTTTTACTGGGTGACTATGGGGTGCCTGGCTTTTGGGGTTATCCGGGAAATATAGACCGGGTGGACGATCCTCGTTTTATTGAGATGACTACCCAATATGTCTCTTTCCTGGTGAAAGAAAAAGGTTTTAGTTGTATTAAATATTATATCATAACGAATGAACCCAACGGTGATTGGGCCTGTACCAGAGGCGACTGGGATCAGTGGAAAAAAGGAGTGGAGATGATGGCTGAGGCTTTTGCCAATGAAAAACTTGACATTACAATGGCAGCACCGGATGTGGTAGAACTAAGCAATAATCATAAATCGAAATATACCGGGTGGCAATGGGTTGAACAATCGGTGAAACAATTAGATCACTTAACAGGAGTTTATAACGTGCATTGTTATGCCGACTACCAATTTATCCGTAGCGGAGCATTCATGGAACATTATGCCGCTGTGGGAGAAACTATCCGGCCAACAGGAAAACCTATGATTTTCGGTGAGATTGGAGGCTGGTACCACACGCTGGAACTAGGTGGAGAATACAAGAAACGGATGCAATCGACCGAATTTGCCAGCGAAGACTCACAACTATTTGTTTATGATTATCTGTATGGTGTAGATATGGCCGATATGCTCATTCAAACAATGAAAGCCGGTTGGCATGGAGCCAGTGCTTGGATGCTGGACGATGCAATGCATACAATCGGCGATCTTGGAGATAAAAACCAGTTGAAAGTATGGGGATTTTGGAATTCACTTGGTACAGAGCTGATCGGTGATCCTAAGCACGAGGAAATACGTCCCTGGTTTTTCACATGGTCGTTAATGTCTCGCTATTTTACACCCGGGATGAAGATATACAATCCTACACAGGCAGAACCATTCAACAGATTGAGGGTTGTTGCCGGAAGTTCCGGTACAGGATCCACCATAGCAATTGTAAATGCTGATGAGGTCGATCATACATTTGACTTGAAGATGACTGTAAATGGAAAAAGCGATCTGGATATTTATGACTACGTAGAGTCGGGTTACCAAACCGATGAAAATTCTTTTCCTGTACCAGTTGATAAAGTAACCCCCGAAAAGGTCAAAAAAGGATTTACCGTTACAATTCCTGCGAGAAGCTTCAAACTTCTAACCAATATCCCAATAAATTAAGAGTGTATGACAACCTCTGTTTCAATGATTGATATTGCCGTCATAGTATTATCTATGGCGGTAATTGTTTGGTGGGCTTTAAAAAACGGAAAAAGCAGAGATTCTAAATCCTACTTTCTTGCCGGGCGTAGCATGTCCTGGGTAGTAGTAGGATTGTCCCTCTTTGCTGCGAGTATATCCAGTACAACCCTTATAGGACAAACAGGTGACGCCTATTCTACAGGCATAGCTGTTTTCAACTACAATCTGATGGGAGTCGTAGTGATGGTGTTCTTTGCCACTTTCCTACTACCAATCTATATTAAAAGCGGTATTTTCACTATTCCCGAATTTTTGGAGCGCAGATTCGATGCCCGCTCCCGATATTATTTTTCGGCTATTTGTATATTAGGGAATGTATTTTTGGACGCAGCAACAGCCTTGTATGCGGGTGCTTTGATTGTCAAGTTGCTTGTGCCATCGGTCGAAATACAAACAATTGTCATTGTCTTTGCCCTGTTAGCCACCTCGTATACAATTCCCGGCGGACTGTCGTCCGCCATAAACGCGGAGATCATTCAGGCTGTAATTTTAATCGTGGGATCCATCCTTCTTGCCGTATTCGTAACCATGAGTGGTGGTTTTGAATATTTCAAAGAACTCCTTACTTCCGGTGATTATATGACCAGGCTGATCCGCCCTATAGACGATGCATCCACACCGTGGTTAGCGTTGCTGGTAGGAATGCCTATAACAGGTTTGTACTTTTGGGCAAATAATCAAACTCTGGTGCAAAGAGTACTGAGTGCCAAAAGCCTGAATGCTGGCCGCAACGGAGTAATGCTTAACGGAGGCATCACTCTGACCACCCTGTTTCTTTTCGCCATTCCGGGAGTTATGTCCCAAAAAATATTTCCGGGGTTGGAAAGTCCCGATATGGTGTACCCGGCAATGATAATAAACCTGATGCCTGTGGGTCTGCTCGGGGTTATGATTGCTGTCCTTTTTGCAGCGCTCACATCTTCCCTCAGTGCCATAATGAATTCTACATCAACCTTATTTACGATGGATTTTTACAGCAAATTGAATAAAAAAGCAAGTGACAAACAATTGGTTAAAGTCGGAAAGATTGTAGCATTAGTCGTAATTATCATAGCTGCATTGTGGGCTCCGCAGATAGGACGTTTTGGGTCAATCTTAAAATACTATCAGGAAATGTTGGCTTATTTGTCACCTCCTATTGTGGCTTCGTTCATTGTAGGTATCTTCTCGAAACGAGTGAACGCCCAAGGGGTATTTATCGGCTTAATCAGCGGCTTAGTAGTTGCCGTGCTATTACTTATTTTCAAAAACGATATTTTTGGAGATATGCATTTCCTGTTTATTGTCCCTATATTATTTGTAATTAGCTTATTAGTGATGTATATATGCAGTCTGTTCTCCCCGGCTCCAGACAAAAGCAAACTAGAAGGAAATATTTTCACCGTAGCCCAATTTAAAGAGGAAACCCTGGAGTTGAAGAAAGTTAAGTGGTACACTAATTATAGGGTATGGGGATTAGTATTACTTTGTTTTTCAGCGCTAATGCTATTTGTTTTTTCATAAATCCCATTTTCGTTCCCCCTTATTATAGAAATAACTCAATGCTCCTGACGGGCATTTTTCCACCTGCCCGACAATCTGTTCCGTAGATACCCCGTAAAAAAGATGCACAGTGAAAAAGGCATACCCCCTCTGCTGAGAGTTCACGATAAATAAAACTCCAAGAACGTTTTGAGTTATTTTTTGTACTTTTGCACTTCGCTTCCGTCTTTTTGACGTTACGTCCGCCGGACAAAAAACCGGAGGAGAAGCATCATCATAAAACAGGATAAGACCGCACAAGGCGAGACAAGATGATCGTAGTTGTGTGCGGGTTTCGTATGATTAAACTCAATTATGTTCGTATGGAGATTGCAAGCAAATACAACCCTGCAGAGGTAGAAGAGAAATGGTATAAATATTGGATGGACAACAAATTGTTCCATTCTGAACCGGATAGTCGCGAACCCTATACTATTGTTATTCCACCACCTAACGTTACCGGCGTACTGCATATGGGGCATATGCTCAATAACACTATCCAGGACGTACTGGTCCGCAGAGCGCGGATGCAGGGTAAAAACGCCTGCTGGGTACCCGGCACGGACCATGCTTCTATTGCTACCGAAGCAAAAGTGGTGAACAGGCTGGCTGCACAGGGTATCAAAAAGAATGAACTCAGCCGGGAAGAATTTCTGAATCATGCATGGGACTGGACTCACGAGCATGGAGGAATTATTCTGGAACAGTTGAAGAAGCTGGGTGCTTCCTGCGATTGGGACAGGACTGCTTTCACTATGGATGAGATCCGTTCTGAGAGCGTACTAAAAGTATTTTGTGATCTACATGATAAAGGACTTATTTACCGCGGAGTAAGGATGGTCAACTGGGATCCAAAAGCCCTTACAGCACTTTCTGACGAAGAGGTGATCCATAAGGAAGTGACCGGCAAACTCTATTATCTACGATATAAAATAGCGGGTGATCCCGACGGAGCCTACGCGGTTGTCGCCACCACCCGCCCCGAAACTATCATGGGTGATACGGCCATGTGTATCCATCCCGATGACCCCAAAAACAGCCACCTGAAAGGGAAAAAAGTAATCGTTCCGCTAGTCGGACGAGTTATTCCTGTAATTGAAGATGACTACGTGGATATCGAATTCGGTACCGGTTGTCTGAAAGTGACTCCGGCACACGATGTGAACGACTATATGCTGGGCGAAAAGTACAACCTCCCGTCCATCGACATATTCAATCAGGACGGCACACTGAATGAAAACGGCGACCGGTATGTGGGAATGGATCGTTTTGAAGTACGCAAGCAGATCGAAAAAGACCTGGAAGAAGCCGGACTATTGGAAAAAATGGAGCCTTATACCAACAAAGTAGGCTTTTCGGAACGTACTGATGCAATAATCGAACCGAAGCTCTCAATGCAGTGGTTCCTGAAAATGGACGATTTGGCGCGTCCTGCTCTTGAAGCGGTGGAAGATGGAACCATCCGCTTCTATCCTGAAAAATATAAGAACACTTACCGCCACTGGATGGAAAACATCAAGGACTGGTGTATCAGTCGCCAGTTATGGTGGGGACACAGGATACCGGCTTACTTTCTTCCGCAGGGAGGCTATGTGGTGGCCATGAGCCGGGAGGAGGCCTTCGAGAAAGCATTGGCTAAAGTGGATTATCCGTTATCGATCAATGATCTGAAGCAGGATGAAGATGTGCTCGATACCTGGTTCTCTTCATGGCTGTGGCCTATTTCGGTATTCGACGGCATCAACCACCCCGATAACAAGGAGATTGCATACTATTATCCCACAAGCGACCTGGTGACTGCTCCCGAAATTATTTTCTTCTGGGTTGCACGTATGATCATGGCTGGATATGAATACCGCAAGGAACCCTGCTTCCGCAATGTCTATTTCACGGGGATTGTCCGGGATAAACTGGGACGGAAGATGTCCAAATCGCTCGGCAATTCACCGGATCCTATCGCACTGATGGAGAAATACGGAGCTGACGGCGTACGTATGGGTATGCTGCTCACTTCCCCGGCCGGGAACGACCTTCCTTTCGATGAATCGGTCTGCGAACAGGGACGTAATTTCAACAACAAGATATGGAATGCTTTCCGCCTTATCAAAGGATGGGAGACCGATGACACCATACCTCAGCCGGAAACGGCTAAGATCGCGGCTGAATGGTTCCGGAGCAAACTCTCCGAAACTATCGCCGAATTAGATGACCTCTTCTCCAAATATCGCCTTTCGGAAGCGTTGATGCTGCTTTACAAACTCTTTTGGGACGAGTTCTCTGCCTGGTACCTCGAAATGATAAAACCGGCCTATCAACAGCCTATCGACACGGAAACATATAAGATCACACTCTCTTATTTTGATGCGCTGATGCGGCTGCTACACCCCTTTATGCCGTTTATTACCGAAGAGTTATGGCAAGCTTTGTACGACAGGAAGGCGGGTAAGAGCATCATGACCAGCCTTCAACCTAAACAGACTCCGGCAGATAAGGAACTACTGAACGATTTCGAAACACTGAAAGAGGTAGTTGCCGGTGTACGTACTATCCGTCTGGAAAAGAATATCCCCAACAAAGATGAATTGGAATTGCAAGTAATCGGGAGTCACAATCATCAATATGATAGTGTGATTTCCAAGATATGCCGTCTCTCCTCTGTTTCATCTGTTTCTGAAAAACAACCAGGAGCAGTCGGATTCCTTGTAGGAACTATCGAATACAGCATTCCCCTGACGGATAAAATGGATGTGGAAGCTGAACTCCAAAAATTGAAGGTAGAACTCACCTATACCGAAGGATTCCTGCAATCGGTATTGAAGAAGCTAAATAACGAACGGTTTGTACAGAATGCAAAACCTGAAATCGTGGAAGCGGAACGCAAGAAACAGGCTGACGCTGAAAGCAAAATTGCTCTGCTGAAGGAGAATATCGCGGTATTAGAGAAATAAACAGAGGATTACAGTTTGTATATCCGGGATACCGGCCCTGTCCGGTATCCCCCATTTAACTATAATACGGCTGAATAATGAGTAAACCCTTAGCACATATTCTGCCATATATCACTTCCTATCTGGGAGAAAGAGTGGTGAACGCCAGACCGGTTTACGGCGGGGATATTTCTTCGGCATACTGCGTTGACACTGAAACAGGACAATATTTCCTGAAAGTAAACAGTGACTCTTCTGCCTTGGGAATGTTCTACTCGGAACAGGAGGGATTACAAGCCATTGAAGAAACTAAAACCATCGCTGTTCCTCATGTGCATTTTGTCGACTCCATAGATGGGCAAGCCTTTCTCATGATGGATCTTGTGGAAAGCAAACGCCCCGATACTTCCGATTATCACCGCCTCGGCAGCCAACTGGCAGAATTACATCTGTGCTCACAAGCTGATTTCGGATTTTCATCTGATAACTTTATCGGCAGTCTGCCCCAACAAAATAATATTCATGCCAACTGGGCAGAATTCCACTGGTTCGAGCGTATTCTCCCTCAACTTCAACTGGCACTCAGAGACGGATTAATACAATCACAAATGATACCGGAAGAAGAGAGAGCCATCACCCTGTTCCGGGAAATCTCCGGCGATATAAGACCTGCTTTACTGCACGGTGACCTCTGGGGTGGCAACTACCTGATCGCAGCAGACGGCACGCCCTTCCTGATCGATCCTGCCGTATATTATGGCCACTCAATGGTCGACATTGCCATGAGCCGGCTCTTTGGCGGTTTCGGTGCCGGTTTTTATGATGCCTATCACGAAATTATCCCCAAATCGCCCTACTACGACATCCAGATCGAATTGTACCAACTCTACTACCTTCTGGTACATCTGAACCTCTTTGGCAGCAGCTATTATTCTTCCGTCGCATCTATCCTCAAAAGATATTTTTGAAAATAGCCGATCTCCCTGAGGTGGAATTTTCTATGAAAGATCCTTACCCCAGGCGTTTCAGATAGCTTACCAGATCGGCCCAAATGGTCTTATTTAGATATCCATATTCTCCATCCGGAAAACAAAGCTATACCTAAGTTCAACTTAGGAGGCTTTCTGATTACCGACCATATGTATCGCCGTATCCGTAAGGTTAGTGATCCGGTATATTTACTTTCAAACGGAAAAACACATTTAGTGAAAGAGGAAGAGGATCTAAGGGTATTAAGGTACGTTCCCCGGTGACATTCTCGATTTCGTTTGCGTTACAATATCCACACCCACAAATATCAATAACGAAGCAATGCTCTCATCTAACTTTGTATTTTCAAACAATATCCGGGATCATCAAAGGTAACAGACGAATTACGGTCGATACAGCGCTACGTTTAAGCCTCTTCTGTGGATAGAATAAATTCACTCTACTTCAAACCGTATTGACAACGAAATACCATTCTCATCCACAACGGTAAGGATATACTCACCCGGATCAGGAGAGAGTTCCATCTGGTGGATACTGGATGTTTCTCCCAAATAATCTGTCCCGAGATGCCAGAAGACACGTGCGGACGGATTCCGGTGTGCCAGCTCAAAAACAGCTTTTCCCCGTGAACCGTCCATTTGCCTGGTTATTCTGAGTACTGCTCCCGGGTAGGGATAGATAAATTGCATCACTGCGTCGGACAGGTTTCCCGAAGCACACTCAGGAGAAAACGGAGGAAGGGAGCGATAATCAGGATGGCGCTGTTTGTAGTACCATTCCCACGACGGCGGTAACTGGAACCACGAAACGGAACGGATTCCCCGGTCACCTACACATTGCTCATACACGCGGTATTGCCCATCGTCCGACAAATGGATCCGCCTGTGGAAATTACAGACAGCTCCCTGCAATCCTTTGGCCGGAATGAGCAGGGTATCGATAGAACTCTCAGGACAATACATTCCTTTCAATTGGCCGCTTTCACGGCATACAGCCGCTTCGGCCAACTCTCCATAAGGCATTTCAAACCATCTTGTGACAGGCAAAATATTGAACAGGTCGAACATCACCTCTGCCGACGTTCGTGCCCCTGTGAGTCCCGGACGGCCCTCACCGCTTGCATTGCCTGTCCATACGGCGACAAGATATTTGGGTGTAACACCTACCGACCACGCATCCCGGAATCCGTAACTGGTACCTGTTTTCCATGCGACTCTCCGGACAGAGGGTACAAAGTCCCAGTTCAACTCTTCCGGCCGGTTCACATTGGTCAGCGCCTGTAACGTAAGCCATGCAGCACCGGCATTGAATAAAGGTGACTCATCTTCCTTACGTTCCCCGGATTGATAATCATCCCTCACTAACCTGAAATTCTTCCATTCATAATATTTCCCATCGCGGTTATAATCTATTACGCTATGTGCCATTCGCGCATAAGCATTGGCTATATCCCATAACGTACCCTCCGTACCGCCGAGGATCAGGGAAAGCCCGTAATGGTCGGCCGGCCGGTTGAGGGTGGTCAGTCCCGCCTTTTTTAAAAGATCGTAGAATTTCGGTACGCCATACTTCCTTAATGAAACCACTGAAGGGACATTCAACGAACGTGCCAGTGCCTCATCGGCATGTACCGCACCGTCATACCCCAGACTAAAATTCTTAGGTGCAAATCCGTTTATATTGATGGGAACATCGGGAAGCAGCTCTGTGGGCAGCAATACACCCTCCTGCAACATGGCACAGTAGAGAAACGGTTTCAATATACTACCTGTACTTCGGGGAGATTGAATAATATCTACCTGGCTACCATAAACATTGGCTCCGAATCCCACGTTACCATTATAGGAAAGTATGTCGTTCGTCTCCAGGTCGACAATCAATGCGGCAAGGTTGAAAATACCGTTTTGCGAGAATTCGGTATTCCAACGATCCAGTATCTCCTCAGCACGCATTTGTAGATGTTTGTCAACCGTAGATTGTATATGATTTCCGGGATTCCGTAAAAAGGCTTGTGTCACCAGGTGAGGGGCGATCTGGGGCAACGGATGTGGATGATCGGGTAACGGTTCTGACACAGCCAGTTCATAATCTGTTTGTTCAATGATATTGTTGTCAAGCAATTGTTGCAAAAGACGATTACGCTTCTTCAACAATCCTTCCCGGTCACGACCAAAGTGCATCATCGCGGGTGAATTGGGCAATACTGCCAGCACAGCCGCTTCACCCCATGAAAGAGACTCTGCGCTATGTCCGAAATATCGCCACGACGCAGCATCAATACCCACCACATTTCCACCCATCGGCGCATGCGAGGCATACAACGCCAGAATCTTCTTTTTTGAGTATGATAATTCAAGCCGGGTAGCGAGGATGACTTCGATGAACTTTTCGAAATAAGTACGTTTATTCCGGCGCATCAGCCGGACTGTCTGCATGGTGATGGTGCTTCCGCCACTCACTACCCTACCCGCTTTCACGTTCTGTATCATCGCCCTGCCAAGCGCTAAAGGGTTTACGCCCGGATGATAACGAAAATACCTGTCTTCAAACTGGATAAGGCATATTTCATATTTCCCGGGGACGCTGTCGGCCGGTGGAAAGCGCCATTGTCCGTCGGATGCAATGCGTGCACCCAACAGTTCACCGTTCCGGTCGGAAACCAGCGTACTATATGGCGAATGGAACAAGGTACCAGGCAGGAAAAACAGGTACCAGACCAACAGAAAAGCAAGTACAAATAAAGCAGTTTTTTTTCGTATGCCCATCGCTCGAAACCGTTTTAATAACGTTTTCCCGTAAGACACTATACGCCTCCCTATCTTCTTATCAGCATGCTTTACCATCTCACTCTCTATCCCATATAGATATGTGCAACTAAAGCGAAGACCTTTAGATGTTTTGTGGGGACCCATAGCTCAAGAAGAGCGTTAAAAGAGTAGTTAGCCAAGCGACTTCTACTCTTTTAGCGATCGAGAGCAAAAATGGGTCACAAAACATCGTCAGTCGAACGATTTAGTTGCATACACCCGATCTACTTATTCTACAACCTTCACCCACGCACCTCTGTTTCTTGCCTCTTCCTGCGGTGCATACATTGCCTGGCACGATACCGGCGGCAGATAATAATTTCCCCGGTATGCTGCCTGTAAGCGCACACGGAATGTTTTCGTTTGCCCCGCACCAAGGTTGAAATAGGTCAGTACCCGGTCGTCGCGAATATCGCGGTAGTTATATCCTCCGCCGGGAGCAGACGCATCCGCTTCGAGTATCCGTTCATTGAAAATCTCCCAACCGGACGGGAATACCTGTGTCAACGCCAAATCAGTAAAGGCCTGTTCGGCACTGTTCTGGACAGTTACCACTGCCGTGAATTCCGTTCCCTGCGGGAGCGATTCCACATTCAGCGGGTTGCCGTTCAGACCGACATACCTTACCGTCATCCTAAACCGCCCTTGCGTCGGTTCCCGGTCAGTACCGACCTGTGGAATTGTCCTGGCCGAAAGGCGTGCATAAAGCTTGCCCTCCCCCTTATTGGTAAGATTCACCGAAAGACTCTTATTTGGATTTATATCAACCTGATAAATCGCTTTCGGCGTATTCACATTCTCCATATTCTTCCCATTCAATGTCCAGTCGACATAGATATTTCCCGAACCGATGTGCCCGGCGAGTTTAGCCATTGCCACCAGTCCGAACGCCGCAGTCTGGGTAGTGACATAACCGGACGACAATGATTGTGCCACTGACGGCGCCACCGACATCGCTTTTTCCACATTATCGAGCAACAGGTATGTCTCCAGGATCATCGCCCTGTCCCGCGCCGATGTTCCATAGGTATCGTTATTGAAACTATAGTCTTCCACCTCATCCGGCAGGTTAAAGACAAGCGAATTGGCGACATCCTTTCTTCCTGCCAGTGCATAAGCAGCAGCCAACCGCCAGCGTGCCTGCAGCGACAAACCGGACAGTTCCCGCATTCGGTTCATGGCTCCGAGTTCCGTACTTCCGTTCAACGCCAGGGTGTAGAGGCGATACGCCTGTTGCAGTTCGATCATCGAAAAAGCGTAATAACTGCGGTTGGGATTGGTGGGCAGCCAGTTCTGTGCAAGCCTCCTCTGGAACTGGGTCCATCGGGACAACACGGTTTCCGGCACCTCATACCCTTTGTTTTTCGCCTCAACCAGAAAATGCCCCGCGTAGGTGGTCGCCCATTCCGATGAGTAATTATCTCCATACCAGTACATAAACCCGCCATCGGCCAATTGCCGGGATGAAAGCATCCGGATCACCTCATTCACTTTCGCAGTCATCCGCTTCTTTTCATCTTCTTTCAGTACCGTGAATTCCTCAATATAGAGCAACGGGAAAGCCTGCGAAGTGATCTGTTCGGTACATCCGTGCGGGTACTCGAGCAGATAATTCATATTCTGACTGAAATTGACACTCGGCAGACGTGAGAGCTCGAGGGTAGCCCAATCATCAGGCTCCACACTCTCGGTCTGAATATCGAATGTAGCAGATTCTCCCGGATTGATTAGTTTTGCCTGTGTGATAACGGTAGGCGGATTCGGGTTACGGACTGCGATATCAATGGTCTCCGAGAATGACATACCATTACCGGTAGCTTTAATTTCCACCTGTTCAGCTCCGGTCTCCTTACCGGATGCAAGTTTGAAGAAAACAATTTTATCGCCCGGCTTGTCAAACGACACGTTTTTGGTTGTCCCGTCCGTTGGGTTAAGTAAACCTTTTGTCTGAATGGAAACCTGCACATTTTTCACGCTATTCCCCATAGCAAAAACATTGACAGGGAGCCATACTTCTTCGTCCGGCCCCATGATGCGTGGAAGTGTGGAAAGCGTCATCAGGTCGTTTTTCACTTCCACGGTTTTCTCGGCGTTGCCATAGGCACCGTCTCCACCGGCCACCACCATCACCCGTACCGACCCGATATATTGCGGAAGCCTGATTGTATGCGATTTTGTCTCACCACCTTTCAATTCAAATGGCCCGATAAATTTCACCACCGGCTTAAAGCGGTTCACATTGTCACGCGACGGCCTCAATGCTTCATCACCGCCGATACTCAGCAACGGCCCCATCATACCGGTGTTTGCTCCCAGTACACGGTCGAACAGGTCCCACGTGCGTACGCCAAGGGCTTCACGGGCATAAAACTCGCTCCACGCATTGGGCGTCTTGAAAGCGGTCAGATCGAGTAACCCTTCATCCACAATAGCAAGCGTATAGGTCATCGGTTTTTTTGTTTTCTCCGATACCGAGATGGTGAACTCTTTTTCAGGTTGAAGTGTATCCGGCATCCGGATAACCGGTTCGAGAGTACTGTTCCTGTTCTCCACACCCACATTCACCACACCATACATCCGGATAGGCAGGTCGTTCACGGTCTGCGCGTGTGGTTGCAGCATGGTGGCGAATACATAGAAGTTGGGTGCCATATTCTCAGTAACCTCTATCACATATTTGGTATCTTCCTCACCGGAAGTTTTCACCCATTCCCGATGAAGGATTCCCGATCCGTTTTCGATGCTGATGAGCACGCGGCCTTCCGAACTTTTCGGGATGATAACCGTTGCCTTCTCACCGGTTTCATACGACGGTTTGTCGGTGGAGAATGCCAACATGGTCAGCCCTTCCGGGTCGCTCTTGGCCGAGCGTCCCCGCCATAACGGCCAATCGACATAAAAGACCGTCCCGGTAGCATGTTTACCCTCTTTATCTTTCACCAGAAGGAGATAGCGTCCCCAATCGGGATAATCCACCTGAAAATCGATTTTACCCTTTCCGTTGGTGAGTGTTACATCTCCGTTTGCCACGATGTTGGCGGCAGTATTATTCACGTAAGACCCCAGATCTTCCTGCGTACTGTTCCACCACCAGCTCCAGTTGAGTTTATAAACCGTATATTCCACATTTCCCGAAACAGCCTTGCCATAAGCATCTACCGTAACCACATCGAACGGGACCGGGCTGTCGGTCTCCAGGAACTGGCCGGGACGCAAGTCAGGTGCTTTTACCCCTACATACCTTTTATAAGGCGAATAAAAGACTGTCTGGGCATAAAAACTCATATCCCCACCGGTTTCGTACACGCGTGAAAGAATATTCCCGCGCAACATTCCCGGGGCATTTTCGGCCACAGGGACTTTGGCATTGACTCCCGCCACACCGGAAGCATTGAGTACCCCCTCGAATATTTTCGTCTTACTTGTTTCGAATTTCACTATCGGATTATTGAACGAATAGCCGACATATCCTTTGAACGGGTTATCAGATGCATAGAGCGTCAGGTCTACATCTGCTTTCAGGTTCGAAGCAGGTGCGCCGTGCAGCCATTGTGATGTAAGCGTACCCGAGATAACGCCATTTGACGCATCAATAATGGAGTCGGTATCCAAACGCACCCTTAACCGGTTGGGTTTGATGGTTTCTATGCGAAGCGACTTATGGAAGGTGGTACCGCCCACTTTTACCTGTCCCTGCCAGACACCGGTCTCTGCAGCCGGATCTGTCGGCACGGTGAAAGTGTAGAACCCGTTCAGGCCGTCGCTCTTCACCTGCCTTTGGTAAAATTGCCCCCGGGGCGTATAGACCTCAAGGGTCACGGGGTGTCCTTCCGGCAGTTTTTTCTCCCTGTCTTCAAGGATAAACGATACGAAAATGGTATCACCGGGGCGCCAGACACCGCGCTCGGTATAAACATATCCTTTTAATCCTTTTTGTATCTCTTTTCCGCTTACATCAAACCGGCTGAGTGGTAACGACGCCTGGTCCGCCACTTCCAGATAGCCGATGTCATCACCTTTGGCTGCCGTTACGACAAACGGACGCCCTTTCTTATAGTCGATCTCTATAAATCCATTGCGGTCGGTCTTGCCCGAACCCATGACCTGCATCTGATAGTTGTATATAGTCACTTCGGCTCCGGAGAGAGGCTCGGTGGAGAGTATATCAGTCACAGCCACACTCATGATATGCCCCTGCCCTGCTTTGGCAATGATTCCCACATTGGATGCCATGACCATTGTTTGGATCCTGCGCTCCTGAAGCATATAATAGGTCGGCTTACAAGGATCATCCCGCTCTTCCCATTTATATCCGCTCCAGTCGATCGGCTCATAATAATAAGGATATGGTTCATCCCACACCGCTTCATCCTCTTCAGATAGCTGGTCATCGGAAAAACGTTTCATGATCGCTTCATCGGGAGACTGTGGCCTTATCCCTTCGCAGGGATAGAGCGAATAATCGGACCGCATGGAGAGCTGTACCATATAGAGAGCACCGGGATCTTTCCCGATCATCTGGGAAAGATCGATGGTGAAGTTGTTCCATTTTGAAAGATCCAATTGTTTATCCCTATCCAGACGGATGCGTTTCTTCATCACCAACCGTCCGAAACGACGCAACTCACTACCCGACTGGTTATTGTTCAGTGAAGAGGATTGCAGGTAATAAAGGAGATTGTTGCGGTATATTTTCACCACTTGCACATCTACCGCCCAAAGGTTTACAGCGCTGAATGGTAATAATAGTTGTTCTGCATCGGGCAGGATATTTCCACTCTTTTCGAATTTTATCTGCGGTTTATCATCGTCCACTTGCAATTGATAAAGATAACTCTTGTCAAGGTTCAATCCGGAGTTATTTTTAATACCCTCATAGATCTGCAGTTCCATCTGTCCTTTCGGCAGGGTTTCAGGATATATCTTGATCACATTCTTGTCGATACGGTAAGTGAAATTCTTCACACCGGAGGGTACGATCAATCCTTCCAGATCCTGCGTCTGTGAAACCGGATCACTGAAAGTCAGCCGGATATGAGGATCGGCAACCTGCATCATACGCACATCCGTCACTTCAAAATGATCCTTCGAAAATGCGGGGATATCGATCGTATATTCAACCTTCTTCTTTGAATTAATTGCTTTCCCGTCAATGGTCAGCGCATATTGCTGCGGCTTATCCGTCCGCTGCAGGCTATCTATCGAAACGTGAAACGCAGTGGCACCAGCAGGCTTTACCTGTATATGGCTCTGTTTCGCTCCTTTCACATCGAACATTCTGGTAACGTCGTCCGACGAAACAGGATTGGACAGATTCATCGTCACTTCTACCCTGTTCCATGTCAGGTCGGACATACTCATCGGTGAAAAGGGAAGCAGGTCGGCAGTAAAACTTTGCTCATTTACACGGATGGAGAAGTTAAATTGTCGGAATTTCTCCTCCACGTCCAACACTTTTCCCAAAAGGAAGCCAATATGGTATTCCTTTCCCGGCTCCAACTCTCCCGCATCGGGCATAAAACGGATGGTGTTCCCATTCACCCAAAAAGTTTGTCCTTTCAAAGAGGGCGAAAACGAAAATAACTTATCTTTTACTTCAGCATTCAACTCCACGGCAGGAATCTCCTGCACAAGTTCTATCTGGATAAATGCATCGGAAGAGACATTTCCATACGTAAATGCTGAAATATAACGGGCAAATTCCGGGTCAATTTCTTTACCGCTTTTTGTACTACAACCGGCTAACAACAGGAGAAGAGCCACACATATAACAGAAAAAAAAAGGAGAGATGTTCGTCTCATACGATAAAAATTAGATACAAGAGTCAAGACTTGCTTAATTATTCAATTTATTAATCTACAGAAATATCAATTATCAGAATTCCAAATAGGGTTCAAGACGAAGGATGTCATCCGGTGTAAACTCATCGAGGATGGAGAGTTCACGAATAGAGGTGATATTACCTTTTCTCCGGCGAATGCTCATGATCGCTTGTACCTGTTTGTAATTCAGGTAGGGATGACGCAATAATTCCTTGAAATCTGATTGATTAACCTGGATCCTGCGGAAATTGCCATCAGGTTCAATATAAACAGCTATGCGGGAGAAAAGTTCCTGATCAATACCGTACACTTCCAATAGTTGCTCAACATATACAAATCCGCCCAGCAAGTCGCGGTACTTCACAATACGGGAAGCATACACACTACCGATACCGGGCACTTTCTTCCATTCGGACGTATCGGCTTTGTTCAGGGAAATAGTTTCCCCTTCGGAAAGTTTCTCCATAGACGGATAAGCAGCACGGAAGGATGATATGTCACTGCTTCGTGAGGAATACCTTTCTGTAGCATTCTTCTCACCTTGACGGGAGATGCTCTTATTTGCAGAACCACCCTTGTCCGACGAACGCTCTGCAGCACTTTTCCGCTCCATTGGAGCCTCTCTCTCTTCTGGAACAGTAACGGCGGAAGGTTCCCTTACCTTTAATGTACGCCGAAATTCTTCAAATTCCCGAACCAGCGAATCATTCTGCATCAGGATAACATCCGACGAGTTCTTGTAGCTGAGAAGTGCATTCAAAATAAAGGTTAACACAATAAGAATAAGCAACAGGATGACTGCTGTCTTTGAACCTCTCTGAAAATATAGAAAATCTTTCCAGCGCATGTCTTTCTAACGTGCTAATTAATCAATATGCCAATGTGCCAATTAAATTATTAAATCATTGTGCCATCCAAATTCATTGGCATATTAACCACGATTTGCTCCGTTGAACGTTGTTTGGCACATTATTCTCATTGGCACATTAACCTGCCTTAAAGTTAGAAATTATATTGTTTTCTTTTTGATAAATAGTCATAAATTGTATCTTTGGTGAATCTTTGTCCGTTAAATGTCCGTCTAATCTCAGATTCCCGCAGAATATGGTATTGAATTATATTTGGATTGCTTTTTTTCTGATCGCTTTCGTGGTGGCTTTGGTAAAGCTGGTTTTCTTTGGAGATGTAAATGTCTTTACCGAGATCATGAATTCTACTTATGAGTCCGCCAGAACCGGTTTTGAAATTTCTCTGGGATTGACGGGGGTGCTGTCACTCTGGCTGGGGGTGATGAAGATAGGTGAACGGGGAGGCATGATAGAGCTCTTTTCGAGGGCTGTCGCCCCCCTTTTTTCCCGGCTTTTTCCCGATATACCCAAGAATCATCCTGCTTCGGGCTCCATCCTGATGAACCTCTCTGCCAATATGCTGGGCCTTGACAATGCAGCTACACCGTTCGGGTTGAAAGCGATGCAGGAACTGCAGGAGATTAACCTGAGAAAAGAGGAAGCCTCCAATCCCATGATCATGTTCCTGATCCTGAATGCATCGGGTTTGACATTGATTCCCGTCACTATTATGGTTTATCGTGCACAGTTGGGTGCTGCCAACCCTGCCGACATCTTCGTCCCGATTATGATCGCTACCTTTTCCTCTACCGTGATCGGCATGATTGCCGTCTGTCTGAAACAGCGTATCAATATCTTCAACAAGGCGATCATGGGTTTTGTATTGAGCATAGCAATACTTATCATCGGCACGATAATTCTCTTCCGGTCGATGTCGCAGGAACAGATCAATATTGTCTCGGGTCTTGCTGCAAATATCTTTCTCTTCACTATTATCGTACTTTTCATTGTAAAGGCACTACGCCGTAAAATAAATATCTTTGATGCGTTTATCGACGGGGCAAAAGAGGGTTTTAAGACTGCTGTCACCATTATTCCTTTCCTTATCGCTATACTGGTAGGGATTGGGGTCTTCCGTGCTTCGGGAGCGATGGATTTCCTGATGGAAGGGCTGCGGGATATGGTAGCGCTGACAGGCCTCGATACCCGCTGGGTGGATGGTATGCCCACCGCATTGATGAAACCGCTGAGCGGTAGCGGTGCCAGGGGAATGATGATCGATGCCATGCAGACATTCGGAGCCGACTCGTTTGCCGGCAGATTATCCTCCGTACTTCAGGGGGCTACCGACACCACCTTCTATATCGTGGCTGTTTATTATGGTGCGGTGAACATCAAAAATTCCCGCTATACCGTTCCCTATGCGCTTTTGGCCGATTTGGCAGGTATTATTGCCGCCATTTTTGTGGCCTATCTCTTTTTCGGATAAAAAATAAAGCATCCTCCAGGTGAATAAATGTTAATAAAATGGCAATTACTTTCGAAGCTGAAAATATCGATTTCCCGAAGATCAAAAAAAGGGAGACGGCAAACTGGATAAAATCCGTTACGAAAAGTTACGGGAAACAAACCGGTGATATTTCCTATCTTTTTTGTACCGACGAAAAAATTCTGGAAGTCAACCGGCAATACCTTCAACATGATTTTTATACCGATATCATCACCTTCGATTATTCCGAAGGTAATCGCATTTCGGGAGATATTTTTATCAGCCTCGATACGGTACTATCCAACTCAATTCAATATGACACTGATTTCGAAGAGGAGTTATACCGTGTCATTATCCATGGCGTGCTCCACTTATGCGGTATCAATGATAAATCGGAAGCCGAAAGCAAACAGATGAAAGAGGCTGAAGAAAGAGCCCTCAGCCTGAGAAAAGAAAAAGGGAATTAATTCTGTAATTCCCGCCATATAAAGCACCTTGGAAAAAACAAATCGTTAAAAAGAGAAATCAATAGCGGCTGAAAGACCTACTCTGCCGATTCTCCTGGAGAAATCCTCACCATGTGGTCCAGTCTTCAAATTGGGATTACTCATTCTGGAAAAGGGTGCATAAATACCACTGGTTTGGACAGTTATTCCTGCAAAAGGGAGAAGTTCGTAACGGATAGCTCCGGACAAAGTAAAACCTGCAGCAATTCCTTTATATGCACCACCCATTTTTCTATCCTCGGGTAATTGACTTTGATCAACGATTAAATCAGGAGAATCAATAATATAAGTAATTATCTTTTCTATTCCTGTCAATTCATTATAAAACATCACTACTCCGGCATTAGCCATGATCATCCATTTCGTTTCACCCAAAGGCCATCTTCCATAAATGGCGGGACCAAACATATGCGATTTCTCTTTAAAAGCTAATGACTTATATTCATACACAGGATAATCATAGGAGTGTTCTGTATATTCCAGATAAGATTCTTTATTGTATTTGGAGGTATAGAAAGCATACTTTATCCCAACTCCATAATTCTTTGAGAAAAACCAAGCACCATCAAAACCGGGAGAAAATCCCCTTTTGGTTGGAGGAACGATAAGTTCATTCGATAATTCAATACTTGAAGATCCTAAGTTGAAGTTCATACCGGCATTCAACGACAAATAAATTTTTTGGTATTGCTATCCACTGTTATCAGATTGTCCATATACAGAAAAGATAAAAAATATGCAGAATGCAGCCAAGAAAAGTTGTTTCAGATTCATTATCGCAAGTTTTAGAAATTTTTTATATAAAATATATGTCGATCGCAGAATTAACAATCGAGGAATAAAGGCGACTCAAAACGAATAATGTAATTGAACAATTGATATTTTGGGTGCAAATATATAAAGATTCCGATAAACAAACGAATGAACTTGAAGAATCATTTTCTCTGTAAACATCTGAATTAAAAGGGATTTTATACCTCTTTCCGGTAATTAACATTACTATAACAGGTAACTTTTTCTTTTTTAGTATCTTTGCTATCTCAAATCAAAAAAAAAATGACTTTCAATTACGACATCATAGTGGTAGGGGCAGGCCATGCCGGATGCGAAGCGGCTGTAGCCGCTGCCAATCTGGGATCCAAGACACTCCTGATCACGATGGACATGAACAAGGTTGCCCAGATGAGTTGCAATCCCGCCGTAGGTGGTATTGCCAAGGGACAGATTGTGCGTGAAATTGATGCATTGGGTGGGCAGACGGGAATTGTGAGCGACAAGACTGCTATCCAGTTCCGCATGTTGAACCGTTCAAAAGGCCCTGCCATGTGGAGCCCCCGTGTACAAAGTGACCGGATGAAATTTATCGAAACATGGCGCACAATTATAGAAAACACACCTAACCTGGATATGTGGCAGGATATGGTGACCGGGCTTCTTTGTAAAGACTCTACTATTTCCGGAGTAAAAACCGGCATGGGAGTAGAGTTTTTCAGCAAAGCAGTAATACTTACAAACGGCACTTTTTTAAATGGACTGATCCATATTGGCAAGGTACAGATCGGCGGAGGACGTGTTTCCGAACCAGCCTCCTACGGGATGACAGAGCAATTGCGTGACCTGGGATTCTCCACTGACCGGATGAAGACAGGGACTCCAGTACGTATTGACGGGAGAACGGTTGATTTTTCCCTGCTGGAAGAACAGAAAGGAGATGAAGATTTTCATAAATTCTCCTATCTTCCGGATGTACAACGAACACTCAAACAAAGAAGCTGCTGGATAGCTTATACCTCTGAAGAGGTACATGAAGCCTTACGTGATGGATTAAGTGATTCGCCACTCTACAACGGACAGATACAAAGCATAGGGCCTCGCTATTGCCCCAGCATAGAGACCAAAATCGTCACTTTTTCCGAGAAGACGAGCCATCAACTGTTTTTGGAACCTGAAGGAGAAACAACCCATGAGTGTTATCTCAACGGCTTCTCTTCTTCCCTACCCTTGCAGACACAATTGAGCGCCTTGCAACGGATACCGGCCTTCCGGAATGCACATATTTTCCGTCCCGGTTATGCCATAGAATATGATTTCTTCGACCCCCGGCAATTGTATCCGACACTGGAAACAAAGTTGGTGAAAAACCTCTTTTTTGCAGGACAAATCAACGGCACTACGGGTTATGAAGAGGCGGCAGGGCAAGGATTGATAGCAGGCATCAACGCCCATATCAACTGTCATGGGGGAGATCCTTTTGTATTACGCAGAGACGAAGCATACATAGGAGTATTGATCGACGACCTGATCACGAAGGGTGTTGACGAACCCTATAGGATGTTCACCTCCCGTGCTGAATACCGTATTCTTCTCCGTCAGGACAATGCAGACGAAAGACTCACAAAAAAGAGTTATGAGTTAGGACTGGCGACTCAAGAGAGACTCCGGCTACTCAACCGAAAAGAAGAAAAAGTTGCACAAATCATCAATTTCGCACACAATTTCTCCATCAAGGCAGATCGTATCAACCCATTCCTCGAACACATCGGCACAGCACCTTTGAAGCACGGCGTGAAGCTACATGACCTGTTAACAAGGCCACACATCGACCTGACGCTAATGGCGCAAGAGGTGGCTCCGCTCAAAGAGCTATTAGAGACTATCGACGAACGGGAAGAGGAGATCATTGAGTCGGCCGACATAGAGATAAAATATAACGGCTATATCAAGCGTGAACGGATGATGGCGGATAAAATCACACGTTTAGAAGATATTCGCATCAAGGACAAATTCAACTACAACGAAATACAATCGCTCTCGACAGAAGCAAGACAAAAACTGACCAGAATTAACCCGGGGACGATTGCCCAGGCGAGCAGAATTCCGGGTGTTTCACCCAATGACATATCCGTTTTGCTTGTCTTATTAGGACGTTAAAACAGAAATGTTTCACGTGGAACATTCAAAAAAGATAAATTATATAACAACGTTTCGTTAAGCTAAAATAACGCGTAAGCGAGGGCAGTGTCAAGCTCGCTTGAACATTGCCGAGCGAGAGTTATTTATTTAAATGAGCATAGTATAAACTCGCTTATATTACCATCGCGAGTACTATTTCGACAAGAGAGAACATAAGCAAAACAAGTTTTACTTATGTCGGACGCAGAAATAGTCTGTAAAGAATTGAAAATCGAGGAGCGAAAGCGACTCAAATAGACTAATTTTAATGAATAAAAAATGAGTATCGAAACACTTACTTCCGCTGTCAGGAGCATCCCTGACTTCCCTATTCCGGGGATTGAATTCTACGACATCACGACCCTGTTCCAATCAGCATCCCACTTGAAAGAACTTTCGGATATCCTATATGACAGATATAAGGACAAGGGTATTACCAAAGTGGTGGGGATCGAATCCAGGGGTTTTTTTATGGGGCCGGCTACCGCGATCCGGTTAGGTGTAGGATTTGTACCTATCCGTAAACCCGGAAAACTCCCTTATAAAGTAATAGAAGAAACTTACACGAAAGAATATGGGGAAGACACCATCCAGATCCACCAGGATGCATTGACGAATGAGGACGTGGTGTTGCTTCACGACGACCTGCTGGCTACCGGAGGAACGATGGTGGCTGCGTATAATCTTGTAAAGAAATTGGGTGTAAAGAAGATTTATATCAACTTTCTTATAGAACTGGAAGAGCTAAAAGGGATTGATCATTTCCCGAAAGATGTCGAAGTAAATTCGGTAATCAAATTTTAAGGAGAGAGAATATCCCTGATAGTATCGGCAGATAGAATTGCTGACCGGCCATCAGGGATTTTCACTCCAATTTAGACTAAAACCCAGCCATGACCGACGAAATTAAAAATACGCTTGCCGTTATCCCTCACCAACCGGGCTGCTATCAGTTCCTTGATGAGAATGACACCGTTATATATGTCGGTAAAGCCAAGGATCTCAAAAAAAGAGTCTCTTCTTACTTTAACAAACACCATGATCATCCGAAAACACGCATTCTTGTAAGAAAGATACGAAAGATAAAATACATTGTCGTCAATTCTGAAGAGGACACCTTCTTACTCGAAAATAACCTGATCAAAAAGTTAAAGCCACGATACAATGTGATGCTTAAGGATGACAAATCCTACCCCTTTATCGTGGTGAAAAATGAATATTTCCCCCGGGTCTATAAAACCCGGAATATAGTGAAAGATGGGTCCAAATATTTCGGCCCCTATACCTCGGTACAATCGGTGAATGCACTGCTGGATATTTTCAGGCGTGTATACAAAATACGTACGTGCCGGCTCAATCTGACTCCAGAAAACATAGCCGCCGGAAAATTCAAGGTATGCCTCGAATATCATATCAAACGATGTGAAGGGCCATGTGAGGCTTTGCAATCACTGGCAGAGTACAATAAAAATATCGAAGAGATCATTGAGATATTGAAGGGGAATGTAGCTATTATCGAAAGACAGATTCATGAAAAGATGCAGACCCTTGCGGGACAACTGCGGTTTGAAGAGGCACACAGGTTAAAGGAAAAATTGCTGCTGATCCAGAATTTCAGAGAGAAATCACAGGTAGTAAGTAACATAAACTATAATCTGGATGTCTTCTCCATTGAAGAGGCTGAAAATTCAGCATACATTAATTACCTACACGTAGTGAATGGCGCTGTGAATCAAGCTTATACGTTCGAATATAAAAAGAAACTCGATGAATCTCCTGAAGAACTGCTTGGAATGGGGATTGTAGAGATGCGGCAACGATTCGGCAGTGACATGAAAGAGGTGATCGTACCTTTTATTCCCGACCTGAAACTGCCGGACGTAGAGTTCACCATTCCACAAAGGGGAGAAAAACGAAAACTGCTCAGTCTGTCAGAAAAGAATGTAAAGCAATATAAGATCGACAAATTGAAAAAAGCAGAGATGCTCAATCCCGAACAACGGGCAACCAGAATCCTGAAGGGAGTACAGAATGATCTCCGGTTAAAAGAAATTCCATGGCACATCGAGTGCTTCGACAATTCCAATATCCAGGGGACAAATCCGGTGGCAGCCTGTGTTGTTTTCAAAAAAGCAAAACCATCAAAAAAAGATTACCGCCATTACAACGTGAAAACGGTTGTAGGGCCTGATGATTTCGCATCAATGCGCGAGATTATAGAAAGACGCTATTCTCGGCTACTTAACGAAGGCGCTCCCCTACCCCAACTCATTGTAATTGATGGAGGTAAAGGACAATTGCATGCTGCTGTGGAATCGCTTCAGAAAATCGGACTATACGGAAAAATCGCAATTATAGGTATTGCCAAGCGCCTGGAAGAAATTTATTTCCCTGAAGATCCCATTCCGCTCTATATCGACAAGAGTTCAGAAACGTTAAAACTTATCCAGCAGGCACGGGATGAAGCGCACCGGTTTGGGATCACCTTCCACCGGCAAAAAAGGAGCAAATCTCAAACAACTTCGGAATTGGACCAGGTCAAAGGTATCGGCCCTGAAACAAAAAAGAGATTGTTGATCTATTTTAAAAGTATCAAACGGATTAAAGAGGCAACCAAAGAAGAGCTCATTTCTGTGATCGGAAAAAGTAAAGGCGAGATCATCTGGAAATGGATAACAAGGGAAAATGAGCAATTATGAGACTACTTATTCAACGCGTAAGGGAAGCAGCCGTTCATATCGACGGGCAAAAAATAAGCAGTATTGGCGAAGGGATGCTACTATTGGTAGGAATAGAAGAAGCCGATAATGAAGAGGATATTGGCTTCCTATGTAAAAAGACGGTAAATTTACGTATATTTGACGATGGAAAAGGGGTTATGAACCGGTCGGTGCTTGAAACCGGGGGCGATATATTAGTGGTTTCACAATTTACACTGCATGCCAGCACAAAGAAAGGCAATCGACCTTCTTATCTACGTGCTGCGAAACCGGATATCTCCATCCCTCTTTATGAGCAGTTCTGCTCTACTCTGTCGGAGATGTTATTAAAACCGGTAGCGACCGGGAAGTTCGGGGCCGACATGCAGGTCAGCCTGGTAAATGATGGACCGGTTACGATTTGGATCGACTCAAAAAATAGGGAATAGAAACCGGAAGAAGGAGGAGACCGGGAAACCAGGAAGATTGGGGAGAAAGTAGGTGTAATCACTCCGGACGAATTCCAAAAAGTAACGAGAAACAAAAACGAAACAATATGACGATACAGGAAGCCCAACAGCAAGTGGATGAATGGATCAAAACCTATGGGGTTCGCTATTTCAGCGAGCTGACCAATATGGCGATCCTCACTGAGGAAGTCGGTGAATTGGCACGGATCATGGCACGTACGTATGGTGATCAATCTTTCAAAAAATCTGACTTATCGAAAAATATGGCCGATGAAATGGCGGATGTGCTTTGGGTACTCCTTTGCCTGGCCAACCAGACCGGGGTAAACCTGGAAGAGGCATTAATCAAAAACATAGAGAAGAAAACCGTGAGAGATGCCGACAGACACCTTAATAACGCAAAATTACAGGATAACAATGATAAATAATTTATTAAATATAAGATAAAAAGACCGATGGAAACAAACAAGTATAGCAAAGCTATCAATACACATCCGTTTATGCTGACGGACGAAGAAGTTACTAAAAAAGTAAACGACCTTCTCGCTGAAAAATATAGTGAAAATAATAATTCCGCAGTCTATAGGAAACTGTATAGTTGTATAGATCTTACATCTCTCAATAGCACCGACTCCAATGAAAGTATCTGGAAATTCGTCGAGAAGGTAAACAGTTTCGACGGCTCTAATCCCGAAATGGATAATGTAGCAGCCATCTGCGTCTATCCCAACTTTGCCCATACGGTGAAAGAGGCATTGACTGCAGATGTGAAAATCGCCTGTGTCGCAGGAGGATTTCCTTCATCCCAGACCTTTAACGAGATCAAGATAGCCGAAACATCGCTCGCTGTAGCAGACGGGGCAGACGAGATAGATGTGGTCATCAACGTAGGAAAATTTTTAGAGGGTGAATATGAAGAGATGTGTGAAGAACTCACCGAAATAAAAGAAGCCTGCCGTCACGCTTCACTGAAAGTAATTCTGGAGACCGGTGCACTACAAAATGTAAAGAATATTCATGATGCAGCCATCCTGGCGCTCTATTCCGGGGCTGACTTCCTGAAGACATCCACCGGAAAAGGATATCCCGGGGCTTCCCCTGAAGCGGCGTACGTAATATGTCAGGCCATCCTCTCCTATCATGCCAAAACAGGGAAGAAAATCGGCCTGAAAATGTCCGGAGGGATTGCTACTACAGAGGATGCCGTGAAATATTATACTATTGTGAAAGAGATACTTGGCGAAGAATGGTGCAACAATACCCTGTTCCGTCTCGGGGCAAGTCGACTGGCCGATGATCTTCTCTCACAAATAGAAGTTAAATGATGTGCTAATGTGCCAATTGAAGCGCAGCGAAAATCCCGGTAAACGGGATGAAAATAATATGGTAATTGGTAATTTTTAATTGGTAATTTTTAACTTATAAATATATGAACATCAAATCTTTTCTCCTGGCAGCTATTGTCTGCTTGTGTAGTCTAAGCACATTGTCAGCGCAGGATCACAGGTCAATTTCACCTCGCCGTACAACCCCCTACTGGCAGGATGTGAACGTAGTACAGGTAAACAAGGAGCATCCGCGTACGCAATTTATGACCTACGAAACCAGATCGGAAGCGCTTAACATCCCTTTCGAGGAAAGTAAATATTATCTTTCTCTTAACGGAACATGGAAATTCTATTTCGTGGATTCCTACAAACAACTGCCCGAACATGTCACCGATTCTACCGTCGTCCTCACCGGATGGAAAGATATCAAGGTACCGGGCAACTGGGAAATGCAAGGTTTCGGTACTGCGATCTATGTAAATCATCCCTACGAATTCGTAGAACGTGATCCGGAAACCCGCTATCCGAAGATGGAGCCGCCTTATCTTCCGGAAGAAAATCCGGTGGGCGTATATCGCCGTGAAATAGATATCCCCGAAGATTGGAACGACCGTGAGATATTTTTGTCCATTGACGGAGCCAAATCGGGAGTTTATGTATATATCAACGGAAAAGAGGTAGGATATAGCGAGGATTCCAAAACAGCTGCCGAATTCAGGATCAATCCTTATGTACATCCCGGCAAAAATTCACTCGTACTGAAAATATTTCGCTGGAGTACGGGCTCCTACCTTGAGGCCCAGGACTTCTGGCGTATCAGCGGTATTGAGCGGGATGTCTTCCTCTGGTCGCAACCCAAAACATCGTTACGTGATTTCAGGGTGAAATCGACACTTGATGATAGTTACCGCAATGGTATCTTCGAATTGGAAACGACCGTCAGCAACTACCTGTCCGGCGCTTCCTATGCCGAAGTCTCTTATGAACTGCTCGATCCCGTCGGCAAAGTGGTTGCCTCAGAAACGAAACCGGTGGCAGTCCAAAGCCATGGAGAGAATACCGTCCGCTTCAACGCGCAACTGCTGCCTGATGTGGCTACATGGACTTCTGAGCATCCCCATCTTTACAAACTGCTTATCACCGTGAAGAAAGAAGGGGAAACGTCGGGAGAGGTAGTCCCCTACCCTGTCGGTTTCCGCCGTTTCGAGATCAAACCGGTAAAGACCGGCGATCGAACCGACCGGCTTTTCCTTGTGAACGGGCAACCCATCAAGTTAAAAGGGGTCAACCTGCATGAGACTAACCCCAAAACCGGGCATTATGTGACGGAAGAACTGATGCGAAAAGATATCGAGCTGATGAAACTCCACAATATCAATACCGTCCGTCTCTCCCATTATCCGCAACCACGCCGCTTCTATGAACTGTGCAGCGAATACGGGCTCTATGTATACGATGAAGCCAATATCGAGTCACACGGGCTTTATTACGGTGAACGGTCCCTCGCCAAACACCCGGAATGGGAGCAGGCCCATATGGACAGGACCGTAAATATGTTCGAAAGGAACAAAAATCATCCGTCCGTCGCCATCTGGTCGCTTGGCAATGAAGCCGGCAACGGTATCAATTTCTTCCATACCTACAAATTCCTGAAAGACCAGGAGCGTAGCCTGATGGATCGTCCGGTGAACTATGAACGGGCGTTATGGGGCTTTAACTCGGACATGTATGTGCCACAATATCCCAGTGCTGCCTGGCTGGAAGAGATCGGCAAAGCAGGGAGCGACCGGCCGGTGATCCCCTCAGAATATTCACATGCCATGGGTAACTCCAACGGTAATCTTGATATCCAGTGGGAAGCAATCTACAAATACCCGAATCTGCAGGGCGGATACATCTGGGATTGGGTAGACCAGGGTATGGAAGCTTACGACAAAGAAGGAAGGCTCTACTATAAATATGGCGGGGACTATGGTGTAGATATGCCCAGTGACGGAAACTTTCTCTGCAACGGACTGGTAAATCCAGACCGTACCCCCCACCCTGCCCTGGCCGAAGTGAAATATGTCCACCAGAATTTTGCTTTTGAAGCGGTCGATCTGTCAACAGGCGTTTTCCGGATCATTAACCGGCAATATTTCTCCAATACGGATGACTATACTTTCCGCTATACTATCACTGAAAACGGAAAAAACATATCCGAAGGAATGTTGCAAGTCTCCCTGCGACCTCAACAAACAACAGAGGTTTCATTACCTGTCGGTAAGTTGCAGCCCAAACCCGGTATGGAATATTTTGTCAACTTTGAAGTGATTCAAAAAGAGGCTGCACCATTAATTCCTGCCGGTTACATCGTAGCCATCGAACAATTCAAACTACCGCTCTCGATACCTAAGCAAGCATATACGGGGAATAGTGACAATCCCCCGCTACAAGTGGATCAATCCGGAAACAGCATCCGTGTAACCTCACCCCGCCTGGAATTTGTATTTGACAAAGCAAGCGGTATGGTTACCTCCTACAAGGTGGAAGGGAATGAGTATTTTGACAAAGGTTTCGGCGTACAGCCCAACTTCTGGCGTGCCCCGAACGATAACGATTACGGAAATGGAAATCCTCACCGCCTGCAGATATGGAAACAATCAAGCAAAAATTTCAATGTCACCGACGTGAAGAGTTATCCTGAAAATAATAAAGTGGTGGTTGAAACCGCTTATCTGCTTGCTGCCGGCAATCTTTATACTGTAAAATACAGTATCTATCCTTCCGGGGTTATAAAGGTAGATGTGAAATTCTTCTCTGCTGATATGGAGGAGAGACAGGTTGGTGCTTCCGAAGCGACGCTCACAGCCACTTTCTCACCGGAAGCATCCGCTGCCCGTAAAGCTTCATCCACTCTGAATGTCCCCCGTATAGGCGTGCGATTCCGTATGCCGGTGACGATGAATAACGTATCTTATTTTGGCCGTGGCCCGGGAGAGAATTATATCGACAGGGCTTCCGGATCCAAAGTAGGCCTTTACCAAACCACTGCAGAGGAAAATTATTTCCCTTATGTTCGCCCGCAGGAAAACGGACATCGGACCGATACACGATGGGTAGCCCTCACCAATGGCACCGGCGGATTGATGGTCGTTGCCGACAGTACCATAGGATTCAATGCATTGCGTAACAGCGTAGAGGATTTTGACTCCGAAGAGAACAAGGACAAGCCTTATCAGTGGAACAATTTCAGCAGTGAGGAAATCGCTTCCCGTTCCGATGAAGAGGCAAAGAACAAGCGACCCCGCCAGACGCATATCAATGATATCGTCCCCCAAGACTTCGTGGAGGTATGTATCGATATGAAACAACAAGGCGTTGCGGGATACAATAGTTGGGGAGCCCGCCCCCTTCCCGAATACAGTATTCCTGCCAATCAGGATTACAAATGGGGTTTCACACTGATTCCGGTGAAAAACGAAGCGGGGATCGCAGAGAAATCACCTTTGAAATACTAAAGGGATTTAGTTGCATCAAATCGTTTCAGATCTTATTGCAACGGGCAGAAGGTTGGTTTTCCGGCTTTCTGCCCGTTTTGTTTATGTTTTTCCTTTGTACTCGCTTAACGAAAAAGTTCACTAAAGTTAGACTTTTTCTCGCTA
>NZ_JAXQGC010000011.1:57138-142847 GCF_034331125.1 Proteiniphilum sp.
TGGCATAGCTCAAACAAGTTTGGCTCTGCTCATTTAGCTTAACGAAAAAGTTCACTAAAGTTAGACTTTTTCTCGCTATGGCATAGCTCAAACAAGTTTGGCTCTGCTCATTTAGCTTAACGAAAAAGTTCACCGATTCGTAACAGTTTGACAGGAAGAAAGACATATCTTTGCAATTCAATATAGCTCAATCATAAAACACACGGCAATGCAAAAAAATTTACTCTTTCTTATTCTGCTATTCAGCAGCATCCTGGCCTATTCCCAACAGACTGCCAAAGGATATGTATATGAAGATGCCAATAGAAACGGGAAGAAAGACAGGCGTGAAGCCGGTATTCCCAATGTGTCCGTTTCAAACGGAACAGATGTGGTACTTACGGATAGTAAAGGATTTTACACTCTCCCTGTAAATGACGGTAGTACTATCTTCGTGATCAAGCCCGGCGGATACAAAACTCCTGTGGATGAAAATTTTATTCCCCGGTTCTATTACCACCACAAACCGGAGGGTTCACCCGATTCTTTCACCTATAAAGGAATATCACAAACGGGAAGTCTCCCTAAGTCGATAGATTTTGCGTTTCACAAACAGGATGAGCCGGAGAACTTCACCGCCGTTATTTTCGGTGACCCACAACCCTATTCCATTCAGGATATGGATTATTTCACGGAAAAAATAGTGAATGATGTGGTGAAAACCGATAAAACCCTGTTCGGTATAAGCTTAGGTGACATCGCAGGTGATAATCTTGATCTGCATCCGGTCTATAAAGAGCGGATGCGCCGCCTACAGTTGCCATGGTACAACGTAATGGGTAATCACGACATGAATTACGACGCGCCATCCGATGAGCTCTCGGATGAAACCTTCAAAAAGAATTTCGGCAGCGCCAATTATGCCTTCAACTACGGCAAGGCACATTTTATCATCCTTGACAACATCCTTTATCCCGATCCGCGTGATGGCAAAGGTTACTGGGGCGGCTACCGTGAGGACCAGCTTATTTTTCTGGAAAACAACCTGAAGCATGTCCCCAAAAACAAACTGGTGGTTTTGTCGCAACACATTCATATGAAAGACAATTCGGGTGGTTCGTACCGGTTGGAAGACCGCCAGCGCCTGTTCGACCTGCTGAAAGATTATGAGAATGTACTGATCATGTCGGCGCACACCCATTTACAGGACCAGATCGAATACACCGAAGCAGACGGATGGAAAGGAAAAAAACCTCTGCATGAATATAATGTGGGTACTACTTCGGGCGACTGGTATTCGGGGAAACTGGATGAGAAGGGATTACCCGACGCTACTATGCGTGACGGCACGCCGCAAGGATATGCTTTCCTGAATATCAACGGGAATCAATATGATGTGGATTACAAAGTTGCCGGTAGGGAAAGCGAGTATCAAATGAATATCTTTGCTCCGAAAGTAGTGCCGCACAAAGGAAGAACCACATCTCAAATCATGGTGAACTTCTTTATGGGCAGTCAAAACGATTTGGTCGAATACCGGATTGATGAGGGGGGATGGCGGAAAATGCACTATGTCTCCGCTCCCGACCTCTACTATCTCACAAAATTACTGGAGTGGGATTTCACCGAGGAATTACTGCCGGGACGACGTCCTTCGAATCCCGTGAACAGCACACACGTATGGATCGGCTCTGTTCCAACGGATTTGCCGGCGGGCAAGCATACCATCGAAGTACGGGTTACCGACAGATATAGCAAGACTCACTCCGGCAAAAGAACATATTCAATCCTCGAATAATTTTTCCTGCCGAACGGCCAAACCAATCGAAAAGAGACTGTCATACACCTTTGACACGCTGTGTCAACGAGGTTTGTCAACCAATAAAGCACGTCAAAAGGAACCATTCTACCCTACCCTGAATGGTCTCTTTTTACAACAATATCTCTCTGTACAAGCACCGGATACTAATCTCAAAAAAACATTTTCAATTTCAACATCCCCTAAATACTGCCATTTTGTCTTTATATTTTACAGTTTTAAACCGTTTTTTGATCTTTTTCAGCCATTTTGTCATATGTATGCATAAAGACGGGCTAAAGTTCCTCCCGGCATGTATTTTGCCCTTTTGATAGTGTAACAAAAGAAAACTAAAAGAAAGGAGTAAAATTATGGCAATTATCAGACGTACAAACAACTGGTTACCGAGTATTTTCAATGACTTTTTCGGTAATGAATGGATGGAAAACAGCAGCAGATCTGTTCCTGCCATCAATATCCAGCAGAATGAAAAAGGATTTACGGTGGAAGTTGCGGCTCCGGGCATGACCAAAGAAGACTGTGTGGTGAGGATCGATGAGGAAAATAATCTGGTGATCTCCTTTGAGAAGAAGAATGAACAAGAAGAAAAAGATAAAAAGGGAGCTTACCTCAGACGTGAATTTTCTTATACGCAGTTCCAAAGAAGAATGGTATTGCCTGAGAACGTAGAAAAGGATAAGATCTCCGCAAAGGTGGAAAACGGGGTTTTGACCGTTGAAATCCCCACTGTGGAAGAAGAAAAAGTTTCTACATCCAAGCTGATTGAAATCCAATAAGTAACAAAAAATGAATCGGGTAAGGGAGTGGCCAATGGTTCCACTCTCTTTTTTTAATGATCCCGATCATTCAAATAGATCAGGAGAAGACGCAAAAGAGTTTTGATCTGGTCATCGATGGAGAGCTCCGAGATGATCGTTTCCGCCTCATCCAGCAATTCCCGTATCTTTTTATAGGCATATTCTACCCCACCATATTCTTTGGCAAAATCAAGCACCCTCTCGATATTTTCATCTGAATAATCCCGTGATTGAATGATTTTCAACATCCCGTCGGAAACCGTCCGGGGTGCATGCTGCAAAGCATATATAAGGGGAAGTGTCACTTTACCTTCCCGGATATCGTTTCCGGTAGGTTTACCCACATCGGTTTTGTAATAATCAAAGATATCATCCCTTATCTGGAAACAGATACCCAGGATGCCTCCCAACCGGCTGAATCCGGAGATAGTCTGCGGGGAAGCGCCTCCGGTAATAGCTCCGATAGTAATGCTGGCACGCAATAAAGAGGCTGTCTTCTTTTCGATCACCTGAAAATAGGATACTTCATCAATTAGGATCTCCTCAGCAAGTGCAAACTGTACCAACTCTCCTTCCGCAAGACTTTTTCCCAACTCCGACATGATACGTACAATATTGAGATCCTTAGTCTTTACACTCTCAGCCAAAGCCGACGACAAAAGATAATCACCCACAAGTACCGCCCTGGTGTTATCATAAACAGCATTCACAGAACGCCTGCCCCTGCGCATATCGGACTTATCAATCACATCATCATGTACAAGCGTGGCTGTATGCAACAACTCAACAGTCACAGCACCATGATATGTTTCCGGAATAATCTGCCCGCAGGCTTTTGCAGTCAGCAACACCAACATGGGTCTTAACCGTTTACCATTCGCCTTAAAAACATAATCGATAATACCTGAAATGCGGGGATTGTCGTTTTTGATTGACTCTCGTAAATAAGTATCAAAAAGTTCCAGTTCTTCCTGCAAAAAATCTCTTATGACCTGACTCTGATCCATCGCATCGTGAATTTTATGTCACAAATTTATAAATTATTCTCCTCTTAGCAACAAATATTCGTAACTTTACATTTCTTAATCAGATTTTGAACGTTTTCGTTAAGCTAAAATAACGCGTAAGCGAGGGCCGTGTCAAGCTCGCTTGAACATTGCCGAGCAAGAGTTATTTATTTAAATGAGCAAAGTCAAGCATAGAAAACAACTAAATTTATTTGAATATAATTATGCACAAAAACAAGCTTTTCCTTCTGGACGCCTATGCTCTTATTTATCGTTCCTATTATGCTTTCATCAGGAACCCGAGAGTAAACTCAAAAGGTGAGAACACATCTGCCATCTTCGGATTTGTGAATACACTGGAAGAAGTACTCCATAAGGAAAATCCATCACATATCGCGGTGGCTTTCGATCCTGATGGCCCTACTTTCCGTCATCAGGAATTCGAGGCCTATAAGGCGCAACGTGAAGCTACCCCTGAAGATATCAGGCGATCGGTTCCCATCATCAAGCAGGTCATTGCCGCTTACAATATCCCCATACTGGAAGTGCCCGGCTATGAAGCAGATGATGTAATCGGCACTATTGCCAAACGGGTAGATAAGGACCGTTTTGATGTTTATATGATGACACCGGACAAAGACTACGGGCAGCTTGCCGAGTCCCATATCTTCATCTACAAACCCAAATACGGCAGCAATGATTTCGATATCCTGGACGATAAAAAGGTAATGGAAAAGTATGACCTCTCGAGTCCAACCCAGATGGTCGACCTGCTGGGGCTGATGGGAGATACCTCAGATAATATCCCCGGGTGCCCGGGAGTAGGAGAAAAGACGGCTATAAAACTGCTCAAAGAGTTCGGCACAATCGAAAACCTACTTGCACAAAGCCATCAACTGAAAGGTGCGTTGCAAAAGAAGGTAGAGGATAACCGGGAACAGATCCTTTTCTCAAAATTCCTTGCCACTATCAAGACGGATGTACCCATTGAGGTAAAAGAGGATGATTTTGCCCGGAAAGAGATAAACAGAGAGGCCATGAAGGCACTTTTCGAAACGCTGGAATTCCGTACATTCCTGAATCGCATGTTCAACCAGACGCCTGCGGTCGTTGTATCCAAAGGGCCTGTACAGGGCAATCTGTTTGATACGGTCGAAGTCGAAGAGGAAACCGAAATAGAAACACTGCCGCCGGTCGAATTATCCGCCGGTTACACCGATATCCACACAACACCCCATCAATACACGATGATACGGTCGGAAGAGGAAATGGCAGGACTATGCAAAAAGTTGACGGCACAGCCATCGGTCTGCTTCGACACGGAAACTACCGGTATGGATCCGTTATTAAGTGACCTGGTGGGACTCTCCTTCGCGTTCAAGGAGGGGGAAGCCTGGTATGTACCTATTTCTGCCAACCGTGAAGAGGCCTATCGCCAGGCAGCGATATTCAAGCCTTTCTTTGAAAATGAGGCTATCGATAAGATCGGACAAAACCTCAAATATGATATCCTGTCGCTCCGCAATTATGATATCCATGTGAAAGGGAAACTCTTCGACACCATGATCGCCCACTATCTCCTGAACCCGGAAATCCGGCACGGGATGGATTATATGGCTGAAACCTACCTGAAATACCGGACGATCCATATCGAAGAACTGATCGGCCCAAGAGGTAAGAACCAAAAAAGTATGCGCGATGTGGATCCGAAGATCGTGGTCGATTATGCCGCAGAAGATGCTGACATCACGCTGAAATTGAAAAATATACTGGAACATGAGATCCACGACAACAACCTGGAAAAGCTGTTCTACGACATTGAATGTCCTCTTATCTATGTACTGGCCGATATGGAATGGACCGGGGTAAGGCTCGACCTGAAAGCATTGGAAGAGCTTTCTACCCAATACACCGCCGAACTGCAACGGATTGAAAAAGATATCACCGATATGGCCGGTATCGAGTTCAATGTCAATTCTCCCAAACAAATCGGTGAGATACTGTTTGACAGGCTGATGATCGTGGATAAGCCAAAAAAGACCAAGACCGGACAATATAAAACCAGTGAGGAAGAGCTGGAGAAAATCCGCTCGAAACATCCGATCATCGAAAAGATACTGGAACAGAGGGGACTTAAAAAACTGCTCGGTACTTATATCGATGCATTCCCGCTGCTTATCAATCCCCGTACGGGTAAGATACACACCTCATTCAACCAGACGGTAGCCGCCACAGGACGCCTGAGCAGCACCAACCCCAATCTGCAGAATATCCCTATCCGTGATGAACGGGGTAAAGAGATGCGGAAAGTATTTATTCCCGACGAAGGATGCCTGTTTGTTTCATCGGACTACTCACAGATCGAACTGCGTATTATGGCTCACCTGAGCGGTGACAAGAACATGACCGAAGCGTTCAGTAAAGGGCAGGATATCCATGCCGCTACTGCTGCCAAGATCTATAAGATTCCCCTCGAAGAGGTCACCGGGGATATGCGGCGTAAGGCAAAAACAGCCAACTTCGGGATTATCTACGGCATCACACCCTTCGGCTTGTCGGAACGGCTTACCATCTCCCGTACCGAAGCCAAAGAACTGATCGATGGATATTTTGAGACTTTCCCTCAGGTGAAACAATATATGGATGAAAGTATCTCCCAGGCGCGTGAAAAAGGCTTTGTGGAGACGCTTCTGGGACGTAAGCGGTATCTGGCCGACATCAACTCCCGGAATGCCATCGTACGTGGCTATGCTGAACGGAATGCCATCAACGCTCCTATCCAGGGGAGTGCGGCAGATATCATCAAAATGGCCATGATCCGCATCTTCACCAGGTTACAAAAGGAGAAGCTCCAATCCAAAATGATCCTTCAGGTACATGACGAATTGAATTTCAATGTATTCCCGGAGGAATTGGAAAAAGTAAAAGCAATTGTGACGGAGGAGATGGAAAATGCCTGTCAATTGTCAATCCCGCTGAAGACCGACATAGGGGTGGGGGAAAACTGGCTGGCAGCACACTAATCAATTAGCATATCAGTTGTATGCTCGACGGATTAGCGGAATTCGGTTACTGGGGACTACTGCTGGCTTCTTTTCTGGCAGCCACTATCCTACCGTTAAGTTCGGAAGTGGTTTTCGCCGCGCTGATTGCCGCAGGATATGATATATGGAGTTGCATCACCTATGCCACGGTTGGAAACTCCATTGGCGGTGCAACCTGCTATTATCTGGGGCGCTTAGGCAAAATAGAATGGCTCGAAAAGTGGTTTAATATAAAACGGGAGAAGATAGATGGCATGATCTCACGGTTGCAAACCAAAGGGGCGATTATGGGTTTTTTCGGCTTTCTCCCCGGTGTGGGAGACCTGATGCTGGTCGCATTAGGCTTCATGCGGGCCAACACATCCATAGTGATGATATCAATGACTGCCGGTAAATTTCTGCGGTATCTGATGATCGCTTTCGGCACCGACCGCATCCTTTCATGGTTTTAATGGAACAGCCGCTCATTTTTAGTTTTTCATTTTTAGTTTTTAGTTTTCAACTTCCATGTCTACTATACTTTTTCATGAGATTGTTTTTGGGCCTATCCACAGCAGGAGGCTGGGGGTATCGCTTGGAATGAACCTGCTGCCGTATGACGGTAAGCTCTGTTCATTCGACTGTATCTATTGCGAATGCGGGTTCAATAAGGATTTCCGTACAAAGACCAAATTACCCGACCGGGAAAATGTGCGGGCGGCGCTGGAGGATAAACTGTTATCGCTCCGCCGGGAAGGAATCACACCCGATGTAATCACTTTTGCCGGTAACGGGGAACCGACGATGCATCCTGAATTCAAGGGTATCATTGATGACACCATAGAGTTACGGAACCGTTATTTCCCCGATGCCAAAATAAGTGTGCTGACAAACGGTATGCACCTCAACAAGCCCGAGGTATTCGAGGCACTCCAAAAGATAGAGAATCCCATAGTGAAACTCGACTCGGCACTCGATAAGACCGTACGTCTGCTCGACCGTCCCAACGCACCAGGATATTCAGTGGCCAAACAGGTAGAACGCTATAAGCGTTTCAAAGGTGATTTTATCCTGCAGACTATGTTCGTGAGAGGCCGGTTCGAGGGAAAGGAGATAGACAATACCACCGAAGAGGAGATTTCAGCATGGTTAGAGCTCGTCAGGGCGCTTAATCCCCGCGAGGTGATGATCTACACCATCGACCGGGAAACGCCCGCTAAAGAGCTTGAAAAAGTGCCTGTCGGCGATTTGCAGAAAATAGCTGCCAGGGTGGAAGGGTTAGGGATACAAACAAACGTGGCGGGATAAGGCTCTTTCATCTTACTTCAAACATTTATGCATCAGGTCATTGCACTGGACAACGTTATACCAAGGATGCCCGATTCACCTTTCACACAACCTATCAACTGGCAAATTAACAGTGATGAGGTTTGGGGCATTACAGGGCGTAACGGAAGTGGTAAATCATTACTATCGGAACTGATATGTGGAAAGATAGCAATACAATCAGGTAATATCCGGTATCATTTTTCAGATGATCCGGATAAAAAAGGCGGTTTCCGGTTACCTTCCCAACAGATCAGGAAGATCGAGTTCAACGCCGCCTATTCCCTACTCGATTACCGTAAGCTATTCTATCAACAACGATTCAATAACTCCGAAAATGAAGAAATACCGTTGGTAAGTGATCTATTACCATTAGACAACCTCTCCGAAGAGAATCGTCTTATTTTCAAAACTTTCCATCTTTTCGACCTAATGGATCGGAAGTTTATCCACCTGTCAAGTGGAGAATTACGGAAATTTCTTATAGCTAAGGTATTGCTCGACAACCCGAAAATGCTGATATTCGATAATCCCTTTATCGGTCTGGATGAAGAATCGCGTAAGTCTCTCAATGCAATGTTTGTGTTTCTTCTTAACCGCTGTAATATCCGGCTATTGTTTATTTCTCCGTCATTCGACGACCTGCCGGCCTGCACGACGCATATCTTGGAAATGAAACACTGCTCGGTCAACTTCCGTGGAGAAAAATCTGATTTTATCCCGGAAAGCCTGTCTATGACAGCTTCTCTTCCCGGAATCAACTGGGATGATTTCACACCCGAAGACCGTAACCCCGAAAGCAACGAACTTGTATCGATGACCCATGTGGATATTGCTTACGGGAAAAGAATCATTCAGAAGGATGTCAACTGGACAATCTTAAAGGACGAAAAATGGGCGCTATTGGGGCCTAATGGTTCCGGGAAGTCGACCTTACTCAGTTATATCTTTGCCGACAATCCGCAGGCATATGCTAAGAATATACGCCTCTTTGGGAGAAAAAGAGGAACCGGGGAAAGCATTTGGGATATCAAACGGCGTATTGGCTTCAGCTCTTCAGAATTACACCTCTATTACAGGGAAAATGTAAGTTGTTCGGCGGTGGTTGCCTCCGGATTTTTCGACAGTATCGGATTATACCGCAAGTGCAATGCACAACAGACTCTTCTCTCGGAGAAATTAATGGAAATATTACAAATAGCACACTTGAAAGAAAGGCCGTTCCTGAAAGTCTCTTCGGGCGAACAGCGGTTACTCTTTTTTGCCAGGGCGCTGATCAAAAATCCTGAATTATTAATTCTTGATGAGCCTTTCCACGGATTAGACCGGCATAACAAAATACGGTGTACATCCATCGTAGAGTCTTTTGCATACCAAAACGGAAAGTCCCTCATCTATGTAACCCATAGAAAAGAAGAGATCCCCGATTGTATAAATCACTTTATGATCTTGCAACAATACGAAGAGCTCTCTTCCGAAGAATAAAACAGAAAAATTTCCTGTTATTTCATTTTTTCCAGCAATTCATCCGTCATGTCTATCGTTCTGGGACTGAGGACAGTCAACTGCAGGATAATGGCAATGACAACTGCTCCGATCATCGTAATAAAAACAGTATTCATATGACCGGCATCCAACGCTTTACCCAGCTCATTGGTAATCACTGCCCCGGCAGAAATACCTGCCAGATTCATAAATCCGTAACCGGTGGCACGATAACGTGACGGCACAAACTGGCAGAGGATCGGCATATTATTCACATCGAAGATCCCGAATCCAAGACCGAACATAAGTGCCCCGGTAACAATCAAGGACAAACCGCTACCGTAACCGATCAATACCAATGCCGGAATAGTGAGTCCCAATCCGATCACACCGGTATAGATCCGTCCTTTTAACCGCTTCGCCACCCAACGGTCGGACATATATCCTCCGACCAACACACCGACTAACGACGCCATTGCCAATGTCATAGTCGACAAAGGCCCTGCTTTTTCCATTCCCATATTGAGCGATTCCGAGAACAGTGTCGGCAGCCAGTTTTTAGTCGCCCATCCCGGTAGACTCGGTGCGGAAAAGTAAAAGAGGATTACCCAGAATGCAATATTGGAGAAAAGCATGGCCAGCCCCTTTCCCATTGCACTGAATTCCTGTCTGACAGACCTCTTCCTGGTCGTATCGATCGAATAGGTTTTCCTTTCACGCAAAAAGGCAATCAACAACAAACTATACATCATTCCGATAAGGCCAAATGTATGAAATGTAAACTGCCAGGAGGTACCTGCGGCCAGAGTCGCTCCGAATCCACCGAATGCCTGCCCGAGATAGATCCCTGAAGTGTGGAATCCAATGGCTAATGACCGGGTTTTTCCCTGATGATAATCCGCAATCAGGGAGAGGGCGGCAGGTACATAAAAAGCCTCACTGACACCCATAGCGGCCCTCAGAATATATAACTGGTCTATATTCCGGGCATACCCCATGGTAAGGGTTACTCCCGACCAGACAAAGAGGCTGACCACGATCAGCCATTTGCGGTTCAGCCGGTCGGCAATAATACCCGATAATGGACTCATAAAGGCGTATATCCAGAGAAATACCGCCATCAGCCGTCCAAAATTGGTTGCGGTAACCAGTTCTGCTATATCCACTTCCATAAATGGTTTCATGGTGGCAAGCATCTGCCGGTCGAGATAGTTCAACAGCGCTACAAACCACAGCATAGCCACCACTAACCATGGATAGGATTTTTTTGAAGTTAAATTCGACATAAGCCTCATCAATTTAGAACTTCAATTGCACGTATTTGATCTTTTCGCGATTATAGGTATAAGTCACATGGATAATCCCGTCCTTATCCTGTATAATGGCAGGGTAGCTGAATTCACCGGAGGGTTGGTCTTCCAGATCGATCAGCTTCTCCCATATTTTACCGTCATATGAACCGGCTATCGCCAATTTATTCCTACCTGAGGTAACCGGATTGTAGATAATCAACTGCAAGCCACCGGATAGGGTCACAGCATCCGTACCGGAGTTATTATTGGGCAGCTCGGTCGGTGCCAGGGGCGACCATGTTTTACCGTTGTCATACGACCAGGACTCCACCACTCTTTCGTTTTTCGAGCGGCAGAGAATTTGAAGGGCTCCATCCTTATGGAATAATACTGAAGGCTGGATAGCGTCAAAACCATTATTGTCGACCTCTATCTTTTCCCAATCCGTCAGATCCTGGTTCGACATCTCCATATAGACATTCCATTTGCCTACGATCTCTATGCTGGTAGGGTAGAGTATTTTGCCTCCGGGGATGATTACCGGTTTGTTTTTGATCGGCCCGAGGCATCCGCGCGGAATAGCCTCCATGGCAGACCAACTCTTACCTTCATCGGTCGATATCTTGTATTCACCCCACCAGGTACTGGGACTTGGCCCTACTTTGTAATAAAGGATCAAGTCCCCATTGTCACGTTTGAATAAGACCGGATTCCAGCTGGGAAATCTCTGTGACTCATTCTGTACGCCATCGGCCACTTTAACAGGTTCGCTCCATTGGCCATTTTTGAATCTGGAAGTATAAATACTCACATCGGGATGCCTCTCGTAGGTACCCCCGAACCATGCTGCCAATATGCCATCCCCTGTCTCCACAATGGTCGAGGCATGTGCTGACGGTACTGAAGCCGGCTCCGGGATTATTTCCGAATGAAGGATCACCGGTTTAATTGCAAGTAACCGGCTCCTGTCTGTTTGCTCAGAAAAAGAGTCGTTGCCAGACACTCGTCCTGCCGATAGTAAAAGCAGGCATAACAGCAGTGCAATATTATTATTTTTCAATATCATATAACTTTAATACTTTGGTAAGAATATCGGTATTCTCGTATATCCCGGCAAATTCGGCGGCACCTGCGCCATAGGCAAACACGGGAACCATCACGGCGGAATGCCCTTTTGTACCATAATTGGCTTCTACTTCCCCGGTCGACAGGTCACCTCCTGTAAGCGACATGCCTCCTGTCTCATGGTCTGCGGTAATGATGACAAGCGTATTGGGATCCTGGTCCGCATAATCGAAAGCCACTTTAATAGCCCGGTCGAAATCCAGCATTTCACTGATAGTGGCATCCTTATCATTCGCATGGCAAGCCCAATCGATTTGGGAACCTTCCACCATCAGACAAAAACCTTTGTCATTGTTTTTCAGAAGATTGATAGCCGCTTGTACACTTTCGGGAAGGAATTCCCCCCTTTCAGGATAGAGAGCCGGATGTTCGTCTGCTACCAGACCTGCCAGTTTACCCGAGCCGACTTTCTTGATATCGTCCAGGTTGAAAGCAATCTGGAAACCTTTTGCAGACAGTTTATCAAGCAGATTCTCGTTATCAGAGCGACCATCGAAGTATTTCTTCCCTCCTCCAATAAAGACCGAAAGATCAGAATTCACAAAATCGACTGCGATCTCCTCTTCCATTTTACGACTAGGCTGGTGGGCAACAAATGATGCCGGCGTAGCATGGGTAACGGCACAACTCACTACAACCCCAGTAGACAAACCGTTTTCAGCTGCATACTCCAGCATCGATTTAACCGGATTCCCGTCCGCATCAACCCCAATAGCACCGTTCTTTGTTTTGGTTCCGCATGCGATGGCTGTACCGCCTGCGGCAGAATCGGTTATATAGCTGCTTGCAGAATAGGTCTTTGAGAAACCTACGAATTGACACTGTTCCAGAAAAAGTACCCCCTTATTTGCCGTCAATCCCGCATACACCTGGCTGACACCCATTCCGTCTCCAATCATCACAATCACGTTCTTTACCTGCGGGGCAGCCTTTTCTTCGGTCTTATTACCTGTAGATGCACATTGTACAAAGAATATCGATAAAACAATAAGAAGCAATAAATGAATTTTTTTCATACGATTATTTTTTTTTATATTTCGGTGTATGGAACCTTTGATATTTAAAATAATCATTCCCTTCGGATGTCTAATGATTATTTTAAACATGTCGGTTTCATACGATAATATTTAATTTTTTTAATTGATGATTCAAGTTTCGTAAATAAATTCGGTCAAAAACTTATAACGACCGGAACTGCTCCTGCATATAGGAGAGCGCCGGCTGGATCTCCTGTGGCAGGTCTTTCCACCTGCACTCAATAGAGACACATCCTTTATAGCCAATCTCTTTCAATGCCTTGAAATAGGGCCTGAAGTCATCCCCTTTGGTTCCTGGGGAAGTGCGTTCTTCTCTTTCGGCAATATGGCAATGGCGGATATATTTGCCATACTTCACTATTTCCGAAGCCGGCTCATCTTCCCGCATCATGTGGTATATATCACATAGTAACTGCAAATTGGGGTGATCGACCACTTCCACGATACGGGCACCTTCCTCCAGGGAATTGACCAGATTGGTTTCTGCCCTGTTCAAAGGCTCGATAACCACGGTCACATTGTATTTCTTGGCTAATGGAGCAATCTTTTTACAAAAAGCGATAAACTGCTCCGTAGCTTGCTCCTTACTGACATTCTCCGGCACATTACGGGCTTTTCCGCTTCCGAAAACGATATAGGGTATATTTGCCATCCCGGCCCTACGCAGAGCGGAGTCGGCCCATACCACCGCCTCATCCTGTTTGGCTTCAGGGCCGATAAGTGGCAAACTGCCCGGAATAAAACTGGTACAGGAAATAACCCTGGCATTTAACCTCTTTATTTCATCCAGATGCTCCTGAAACTCAGCATCACTTTTATCAGGCATCAGGTATGCCACATTTGATTCGACATACTGATACCCTGTCGCTTTAAGCAACGGATAATTGGATACACTTGTACACACAGCAAATTCCGGCTCATAAGTGTTGGAAAAAGAGGTCATTCCAAACATAAAGCATATCAGAAGTATATTGTAGTAAACGGATTTCATACGTTCTTAATTCTTCATTTTTCACTCTTCACTCTATTTCAATACTTAAACACCTTACCTCCAGCCATGATCTGTTGTGTTGCCGGATCGTACACCGCACGCATACCTGTCCGGTAGGCGGCGTTAGCCATGGCACAGGCAATAGTGTGGCTATGCCCTGCTTCCACCGGGCAGTTGGTGCCCACATTCTTCGCCCTGACACACTCCATCCAGTTACGCATATGGGCGGATGTGAGGGGATCGCCTCCCGTATTGGCTTCCGCTTCCACGGTAACGCTCGGCAATGTGAACTTGTCGAGCAGGTTGGCCTTTAATCCCATGGCTGATGCCTCACGCTCACGTAGCCCACCCTCGGGAGTAATTTCGTTGGTATCCAGGTTCAACATCCCGCCGTTCGAATAGTAAAGTTCCTTTGTACCCCCGGCAGAATTACTGAAACGGGACGAATAAACCACCTGGAAACCCTTCTCCTGATCATCCAGCGGCCCGTAATCGAATACCGAGGTCAGCGTATCGGCGTTGGTACGGCCGTCTTTCCACTGGTAAATCCCTCCGTTGGATACCACGCTGCGCGGGTAGGGGAAGCCGGTGAACCAGTGTACCGTGTCGATCTGGTGACACATCCATTGTCCCGGTATGCCCGACGAATAGGGCCAGAAGAGGCGATATTCAAGATATTTGCGTGGGTCCCACGCCACTTTGGGACGGTTCATCAGATAGCGGTTCCAGTCCACATCGCTCTCCCGGATAGAAGCACATAAGTCCGGCCTTCTCCAACGGCCCGGTTGGTTCACGTTCCAGCACATCTCGGCAATCACGATATCACCGAATTTTCCGGATTGGATATAATCATGGGCAGCATGGTAATTTGCCCCACTACGGCGCTGTGATCCTATCTGCACCACGATACCGCTTTCCTTGCAGGCTTTTAATGCGGCATTGGCATCATCCATGGTTTCCGCAAACGGTTTTTCGCAATAGGCATCCTTGCGCGCTTTTGCGGCCTCCACCAGATGCAGGGCGTGCTGGAAATCTGCCGTGCTGATAATGACCGCATCAATGTCGTTCCGGTCATACAGTTCTTCGTTATTGCGGCACAGGGCGACATCCCATCCGGTTTTTTCCTTGATATAGGCTCTTCCCTCCTCACGACGGCGGTTCCAGATATCCGACAGTGCTACCAGTTCGAAATTCAACTCCCTGGCATGGTTCATAAAGCTGGGTAAAAGCGAACTCCTGAACCTGTCGGAAAAACCGACAATTCCTACCCGGATCTTATCATTCGCACCGGGGATATGGGCATAACTCTTAGCGCTCAGATCAAAACCGGTACCTCCAATGGCCATAGCAGCTACCCCGGCCGATACTTTTTTAATAAACTCCCTTCTATTTTCCATGACGCATATAATTTATGTTGTTAATTGATTATAGTTTACTGCTAATACGATTTTAATCAATATATCTTTATAAGCCAGATATCACAAACCTTAGAATATTGACGCCAGTTCAGGTGAGACTCTTCCGGTTCATCAAAGGATACTTCCAGCTTACCGTCCTGAAAAAATCGCCTATCTATGGGAAACTCTTTGAATTCCTCCAGTTCCTTATTGTAGAGGGTAGGTGATATGCGCTCTCCATCCACCCTGAGCAATGCATCGCCATATCCGGCTATACGGATCAGGTAACGTGCTTTCGGATCAAGATCCTCATACAGGAGTTGCGGGAAGTTCTGGAATAACTGGGTAGATAGCCTTTTACGGCTCTTTCCACGATCCCACCAGGCCACATCGGTAGCATCATAGACCGTTGTCTTTACCCGCGGACTCTGGCTGATATTCGATATGTTATCGTAATAGCTCCCCTTCCCGGGATTTTCCCATCCGGCGATCACTTCTAAAGCCGAAAGTTTTTCGGCTTCGGTTTCCATTTGTCCGATCTTTTCAAACTGGTCGGACAACCACCAGCGGTTGTTCAGCGGATAGTCCACGAAATCGAGGACACAGCCTCGTTCAGCCCCGCTGGCCTGATATTTTTCCACACTTGTCTGCAAACCTATCGAGTGATACAACGCATCACAATACCCATCGATCTTCTTTCTCAACGAAGGGGCAATATTTACCAGGTCGGCTTCATTCACTTTCTTCAAAGCCAGTTTCATCGCTTTCGCAGCACCCATTTCCGGGGCCTGCCCGAGCAATTTATTGGCTTCCTGTTCCAACCCTTGTTCGTATAACTTCCGCCTCTTGGTATAAGTGTCATAATAAGCGCGGAGAAGCAGCATCTGCCAGCGCCAGTCGTTTTGTAAGCGGGGATAGGCCTCCTCAAGTTGCTGCCAGCGCAGGAAAGTCATCTCTATCCCCCCATTTGCCTCTATCGGGCCGTCCCAGTTGCGTTCCAATCCCAGTATGGCGTCTGCTACACGATCATCGGGTTTGGTGCCAAAGAAGAACCGTACGTATTGTTCCGTAATGCCAGTGGCATCTTCCTCCATACTCCATCCTTTCCGGCTCCAGATAAACTTGTTCAGATCATCATGTGCCCCGTCGGAGTAGGTGAGGAAGCCATCGGTGAAAGGGGCATACCGGTCATGTAATCCGGCATAGTAAAACGGCTGTGGGTTGACCGGCTCACGACCCAACGTAAGGGCAAACGCCTGATCCCATCGGAGGGTGGGGTAGAGGCAACGGACAGTATGGGTAATATCGGCATAATGGCGATGCATATATTTCTTTGGCAGACGATAGCGCGTGTCGGACAGGGGAGGGCTACCCGGACCGCTTACTACTCCCCGCAACCAATCAGGATTTTCTGTCTCCAGGTAATGGTAAAAATAATCGATCTGCTCATCGCTGAAACCCTGCAATGAAACCCAGACACCTGCCCGGGGGTGGTACTTCTCCAGCTCAGCGGCAATCGCTTTTAGGAAAGGCATCACATACCGCGGATGATTATCTCCCGGATCACCGCCCGGCACAAAGACATGGCTCAGATGCGGACACTCCCTGTAATAATCACTGTGTTTTTTCACTTCCGTACGGAACAGGCTTTCATCCGACAGATCCACATTAGCCGGTGTCCAGACCCAATAATCAATGCCATAATTTTTGCATATGGTACTTATATGCCGGTTCATCTCTTCCTTGGATAGTTTCATATGGGGACTGGGCGTATTGTCAAAAGGAATGGTCTCAATACAGTTTGTCCCGAAAATGACCAACTCCCGGATATATTGCTCATACTGCTCCTTTGTCCATGCATCGTAAGAATTGGCGGTATTGCGATAGCCCAATTGATGTCCCCTGACAGGATACTCCGGTGCGCTTTGTATGGCGTTTGAAGAATCGAACAATATCTGCTTGTCGGCAAGCAATGATGTACGCAGCAGATGTCCTGTAGCGAACAAAACCCCACGCTCATCCGCCCCGATAAGCCAGACAATCGGATGGGAGTTATCTTCTTCTACCACGACACTGAATGATTCGGCCTGTAAGGATAATCGAGTCTTTTCAGGAAGTGGTTTACCGTTCAATACCCCATCCGAGGAGAGCGCCAAGGCAATAACGGGTGAGCCACTCCAGCCATCGGTTATGCCTAAATGGATGTCCGTACGCTTGCGGACCTCTTCCTGCAGAACCCGGATGATAGTTTCCTTGACTGGGGATTTGATAGAAGGCGACACAAATAATCTGCTGCCGGAGAGATCGATCTCACCGGCATAAAGAGTTGAGGGTATACACAGTAAAGCAATACAGATTTTTAATACTGCATCCCATTTATTCATGATCTTAGGTCTATACATGGCAGCCAATCTGTTATTTTTTTATCCGTTCTACATTTATTCCCTGTATAATTACCGAAGGTTCAGATATTGCATCAGCCAGACTACAGCGAGCCGTAACCGTTTTTGTGTCATCATTCACCAAAGATACATAATTATCACTCCAATACACCGGAAGTATCGGATTTTCTGTCTGATTATCTACTAATAACAGTTCTATGCTGAATGCGATATTCTTGCTGGTATTGCTCAATTCTACCTCTACAACCCATTCGTCGCCCTCTTTGTACACTTTCTTTGTAGCGCCCACCTGCGGCTGAGGTAGGTTATTCAACTCGTGGAAATCGGCATATCGCTTTTGGGGAGTATAGAACCAATAGTATTGATCCCAATCCATCTGGTCTTCCTGACCCGACAACCAATAAAAATTGTCGGCAACCAGCTTGTGCTGACTGTCATGCAAGGTTAAGTTCAGGAAATAGGTTCCTTTTTTACCGGGTAGTTCCGGTAATTCGGCAAAAACGACGGATGTATTCTCTTTTACAGATAACTTTTTCCCCTGTTCGAATATTATTTTGGACTGACTGTCGTACAATGTTGCCCTGACCGTATGTTCGGTAATATCACCCAATATATCGTTGGAAACATATATTTTCCTATCATGGTAGTTGTAAATGATATTGATGGGTTGACATGCTTTCTTTGTGCCGAAATAGGCGCCGGTAGGCATTAAATACCAATCGTAAAGTTGCCAGTAAAATTCCGGCCAGGCTGAATTCAACTGCCATTGCACCACTCCCGTTGCTACCGGACGGTTTACGACGAATGCCTCGAACATCGGCCGGATGGCTTCATAATTCGCCCATTGTGCCTTCATGGCCAGTTCTTCCAGATTCTCCGGTGTGCCGTATCTTTTGTTTAACGCATTCAGGTAGACTTTCACACTGTTGAAGTCCTTCCGTCCCGAGTGATAATCCCACATCTCGTTCAATGGCGGCCAAAGATATTCTTCGGGGATCATTTTCCTGATACTGCTTATCGGGGGTATTTGCGGTCCGGGACCTGTTTCTGTATTGAACCCGAAAGCGCCCCCCAGTTTTTTATCTTCGAACCAATAGACGGGAGGGACGTATTCATAAGGCCCGTTCATCTTCATCCCCGTTACCCCGGAGAGCTCGCTGGTAAAATCACCGGCAGAGACCAGTAACGAACGGCTTTTGTCATACCTCTCCATTGTCTCGGCGTATTTCTTTTCCAATGAGGGCTTAGGCATGGCATCGCTACCCACCGCCCAGACAAAAATAGAGGGGTGGTTACGCAGCCACAACAGCTGATCCCTGAACATATCCGATAACAATTGTTCTTCTTCAGGAGTGATTTTCACGCCATATTTATCAACCCCTTCATTGATGGGAATATTCTCGTCCTCTTCCGGAACTTCCATCTCCAGGCCAAGGTAATCGGGCCATTCCCATTGGCAGCTCCATCCGACCATCAGCAGGATACCGTTTTCGTCGCAGAGGTCATATATTTCCCGGCTCGTCCCCCAGAAGCCTTCAAACCGGAGAGAATTAAGGTTCATCTCCTTTACGTAGCGTATCTGCGCTCTATTACTACGGGTGTTATCGCGAAGAAAGAGGTCGTCTACCCAACCGGCGCTCTTGACCAGCACTTCCCTTCCGTTTACTTTATATCCCCGTACGTTTTGTTCATTGAGATAGGTATCTATGGTACGGATACCGAAGCGGACCGTCGCCGTGTCGCAGAGCGTATTCCCCTCTTTCAGCGACAGATGCATGGTGTACATTTCCGGATTTCCCAGTCCGTTTGGCCACCAGAGACGAGGATTCTTTATGGTCAACCCTTTGAATTTTTCAGGGCCGAGTTCGGCCAGAAGGGTCTTACCCGGTTCCACAGTAAAAGTCTCACTGACCACACTGTTCTCTACCTTGGCTTCCAGTGTCATTTTTTTGGTTTCGGAATGATGATTGGTCAGTTCTGCCGAAATGGACAGGGTGGCTTCATCCAATGTTTCGGTGTTCACATCGGTTATCACAAAAGGACGGTCGATTGAAGCCTTTCCACTCCGCTTGATCCTTACCGGCCGGTACACACCCATGTTATGGTCGGGTGGGACAGGTGCCCAGTCGACAAACCCCATATAGAAATCACCCGGCTGCGGAGGCAATATCTCGATAGCCAGATTATTTCCCGATTCCAAAGCGATAGAGGTGATATCACAGGCAAACTGTCGGAAGGCTCCGAAAGCACTGTCTGCCGAAAGGATCAGGTGGCCGTTGAGCCATACATTGGCGCTGTAATTAATGCCGTCCAGCAGCAACTTAGTCTGTTCTTTCTCCGGATCGAACCCGGTCAGGTCGAAAGAGGTCCGGTACCACCACGGTTTTTTGAACTGCTCAACCGGTATCTCTTCCAGATTCATACCAAAAAAGGGATCTTCGTATACGCCTGCATTGCATAATGCCCCTAACACCGTGGCGGGTAAAGATGTTTGTATCCAGTTATCCGTCACCGGAGAGACAGATAATGTCTCTCCATCCTGATCCAATCCCTCAGCAGAATGGATATACCAGTTATCGGTCAAAACCAGTTCTTCAATCGTGCTTTTCTGCGTACAGGACCACAAAAAGAAAAGGCCTGCCAACGTAATGATAATATGACTTAACTTCATAGGATTATATCTCCCTCTATTTATTTTGACATAATTGTATCTGTTATCTCCTCCATCAGGTTATTTTTTCCACCTTCCTGCTTTTTGAGCGTGAACTTGTCATATAACCTCCCCGTAGCGGTATACGCCTCATAGGTCAGCTCGCCGGAGTCTATCCGGATAATCTGGTATAACTGTATTTTCTCGGCGGATCGATGCATCCATTCCTGCTTGTCGAGATGGTATAGTTTCGGTCCACTGACGGAGACAATATATGCAGTCCCTTCGGAATGGGTGCGGGCATAGGTATGATCATGCCCCGTCAAGACCAGGTCGACTTTAAACTCATCCAATACCGGTTTCCACAAACTGCGTAATTCCGGGTTGTCACGACCTAATGTCGGAGAAAAGACCGGATGATGAAAGGTAATGATTGTCCATTTATGCGGATTGTTGGAAAGTACCTCCCGCAACCACTCGAGCTGCTCTTCTTCTTTTTCATTCGAATTGAGTGAAACGATCCGTACTCCCTGGTAATCGATATAATAACAACTCTCTTTTACTCCCTCGGGTCCATTCTGGGGGAAAGTGAACTGAGGCTGCCAGAAGCTGCTTAAACGTGGTGAACCGGATTCAGCGTGGCGGTCACGAGAATACTCATGATTTCCGGGAGTGGCAATTACCGGCACAGAAGCATTCACCCATCCCGGAGCATTGAACCATTCACCCCATTGATCATCATTTTCGGCCCTGTTAATGAGGTCTCCGGCATGAAGCGTGAATGCCGCATAGGGAGCATGTCGAAAGGCCTGATGGAAAACGCGTGACCAATAAGTTTTAATATCTGCCTGCGCATCGCCGAAGTAAATAAATGAAAAGGGTTCCGGGTTGGGGGAAGCAGTCCTGAAATGAAACCATTCAGTCCATACATCCCCATCCCCTACCCGATATGTATAAGTGGTTCCGGGAAGCAGTCCCGTGAAGTTCACACTATGGTAACAGACCTCTCCACCCAATTCACTGCTAAATGTTGTGGTTGTCGCTTCTATCTCAGTAGGCCTGATATCATGTCCATTCTCTTCTGCCACGGCAATCTGTGCCAGCGCGCGTTGCACGGAGCGATCCGTCCTCCAGGTGACAGCCTGGGAGTTGGATGGATTCCCCGCCCAGGTTAATACCACTCTGTCAGGATAAGGAGAAGCTGCAATGAAAGAAAATGCAACGAAGCAAAAGAATAGTCTGACAGAGATAGCCTGTATTGTAGAATAAAGTCTGTTGTAGCGCATCTCTTTATTGTTTGATTATTTATTTCCTGAGTGAAAACTGATCTATGATCGTGCCGTCAAATCGTTTGGATATAAAATTGAGGGTATTGGTATCGACACGGATAACCTGAAACAATCCTCCCTTATTGGCATACACTTCATTGTACTTTTCGGATGGCGGTTCAGGTTTGCGAGGTTCGACCACTACCGAAGAGAGATAGATCGTTCCGTTCTTCGGTTCAGTTACAACCTGCTCATTATAAATGGGGTAGGAGCGGAAATACTGATGGATATGTCCCGACAATACCAGATCGACCCGATATTGGTCGAACAGTGAACACCATGATTTGCGTATGTCGGGGTAGGAGTTATCCTCCACATAAGGAGGAAAGTGGGTGACAGCTATTTTCCACTTCTCTTTGGTCTGTCTGAGTTCTTTTTCCAGCCAGCAGGCGATCTTCTCTACATCACCTGTAGCATCGATCATAAAAAAACGTGCATCCCCGTAGGAGAAAGTATAATTGCGTCCGGGAGAGAGGCCGCAGGCTTTGTCTTGAGGCAACATAAACAGTTGCGTATAAAGCGTAGGCGGCAGGCCATCCTGGCTGTCGTGGTTGCCCAGAGTGGGAACAAAAGAGAATCGGGGAAAAACATCCCTTCCGGAATGTAGGTATTTATCCCATAGGTCCCTGAACAACCCGGTATTTACATGGTCTCCCGAATGTACCAGGAATGCGGCATCCGGCACTTCTTTCACTGCCTGTTTCAGCACCGTTTCCACGATATCGTCGTTATGGGTATCACCCAGATGGATAAAGGTGAATGACGATTTTTCCCCGGGTGCTGTACGGAATGTATAAACCGGACTCTCTTTCCCGCTATCCGAATTATATATCTGATAAATATACTCATTATCAGTCTGTAAACCTGTAATATTTACTTCCCAATGTTTTACAACGGGGTTGTTGTGGATATACTTATCGCTAAGCAGTTGTTGTGAAGCCGGTGCCTCCGAGAATTCCTGCTTATCACTCTCTTTACTCCTATAACGAATCGTCATTTTATCGACCGAAGTATCGGTTCTCCACTGGATCGCCTGTGTAGTAGCCGGGTCATCACACCAGGTCAGTACAATCTGGTCCGCTTCAGGTGATGCTGGATAGGCTGTCTCCCGGAAAGAATTCAATATGGCGGCTTCACGTGCACGTCCCCGTATAGTGGTAAAAAGAATATGCCCTTCAAGCTCTTCGGGTAGTTGTTCGATCACCAATTCATCCCAGTCGTTATAGGTATAAGCTCCTTTTTCCATCGGGATCACTTTCCATCTGGCGGGGAAATGATGCAAAATTTTTGGCATCTGATTTCCGGCAACCGGACCGATCGTCACAAAATAGACCACCCGGTGCAGGTCAAATCCGTTGATCCCGAGGTTAATCTCTCCGGCAGGAAACTCCTTTTGCCATACTTCATAGTCGTAATTTTCGTTGGATACCGACATATCGGTCTTGTGGAATCCCTTTTCCTCCAGCCAGAAAGGAACGATTTCCTGCCCTTTATGACGCATTACCGACACCAGGGCAGGATTATCAACTGTAAAACGCCAATGATCATTGGCGAAGATCTCTTTTTCCTCTTCAGTGATCATTCCCAATAGTTGCTGATGGGTCAACTCGTTCAATTTCCCTGCCGGAATTTCAGAAATAATCCGTTCCAACAGTGCATCCCTCGCCTGTTCGATCACAGAAGGGAGTGGGGGAGTAACGGGTAACTCCTCCAGAAGTTGGCGCAATTCTCTATATAAAAGTGGAGCAGTCTCGGGACCGAGCGAATTCTGTTCACCGTAGTAAGGCTTGTCCCGGTATACATACGGCTCCTTCACATCCCACTGGCTTTTGGGGATTATATATCCGATCTCGTCATTGGCAAGACCGATGCCAAAACGGAACTCTCCCTGCATCAGGTCACGCAGAGGTGGCGTTTCTTGAGGATCGACCGGAAAATCCCGGCCGGGAAGGGCTACTACCCCTCCGTTCAATATCTCCGGATAGAGTTCTCCCGGGAAAGTGATAAAACCGGCCGGCCCGATGCTCCATACAGCAGCTTCGGTACGCTTTTTCATCCATCCGGTCATATCCGCATCCATTATCCCGATAGCGGCAGCAAGGCGGAACAGCTTATTTTTCAGGGGAAGTTCGAACGTCTTCGCACGTAGGTTGATGCCTGCTTCTCTCACTTCAACAGCCTTTTCCTCCATCGTACGGAGTATGATCAATCCAAGGGTATCTCCCTGGGCACGTATCTTATCGAACGACGGCTCTACATACACCGTATCGCGAAACGGATCATGTATCTCCATGCTGGCATGGGTAGTCATTAATCCACCCAGTGCCCCGTTTACATAAAGGGCAACGCCGCCGACCCCCTCTCTGACAAGGCTGTCTCCGTGATAGACTCCTTTCTCGACGGCTTCCCTCAGATAGTGGGGAAAATCGGAGGAGATAAGCAGGTTTTTACTCCACAATGTTTCGGGATGGTTGGCCCATTGGATCAGTGTCCCAAGCGTTTGTGAGGTTTCGGCATCGGTGACCTGCATCATTCTGAGGCCTTCGTCAAAAACATAAGGTTCACGCGTGTCTTTCAGCGTCACCATCCCCTCCGTGAGGTTCTGGGAAAAACGGAAATGGGCAGGACGCAATGCATCCACGGCCTCCACGACAGATTGGACTACCCGTTTCTTTATATACTCTTTCCACTCTTTGTCCACACCGCTCTTGAAGGGTGACTCACCCCAAAGTCCCAGCAGGTCCGGGGCTTCATGGGTGTGGGTGGATGTAATCACCAGATAGGTGATGCCTGCTTCTTCCGGCAACATTTTCCGGATATCGATTACCATCGGGTGAAACATACCAATCACATCCACCGCCACCACTGCAAGGCGGGTATTGCCATCATCCAGCACCATTGTCCGCGCCCACAAGTCGTCATGCACACCCTGTGCAGCAACCCGGTTTCCGAAACCGGCGATCCAGTAGGTATCGAATTTCCCGTTTCCGTTCAGATCCTCATAGGTATCTCCTTTCTTCGGCTCATAACGTGCATTACTATCCACATCGTTCCACGGTTCCATATACTCAGGCGTGATCGTAACCGCAGCAAAGCCGGCACGCATGACTCCCGGCTCCTTACTTTCGATTTTCAGGTCGATACTATATCCCGGATGACGGTCGCGCATATTGGTGTAACTGTAAATACAAGCCAGGAGAAGCAACACCAGCAACGAGATCCCTATGATTTTTATTATTTTCATTTTTTTCTTTGTAATTCAAACAAGGGATGGTAACTGATAACAATGATACCCTCTTTTTCAATCAATTGCCTGAACCGGTCACTGGTAAAAAACTCCAATTCCTTTATGCGTTTGGGAGCAGAACCGGTGATCGCCCGTATCTCGTCTCCTTCCGTGGCCGCATGAATATAAATTTCCGTCACTCCGGGCTGTATATTCTTAATATACTCTGTCCAGAACTCCTCCAGGTTTTCTGTTTTGTAGTTTTGCAGCTCCTCGTGAATAAAGTAATCGGGATGAATAATTCCTTTCTCCTTACAGATATCCCTGAAAGGAGGTGCTCCCATATTGTCCAGTGTGGATTGCGACGGCATACGTACCGGCAGGTTAAACTCTTCTGCCAATTGCAGGTAGACGTACATATAGTCCGGTGAATACTGATAGGTTCCCATATGGGAGTCGATATGGGTGACCGGTACCCCGGCATCCAGCGCCTTGCGGATCTGCGCCCTGCCTTCAATCAAGGCTTCTTCGGTATTGGAGGCTTTATATACTTCCATTACACCTTTCCACATATATCCCTGCTCGTCATATAACCCCGGGACTTCATTGCGCGGCGCTACCGTACCCCATCTGTAGTTCTTCCATTCCGAGGTCAATGTGAGATGTACACCAAATCCTTTATCCGGATTTTCTTTCGCATACTTTACGATCTCATTCGACCAGGAACAGGGCATCATGATGGTAGCCGAGCTGATAAACCCATTCTCCATTCCTTCAATCGTAGCGGTATTGGCAGCATGGCACATACCGGCATCGTCATTGTTGATAATTAGCAGTTTATCCGTTTTTTTATATCCCAGACGTTCTGCCAACGTTTGGGCGGACAGGCTTCCTATAAAAAACAATAAACCCAGTATAAGAATTCCTCTCATCTCGTTTGATTTATTAAGTTAATTAAACTTCCACGATTACTCTACAAATACTTTTTTATTATCCGAGACAAAGGTCCGTGTACTGACCGTATACTCGTCACCATAGGGATCTTTATAGACCAGGTCCACATAAAAGGCTTGGAATCCTTTTTTCGGATATTGGATCCTTATGTCGACAGCCGACCTGTTCTTGGCATTAAGCTGTATATCACTTTTAGTCCAGGTAGCTTTACGGAAATCCCTGCTGTCTGAAACCGATTCCCATAGGGTAGCCCCTACCAAGTTATCAGGAGAGGCTTTTACTTTCAGGTCAATATTTTTACCTTTCTCCGTCAGGTTCCACTCACAGGTAGGATAATCCGTCTTGTTCAACATATGCGCGAAAAATGAACTGAGCGCTCCAAAAGCCTGTATCTTATCTCCCAAACCGTGGCCTGCATTGGGAACGTAATGCAACAGATTATGCCCCGGAATATCGTTGATATAATGTTTAATGGCGTCCACAACCCAATAAGGGTCATTTGTCCCCATAAAGATCATTTTGGGCATTGTCAGTTTTTCGCGGTAGGAATAAGGGTCTATCATCTGTACCACAGCGTTTCCAAATTCACTGTGGATTGCCTGCGGGATCTCCAGATTGATATAATCATTGATCTCTTCACTGTATTCCCCGTATACCTGTTTCTGATAATCCAGGCTGGCCGGCATATTCAGCATTTCAATCACCATGGGTGCGATTGCTTCCACACGTGGATCCTGAAGCGCCCCGGTAAGCCAGGTGGTCCATCCCCTCTTCGATGCTCCAGAAACAAGGAAGCGATTTATCTTCTGGTCCAACTGTTGGGTGGCAAATTCCTGTACCGCATCCATGGCTTTGTAAGCCGTTTTGGTCATCGGAAACAACAACGGCCAGGAATAATCTTTGTCTTTCCTGAACTCATTGAGCGTATAGGAGATCAATGCATCTTCTTTCAAACCGCCATAAAGGGGTTGATTGGGCACCTGCTTTAATACACATACAAGGGCATTATTTCGGTTAGCCAGGGCCGAGAGGAACATGAACAAGGCATTATCCTCTTTCGAAAATTTTGGAATGCCATCATTTACCGACCCTCCGTCAATAAACAGGAGTGCTCCATCCTGTTTTACAGACTGCGGGACAAAGATAATGAGTTCATGCTTCCATAGCATCCCATGCCATTTCTGAGAGATGAACAGTAAGGAATAGACCTCTGTGTCATCCATTTGGTATGTGTTCCGCACTTCCCATCCCCATGTAGGATCATCATTGTGGAGATAAGCATTCAGCGCAGTTTCAGGTGTAATCGCTTGTTGGGCATATCCAACAATAACGCAAAAATAAACAGTTAAAATAAACAGTAATCTCTTCATATACCCGATATTATTTTTTTAGTTTTATAATCAATTCTCCACATGGTGGAATTTTGAATCTTGAATTTTAAATCTTGAATCATTCAATAACATTAAGGTAACGCGCCATCCAGTAGGGCAACAGGAATTCATCACCGGTAAGTTGCTGGTGCGCTCCCCGCCCCCCGTCAATAATAAACTCATTATTATTATGCCGGTTCATGGGGCGTTCTCTTTTAGGAATAAGTTCGGTCGTTGTCTGCTCCCTGAAATTGGTGTGGATATCTTTCGGCAGGAATTCCAGGTCTTTCCGGTGTGAGTTTTTTACCACATAACGGTTACGATCTTTGGGAAACCCTTGCAGATACCAGATGGTAGATTCCAGATCGATATCACCCGATGTTCCATAGGCCAGGAGATTCCAGAGTGCATTGCGTTCGGGTTTCTCAATCTCCCAATGATCACGTATCATTTTCGCATATTCCTGCTTTAACGTATCATCAAACGCATAATGGTATAACACCCAATAGGTAAGGAATGCCATCTCATCATCAGAATGGTTCCAGTCCTCTCCCATGGTGATTCCCTGGTGTTGGAATCCTGAGGTAAAACGGATATTACCCATCGGTATTTTCATATTATCCAGATATCCATGTTCTTCCATCATACGAAACGCCTCACTCTTATAGATATCTTTTCCTGTGAGTTTATATGCCAATTGCAACCCCGTAATGGTCAATGTGCTGTTCAGCCTGCGGTCGAACTGCGTGGTGGCGAATGAGTTCACATAATCGGGATTCCATCTTCCCCAGAGCGTGGGTTGACCATCATAATCTATAAAATAATAATCATGGGTGATGATATGGGTCATGATGGCGTCTATGTAGTCGGCCACCCGTTTTTTCTCTTCCGGCGTTTGCGCCACGTACTGGTCTATCACCGAGGTAACGAACAGATAGCCGACAAACTCATCGGTACTGGTAGTTCCTTTCCACCACCAGTTCTTATCGGGTGCAGGCCTCCAGGGAACCGTATCTCCCGCAATATAGCCTGTCCGTTCGAATGTCCTTGCCGAAAATCCCTCTATGGGATGGATAGTCAGTAATCTTTCAAAAGCCTCGAATGATTCCCATACATACTCTTTGGCTTTTTCCTCTTTGGTGACGGCATAACGGAATGCCTGACTTCCCAGATAGAATGAGGTCCATAAACCGTCATTGTCATCATCGTCGAGGCGCATGGTGGTAGGATCGTCCGGGTCGACCAACCGCGAAGCGGCTGAGAAACCATAACGGAGATGATACTTGCGAAGATTGTCCTGCAAAAAACCTGCTTTTTCAGCCAAAGTTTCCTGTTCAAACTGCACCTTATTCAAACCGGTCGGAGTTAAAAAGTAAAGGTTTCCGTCGTTATCCGCGGCCATATCTATGACCTTGTCCTGATCGAGCCAGCGTTCAGAAGCATAATAGTCGAACCGTTCCGGTTGTTTTACAAAAGCGCCCTGATCCGTTGCAAACCAATACTTTCCATCCACGGTCAACATATGGTTAATAACGGGGACAGGAAGCCTGTTATTGTGAGGTTCAACGATTTTTCCGCTCCGGTCAATAACATAATAGCCATCAGTTGTACCCACAGCTATCTTATCTCTATTGAATGCCATTGCTGTCAGGTTATTACCGGAATGGATTTTCACCCATTTATCATGGTTAAGCAAATAAATACCTGTAGCAGATAAATACCAGAATTGATCATCTGATACATACAATCTAATCAATTCACTATGTGGAATGCCTAACTCTCTGATCTTTGTGTTTCGGTTATACAATACACCCGCCTGCTCTCCTATCAACAACACATCATCATTGCTATTTACAGCAATGTGTCTGTATTTGTTTTCAGGCAGCAGGCCGCATATTGCTCCGGCATGTTTATTGGTAAGGAAACGGTCGGGATACAGATAATAGAGATAACCAGTCCCCTCCTGGATACAAATATCGACAGGATATTTATCTGCCAGGGAGGCATACAGGAGATCTTTGGAAATCATTTCACCCGGGAAATCGCGGAACAGGCCGGCATCGGTCAATATGAAAATACTGTTATCCCCATCTGCCACAACTTTCTTGAAGTGGACATCTTTCCATTTCGGAGATAATGTATACTTCACCGATACCGGGACGGCATAAGGTTCGTCCTTTATCGGCGAGACTGTTCCTGCGGAAACAGGTTTTACAAACAAAAGGCATAGGAAAATGCCTATTTGGCTTAATTTCATATGATTAAAATATTTATTTAGACTATAATTTTTAGAACCAAGGACCAAGACTAATGTACCAATTAAAGAACATCTCAAACTTTTCACTTTTCTCTTCTAGTTTTTAGTTCACAAGTTGTCTTGGCTCTTGGTCCTAATTTATCTACCATGGTTTACCTGTTCCCTGAAGAAGCCACATCTTCGACCAGGCACTGTTTTTAGATTGGTCTGTACCCTGGTAGGGTGTCGCTTCCAGTCTTTCGATAGCCGCTTCGGCATTGGCTCTGTTCTTCTCAATCTCATCGGAGGTATGGTAATACCAACGGACAGGCAATACAGGACGTACAGCTGCCGGGCCTGTTTTCAGTGCCGGTAAACCGGTTCTCCTCCAGTCGAACCAGGCTTCATGTGCAGTTGTCCAATGGGCGATCCACTTTTGTTCAATAATACTTTCCAGTCCATCATAAGATACATTTCCAATATAACTGTCAAATTCACTTTCTACTCCCCATGCTTTAAATGATTCCCTTACACCTTCGGCATAATAGTCGGCCGGATTGCCGGCAATCCATCCCCTGAATGCAGCTTCGGCAAGTATCAGATTGACCTCTGCAGCTGATATCAACCTCATCAGGACAAGGGGATCGGCTGTCTGTCTATATCTACTATTTAAATGGGAAGCATACGGATTCACGGTTCCCTGAGATGCATTGGCATTGTTCATATTAAAGATTTGTACCAACGGATGGGAAATGGTCACTCCTGCATACTCCGGATCAAAATCAACCTTCATACCATTGGTCTCAAAAGCGGTCACCACATCCTGTGACACTTCACGAATTTGATGATCATCATCAATATCTACAATACGATCTATACCTGTTCCCGAAACCAATCTTAACGGAATTTTTATTTTCTCAGCCCATACCTCAAGTCTCGGATCATTATAATCCCTCATGGCATCCACCAATGTTTTTCCCATTTTTACCCTCATATAAGCACCCGCCGGATCTAAATCATACACGGTATTTAATGGGTTGGAAGTAGCTCTCGAAGTACCGGGAAAACTGATATTGGCATCATCCCCGGCCAACCTTATCAACGGGTATTTGTCAGGATCACTCGCAATTCTTTTGATTCCCTCTTCCGCAAACGTAGGTTCTTTAGCCTGTAATCGCATATAGTACCGTAAGGCCAGTGAATTCGCAAATTTCTGCCATTTGGAGACATCGCCCCTGTATATCACATCCTGTTTGGCCACAATGTTGCGATACTCATTCGCACTTTTCGACAAGAGCGTATTGGCTGTGTCCAAGTCGACAAGGATACCATGGTAAATCTCCTGTTGCGGATCAAAAGCCGGCATAAAATGGTCTGACCCCTGTTCGGCCTTGAGAGCGTCTTTATAAGGTGCATCGCCCCATATATCGGTGATCAGGCCGAAAACATAAGCCCTCATGATCCGGGCTACTCCCTCGTGGAACTCGTAATTATGTTCAACTGCCTTTTTGAAATACTCATCGTTATTCATCAAAATACTGTAATATCCATTCCAGCTATGCGAAAGGGTATTCCAATCATAATTATTATATCCGCCGAACCAGCCTGTCTGCTGTGTATGTTGCATAATTCCCGAAAAGGTGCCGAAGCCGGTATTGTAAACGGTCTGCCCTACATTTGTCTGAACCGTGGGCAACAGGAAGTTTACATCGGCGATTGACGGATCAACACCGTTCGGATTGATATTCAGTTCATCCAGATCCTTGCATGAAACGATAAATCCGAGTATCAGCGTTAAAAATATGATAAAACTGCTTTTTAACTTATTCATGACATTCTTTCGATTAAAAAGTAAAACTTAATTTAAACCCAACCGGAACAACCCAGGGCTCGGCGTTAAAACGTTCGACACCTTGCTTGAAACTTCCGTTACTACCCGATTGATAGGCCCTTTCAGGATCTATCCCCATGCCGGCACTTTTCGCCCAAAGCATAATGTTCCTGCTATAGACCGAAATATTCAGGTCTCTCATTCTCAGTTTCTGGGCAGCCTTATCGGGAACCCTGTAATTCAAAGAGATCTCTCTCAGTTTTATATAGTCGGCATCGAACAGGTTAGCTTCTCCAATATCCCAGGGATAGCTCATCACATAAGGTCTGAATTCAGTACCCTCATTGCCAAGATTTTCCTTACTGAGAATAAAATTACCGTTATCGTCATAATGGCCGTATACGCCTGGAGCAAAAACACCGTCGTATGCTCCAATTCCGGTATAGAAATCATTGTAGTATCCACCAAAATCAGGAGTGGGTCCACCGACAGGCCTTGGATTATTGGTATAAATCAACCTGTCGGCATTGGCTACCACCCAGTCACGAAGCGCCTGACTCGGACCACCACCCAATCCTTCAGGTGGAGTAATCAACTGGTTGAGCCATGTGTTTGAAACAACCCCCTCGGTGAGGTAACGCCAGGTTTGTGACACATACTGTCCTCCCGACCGCCAGTCGAACGTCATGCTCAAAGTAAAATTCTTGTAGGTGATAGAGGTCTGGAGTCCCATAATAAAATTGGGGTTGTAATTACCCACTTTGGAATAGTCGTCTTCAGACTGCCATTCGGCATCTTCGTCATTCTCCGGTAACAAGGGATAATTGTAATAGGGAGAATTTTTATCGGTTACTCTCAGTATTTTCCGGGTATAAAGATTTCCAATCAACCCATCCCTGCCCAAGGATTCATCTTTCGCATAGGCAATATTCCTCACCCGGGCTTCATTCCAGAACTCAACAAAGTCGGTTCCTTCAGACAGTTCCAACAACCAAGTCTTATTCTTTGTGAAATTCGCATTCAGATCCCATCTCCAGTCTTTGGTTTCAATGGGTGTAAATCCAAGCATCAATTCCACACCCTTGCTTTGTAATAATCCGGCATTAACTTTAATACTGTTGAATCCGGCCGACCCTGCCAATGGTACACTAAGGATCTGATTGCGATTATCTGCCTGGTAGTAAGTACCTTCGAAGCGCAACCTGTTATTGAACATTTTCAGATCCACCCCTATTTCGTAAGATTTCGATTCTTCCGGTAGCAGAATGGGATTTAAGAGATCACCCGGTTTTCCGAGTCGGATCGCATCACCCCATTGTCCCACATCATAATAGGTGGCATAAAGGCTGTAAGGAGAGGTGTCATTCCCTACCTGGGCAACACCTCCTCTGAGTTTGAGAAGATTTACATTCCTCCCCATATCAATCATATTATTCAGCAGAAGGCTCAATGAGGCAGAAGGATAGAAATAGGATCTGTTTTCCGCAGGAAGTGTACTGGCCCAGTCGTTTCTCGCTGTCAGATCGAGGTAAATCATGTCTTTCCATCCCAGATTAGCCGTTGCGTAAAGGCTGTTGATTGCCCTTTCGTAACGGGCATTGGAATAGTTTAGCGAAGTATTTTCAATATTCTGGATCGTATAAAGATAGGGAATAATCAATCCCGATCCCGGTTTCGATGAATTACTCACATTCGCCCAACGGGAATAGAGAAGGTTACCTCCGACAGAAGCCGTAAGAGAGAAATCATCCCAATGGTTTTTATAAGTAGCCAGCACATCAGCATTGGTTTCAGTGCTTTCACTGGTAACAATACCATACGCTCCATTATTGGGTTCCTGGGAATATCCCGGATCTATTTTCGTTTCCCTTGTCTCGTCCGATCTGTTCAGCGCGTATCTTCCCATAAGGCTCAATTGCGGAGTTATCTCCCAGGTAGCGGAAACATTCCCTATAAGCCTGTTCCTTTTGAAACTGTTATTGATACCATACGCAAGGAAGTAGGGATTTTCCCAGCCTTCACCTATGGTAAGCACTTGTCCCCCGCCAAGATCATAATCTTTCATTTTGCGGATATCCACATTGGGGGGTGTCCAGGCAGCCCATTGCAGAGGATTGGCGCCCCTTTCCTGCGTGGCCGGCCTGTTGTCCGCCCAATTCTGTGTATAGTTAATATCGGTACTAACAGTAAGCCCTTTCACTACCTCCGATGAGGCTGCAAGTGTCAGATTGTTCCGGTTGAGATCCGAATTAGGAACCAAACCTTTATTGGTCATATTGGATACACCGAGCCGGTAATTCACCCTGTCGCTGCTGCTTGATATCGCCACACTATTGGTAGTAGTGATGGCACTACCATTAATAAAGTTCTTGTAGTTATCGGGATAGGAAACCAATTCCGTAGGTACCGGGACACCGTTTGCATCGAGTGGTGCAAAGGGCTGGACCTGCCAATAACCTTTGTTCAGTTCGGGGCCTGCACCGGCCTGTTCCGAGGGACTAAAAGGAGGAAGGATTCCTCCGGGAAAGGTAGTATCGGTATAACTCCTGGCACCAAACCCAAAACGGTTCTGCACGTCCAGGTATTTTGACGGGATATCGAAAACGGTATTTGAAACCACTTCCACTTTCATTCCACCCTTCCGATCCGATTTCTTCGTGGTGATAAGTACAACCCCGTTACCGGCACGGGTACCATAGAGGGCTGCAGCACTGGGTCCTTTAAGGATAGAAACACTTTCAATACTTTCCGGATCGATATCTGAAATAGCATTTCCATAGTCGACCAAGTTGCCATTGCCAAAACCACCGACATTATTTACGGAGCTGGTCATAGGCACACCGTCAATCACAAACAATGGTTGGTTATCAGTACTCATGGAGGTAGCTCCCCTGATAACCATACTGACTGTAGATCCTGCGCCTCCGGTCTGGTTGATGGTGACCCCTGTCACTTTACCGGCCATTGAAGTAAGCACATTTTCATGAACCACCTTGGCAAGTTCTTCAGAACCCAGTTTTCCAACGGAATAACCGAGTGATTTCTCTTCACGTCCAATACCAAGCGCTGTCACTACTACCTCACTCAACGTTTCGGTACTCTCTTCCATGACAATACTGATACTTGTACGGCCTTCAACCGCTATTTCCTGTGTAATATGTCCTATATAGGAAAAGACAAGCGTTGCATTTGAGGGCACATTAAACCTGTAATTCCCTTCCACATCAGTGACTGTACCCTCGGCAGTTCCCTTTACAACGATACTGACTCCGATAAGTGGCATCCCGTCAATGGCAGACGTAACCTTACCGGTAAGAGTTATTGTATTTTGCTTTGTATCGGTTGTCTCTGCAAAACCAACTCCTATAGAGAAGAGGAGAAAAGCCAAAGACAAAATCACTTTACACCAGTTTTGGTATTTATTCATTGGCAAATTTTTTGCTTCCATTTTCACATTGGTTTAAATCGGTTTTAATTAACTGCTTCGAATGTAAGTATTGCAGCAGAAGTACTTAAAGCAATCAAAGGATTTTGACTGACTATCGCATCAGGGGACAATGTCAGGAACATCACCAACCGCATGGAGCTGCTCGTTATCTCCTGCACAATCACTTTCCTGTGAAAATCCCGTATGCCGATAAATGCATCCGAATCGGGAAAATCGAGTGTCATCACACCCGGATAGGTTACAACCGGAATACCGGGAGGCTGTGTACCTGTCGCAAAATCAGGAATGGTAGGTATGATGAAATTTTCATTCTCATTCAATACAAATGTGGCGTTCTCGTCGGATGTGTAAGTTGTCAACGCAAAAACATCCTGACCAAACACCGCTTCTCCACCCGTCTTGGTGATCTGAGCACCTCCCATCTGCTGCAATCTCATCGCATAGACGATACCCCCGAAAGAGGAGCCGTCTGTTGTGTTTTGCCTGTAACGACCATCATAATAAAAAGTGAACTCATCATTATATGCTTCAGGCAGTCCGACATATACACTAAAAGCTCCCGAGGGCAACGATGGAATATCTTCATCGAGCAATGAGAAATTCGCGTCGGAGTTCACCAGCTTGTCATTGACAGTATGCGACATGGTAAGTTTCCATGTTTTACCATCGTACCCTTCGGCTGTGTGGTTTCCGGTCAGCAAGGCATAAGGGGTGAGCGAAACAGCTAAATTCACCTCTGTGGTTACCGAATTACCGGCATTGTCTTTTGCTGTTAATGTGGCAATATAATAACCCCCTTCTTCATAGACATGTACAGGATCTTTCTCGGTACTGACGTTTCCGTCCCCAAAATCCCATTCCCAGCTTACAGCACTATGGGTAAGTGCCGTAAAAGCAACCTGTTTTCCGTCTATACTGTGAAAAATTACAGCAGAAAGCGGAAGATCAGTTTTTGATCCGTCGTCTGAGCATGCCGGAAAAAGGAAAACCAGCAAGTACAAAAAAACGGATGAAAGATAATAGATAACTCTTCTCATACAATTGTTGCGTTTTTTGGATTAATAACATGGATAATTCTCGCTATAATGATTTAATTACATTTTTCCGGTATGCAGTAGATTTTCTATTTTTACCATCTCCTGCTCTATTTTATTCCTGTATTCCTCATCGAAACGGGTAAAAGGCATCGCCGGAAAATCACTGCAAATTCCTGCTACTGACAAGGCGCATTTGAGCCCTAACAAATAACTGGAACCATACTTGCCTTTGCTGTAAATACCACTAGATATTTGCATCACTTTTTGTTGCAAACGCCTCACTTTTTCAATATTGTGTGATTTAGCCGCACCATACAGTTCAACATATAATTCAGGAAATAAATTGGCTCCTCCGTTTACCCCTCCATGGGCGCCCATTAGCACCATTTCGGCTGTCATTTCTTCCGGGCCTACAAAAATCATGAATTCAGGTCTTTCTCTCATGATGTACATCACGGTCTGTAGATAAGTACCGTTGGCGGAACTGTCTTTAAAACCAATCACCTTTTCATTTTGAGCAATTTGCTTAATCGTTTTAGGATCAAATGCCACTTTTGTATGAACAGGCATATTGTACAAAAACAAAGGAAGGGGCAACAGGGAAATCAGATTCTCGAAATACCCGATCAACTCCGACTGGGCGGTAGCAAAATAATAAGGAGGCGTTGCAACAACCGCGTATGCGCCGGCTTCATACGCCTTTTGAGCCAGAGCAACGCTGTCGCTAAGAGACGTATCGGAGATGCCGACCAAAAGAGGTAGCCGATTTTCCACAATCCGGCTTGTTTCTTTTATCATCTCTTCACGTTGGCTCATACTTAAGCTCTGCGCTTCTCCGGTGGTGCCCAGGATAAAAATTCCATGCACACCTCCTCTGACCACATGCTCAACCAGATTACTCAATCCATCTATGTCGATCCGGTTATTACCGCACAATGGCGTTACAAGAGGGACAATAATCCCTTCAAGTGGTTTTATTTTCCTGTTTATCATACGATTATTTTTATTATATGTTTCTTACTCTATCCACAGACGGAAAGCCTGTTCTCATCTCACTTTTCATTCAACAACAGCTAAATCGTTTTAGCTTATATGTATATTGTATCTATAATTTAACTGCAATTCCAGGGTTTCTTACGAGATTCTTTGAGATGATTGTTGAATCACCAATTCCGGCTCTAAAAATAGTTTTGATTTATAATTACTTTTCTTAATGCGCTTGATCAATATATCTATTGATCCTTTTGCAATTTGCTCGATCGGTTGCCTGATATAGGTTATGGGTGAATAAAAGAGATTAAATGCATCATTTCCATTAAACCCCACTACAGCAACATCCTCCGGTATTTTCACATTCATTTCATTCAAGCAATACAATCCATTGGTAGCAAGCATATTGGTCAGAAACATAATGGCATCCACATGCTTCCTGTGGATCAATTCCTCCAATGCTTCCCTGATACCCGGTCTCGGATTCAGGATATTCACCTTCCTGACATGTACATAAGCACTTAGTCCCGCATTTTTCATCGTGTCTTCATATCCCGAAATACGATCCAGAATATGATGCATTTCTGTATTATAAGCGATCAACGCGATGTTTTTATATCCTTGTCCGAGCAAATGCTCCGTGGCCAGTTCCGTTGCCCTGTAATTATCCAAACAGGATGAACTCAAATCTATATCCGGAAAATATCTGTCCAGCAACACTGTAGGGAAATGGCTGTCATAAAGTCTTTGGATAAGCTTTATCGAACCATCGCATGGCACCAGTATCAATCCTTCTACTCCTTTGTTGAGCAGCACATCCACCAACCTTTCGGTATTTTTCAGATTTTCATCCGTACTACTGATTAACACAGTGTAATTCAATTCGCTGGCCCTGTCTTCTACAATTCTTGCGATTGCCGAATAAAAGGGGTTGGAAATATCGGTAACGATCAATCCTATCAATTGTGTTTTTCCGGAACGCAAAGTTTTGGCGTAAACATTCGGAACATAGTGCATCTCTTTTGCCGTCTCCTCAACCCGCCTTGCAACTTCCTCCCCGATCCTGTATTGTTCAGCCTTCCCATTCAATACCATTGAAACAAGGGCGGGCGAGACACCTACCATTTTCGCAATATCTTTTATCGATACCTTTTTTTCCATTTGCAGGTGAAAGAATAAGAATGAAATACAAAAATAGTTTCATTAAATCGTTTTAGCAAAATAAATTTATATGTTTTACAACATAAAACCGTAGATAATTGCCGTTTGGCGACACTTCCTTTTGCTACGATAGTCAAGGAAAAGAAGAAAAGTTTCCTTGAAGTTGTTGAGGAATGTAATGCTGTTCCGGTAAGTACTTTTATTGACGAACTACATCATCAAATTGATGAACATTTCGATAAAAATGCGTGAGGTTTTTGTTTCTGATAGAGTAATGAACAAGGTTTCCGATTTAAGGATTTATCTTATTGAAGAACTGAAATTGTCACGAAAAGCTGCGCATAAAAGAACTGACCGGATAAATACTTTTTTGATGTCTTTCGCAACATATATAAAATTAAAACCGGGATCACCTGCTCAAACTGAACTGACAATTCCGGTTTTTTATTTGTATAAAACAACAAACGCTCGTTTATTTTCCTTCCAAAAGCCAGTTTAATTGCCGGTATTTTTTATACAATGCGCTATAGGCGTCCCGGTTTTCCGCACGGGGAACGTACTCCGTTTTATAGCCCTGTCCCAGGGATTCCTGGGCCCTCTCCATCGTAGGAAAGACACCTGCCGCGACAGCAGCACACATAGCGACGCCCAATGCTCCCGCCTGTTGCGTGGCAGCCACTTTGATGGGTACGCCCATGATATCGGAGAGTGTCTGAATCACATAGGGTGATTTCAATGAAATACCTCCCACTCCAATCACCTCATTCACCTGTACACCCTCTTTCTCAAGATGCTCCATAATAGCACGGGAACCGAAAGCTGTGGCTTCCACCAGGCTTTTGAAGATATGCGCAGGGGTAGTAGCCAAAGTGATACCGGCAATGCCTCCCTTCAATGTGAGGTCGGCAAAGGGGGTACGCCGTCCGTTCAACCAGTCGGTCGCCACCGGATCCGACTCAGTTACCGGCAGTTTTTCCGCCTCTTCGGTCAGCTTCTGCAATATCCGCGCTGTCGCCTCTGCTACTTGCTCATTCGGGAGCAGGTTCAACGACCAGGAAAGTATCTCCTTCCACCAGGCATATACATCGCCAAAAGCAGATTGTCCCGCTTCCAGGCCTATCAGGCCCGGTATAACCGATCCATCTACCTGTCCGCTGATCCCGGGGATCAGTTTATCTGCGATATCCTCTTTCGGGGTAACCATAATATCGCAGGTAGAGGTACCGATGATTTTCACCATCGTGTGCGCTGTGATCCCCGCACCAATAGCTCCGGCATGTGCATCGAGAATACCCGCTGCTATATCTATTCCCGCGGGCAATCCGAGACGCCCAGCCCACTCATCGGTGAGTTTCCCGACCGATGTATCGCCGGTATATGTTTTTGCGCTTAAACGCCCGGCAAACCGATCGAATAAGGGATCGAGCGCAGAAAGGAACGCTTGCGACGGATAACCGCCCCATTCTTCCGCCCACATCCCTTTGTGTCCCGCAGCACAACGGCTACGCTTCACTTGTTCAGGCCGTAGATTTCCTGTCAATAATGCCGGCATCCAGTCGCAATGCTCGATAATGGAATAGGCTTTCTCTCTTATTTTTTCATTTGCACGAAGTACATGTAGTGCTTTTGCCCAGAACCACTCTGAAGAGTAGATTCCTCCGGAGCGGGACGTAAAATCGGTCTCCCATTTACGGGCCAGGACATTGATTTCATCTGCCTCCCGGATAGAAGTATGATCTTTCCAGAGGATGAACATTGCATCGGGATCGTCGGCATATTCAGGCAGCAATGCCAACGGTGTGCCGTCACGGTCCGTCAGGCAGGGTGTGCTCCCCGTCGTGTCAATTCCAAGAGCAACAATATTTTTCACTTCATCGGGTGATAATTGTGCCAATAAATCGTGAATCACCTCCACAAGTGAATCAATATAATCCTGCGGATGCTGCCGGTACCGGTTGGCAGAAGGATCACAATATAATCCTTTTTTCCAGCGGATATAACCGGAGATCGCTGTCGCCAGCTCTTTCCCGGATACGGCGTCTAACGCTACCGCACGACATGAATCGGTACCATAATCAATACCTATGACTAACTTTTCCATATCCATCTATTTTCCGTTACCCAGCTTCTTGCTGCGTGCTATCGTAAAACTATAATAAGTAATAATAATAAATGCGACAACAGGTACCCAGTAGGCGAATTTAATGCTCCCCGCCTGATCGGAGAGGATACCCTGCACTTGCGTCAGCAACGCTGCACCGGCAATCGCCATTACCATGCCCGAACCGGCAATCTTGGTATCATCTCCCAGTCCTCTCATGCCAAGGCCGTAAATGGTGGGGAACATGGCGGACATACAACCCGAGATACCCATCAAGGCATATACTCCCACAAATCCTTCTCCGTAAATCGTCAAAAGTGAACATATCACCGCCAGAATACCCAATCCCGACAATATGTTCACCGGCCGGGTATATTTCATCAGCCAGGTACAGATAAAGCGTCCAAGCACAAAGAGAATAAGCGACATGATATAGTAAGTGGCGCCCGCCTGCTCGGCTGTACGTGGCAAGAGTGCATCCAGTCCGATCGCTTCACAAAGTGCATAAAAACCACCTGCCACCGGCTCTACACCGCGCAACGCCCCGATAATTGCTTCCTGCGAAGGATTTGCACCCAGACCGGCGATCACTGCATCCAAATCGAGTTGCTGCATGGCGTAACGGATAATGAACGACCAGACTGCGATCTGCGCACCCACATAGAAAAACTGTGCCAATACTCCCCAGACGTAATTCTTATTCTTTTTTAGCCGGCTCCATGTCGCTTTCAGGTCCAAACTCTTATCGTCATCCTGTGCTTTCGGCATTTTGGTGAATATGATCAGCAGTAACAGTACCAGCATCACTGCCCCCAGGATCAGATAGGCCATGGTGACGGCATTCAGTTCACCCCGTTGAATGGCAACCAGTTCTGACCCGCTCAGGACAGCCCTTTCGCCGGCCGTCATGGTATTCAACTGAGATAAGACAAATATCTGGCTGGCCAGCACACCGGTCAATGCACCAAACGGATTGAACGACTGAGAGAAGTTCAACCGGCGGGTAGCTGTCCTCGGATCCCCGAGTGAATAAACATACGCATTGGCCGAGGTTTCGAGTACTGATAATCCTGCAAACAATATGAATATACCGAAAAGATAGGTAGCGAAACTCAACGGCGAACTGATATCATTTACCAGCATAGCCGGATAAAACAACATCGACCCCGTTATACAAAGCAGAAGTCCTAACAATACTCCTGACTTGAAAGTGCGTCTCTTGATAAAAATTGCTCCGGGAAGTGCGAAACAACCGTACCCGAGAAGGTAGCAGACTACCTGGATCCATGCTGTTTGCGTATCGGTCAGACTCATGATGCGCTTGAACGCCGCCAGCATGGTGTCGGTCATATTGTTGGGTACCGCCCAGATAAAGAAGAGCGAAGTAAGAAGAATAAAAGGGAACAGGATCCCGGGAGGGATCAATCGGTGCTTTTCTACATTATTTGTGTTCATATTTATTTAGAATAAAGAGTAAAGAACAAAGAATAAAGACATAGGGAGTTCTTCTTCCCGGCTCTTACTCGTTTCATATATTATTTTTTAAAGAAGTCTGAGGTTGATAAATTTAAGAATTGCAAATCAGCAGAGCTAAATCTGAAGTATAACCTATTCAAAGATCTTTCTCACTTTTTCAAGGTCTACTCCTAACAGTTTCTCAGCTATAGGAGAAAGGCTTGCCTCATCGCCCGTGAAATGGAATACGTTGTGTCTGTGCGACAGCGACTCTCCCGGTTTCAGGAATGCAGCGGGCGAGCAACTTTCCAGCTCCAGGAAGGGGCCCATAATGCTTCCGTCTTCCAACGGACCGTCGTTATAAGCATTCAATGCATCTCCGACAAGCGGATCCCTGTCAGGATTCCATTCCTGATTCAAATAGGTTGCATCCGGATCAGTATCAAATGTCACGATGGTCAATCGCTTTGCAAGCGGATCATAATTTCCCGCAATCGACTTGGTGCGTTTGGCATTCATTCCCAGTTTGCCTCTTGACTTTCCATCGGTTTTAAAATAGAGGATCCCATTATCGTCAACCAGGCGGTCGGCAGGAATTTCACCGAAATAATCGGATGTCACCACCTTACCCAGTTCCTTCCCGTCACCGGTATTATAAGGGATCACAGTTACAGCAGCTTCGGAAGGATTGAACATATCGAGCATCCATATACAGACCGTACCGGTCTCCGGGGTCCATTCGAAATCATTGCCATTGACAATTTTGTTGGTTGTTTCATAGGCCACCCCATTCACTCCTTCAGGGATTTCAACCTGTAATTTACCCGTTATTTCACTGGGGGAAAGCAATGCAACTTTCCGTTCTATCGCAATATTCAGGAGACTCCCCAAGTAGTTCTTCTGTTCCATCTCCTTGACAAAAACAGCCTCTTTGGGAGTCACACGGCTTACCTCCCACTCTTCGATATCGATGGCTTTGGGAGTATGCCAGTTATCATATACCTGCTCTTTCCCCGGCTCAAAAAATATGGAATACTTCCCCCCTTCCGGGCCGAGCCAGAAACGATCTTCTCCGCCGAAGCCGTTCATATGTTCATCTACTATACCCGCATCGAAGAAGTTGTAATTTACAAATCCGTGACTATTACCTTCCGGTCCGTTGGCCGTGGAAGTAAATACTTTTCCCTGATACTTCGCCGATAGGATTATTTGTGCCTTTTCATCTTCCGACTTCAGTACGATCAATCCCTCATCTTTTTCGGACAGATAGTTAAGATCATATCCGAAAGTTCCCTTTTCATATTTCTTCTCCATATTTTCTGATGTTTTCCTGTTGCCTGTACAGGAGAGTAAAATTACACCCCCGATCATGGCAGGCAGTACAGTACGATAGATTTGTTTTAGTTTCATTTGTGTATTATTTAAAAGCTTTTATTCAATTTTTCCGAATTTATCGAGAATACGGTTATAGGCTTCCGCAGCAGCACCGTTTCCCCAATCGTATATTGTAAATTCTCCCATTCCTTCCCCTTCGGGGCTGGTACGCCCTCCATGGCCGTAATTTTCCATCATAAAGCCATAATCTTCCTCTCCGAAGAAGGGATACACTTTCTCCCATTGTGCTTTGGTGACAGGATTAAGGGGACTATACATCATTACAAACGATGCCTTCAGCGCAGCCCACCCTCTCTCATTGTACTCATCACTGTCTAAAAGTTTCCCGTATTGCAGGATTAACTCGGAGAAGAGACTCTGGCGGGAGTCGTTCCATTCGGCATCGGCATTCAATACCCCGAAACCGCCAAGCACATTCACATACATATAGGGCGGCTGCCACGAAGCCTGTGTCATCAGTAATTCATCGAGGGTACGCCGCCCCTGTTCCAGATATCGCCGGTCGCCGGTCAGCCGGTAACATTCGAACAGTGCTTCGGCCGTCCAGAACATGGAGAAATTATTCTGTTTGTACATATTATTTCTGACGACTTTTTTCCCGACCAGGTGATCTGCTCCATACCGCGAACAGGACCAGTAGGTCTCGAAATCCTCCCATCTTCCCGAGGGAATGATGTCCCGGATTACCGCATCGATGGCTTTGAGACCTGCCTCTTTGTATTCCTGTTTTCCGGTCAGTTCATAGAGTTTCAAAAGAAAGGTCGCCGACATAGAGGTCTCAGGCGATTCATTCAGGTGAGTCATCGGTTGCAGCGTGCGCAGGTCGAGCCATCCCGGGAAAAAACCATTCTCCGACTGGATACCGAGCAATGATCCGGCGTATTGTTCCGCGTAACGAAGTAATCGTTCATCCTTTTCCAGTTCATCATACCAACGAAGCATCAGCAACGCCGTCCAGCTCATATCGAGAATATGGAATGGTGATTCGGCAGCATTCCAGGTATAAGGATTCCGGTTTGAATTTCCCCAGTAGCAGGCATCCCATCCCTTACTACGGTTATATTTTCTCCCCTCGATTTCCACTTCATGCATCTCTGTGCCGATCAAGCCGTAAAAGAAACCTTCAACCTTCGGAAAAGAGAGAGCCAGTTCTTTGGTAAGCAGCGCCTTTTCCATCAAGGTTGTGTTGCCGGTCCTTCTGGCGTACCGGTACAACCCCCCGGCAGAACGCAGGGAGCTGAACCATGCCTGATTCCATACCGAACGGAATTCCCGCTCATTGACTTCTCCCGGATAATTGGGGCTCTGCGTGACATTCACGATAAAAACCGGTGAACCGACCTTCTTACCGTCCAGTTCGAACTCCTGCCATACGTTATCCGCCCAACTGTTGAAAGCCCAGTTATAGGTGTGCTCCACATATCGTTCCAAATCGGCATCTACCGGATTCCCGGCTTGATAAAGATCATGCCCCCAACGATTCCAGAGGAAATCGAGTGGCCTCCTGAAAGGGTTTTTAAGTGACGCTTCGTCACTATGCACCATCAGGAAAAATCCGATCTCCACTTCTCCTGCCGGATACTCAGCACCCGGTTCACGGACAAACAGGACATGATCGTCGACCCTGCTGTTACTCATCCCCAATACCAGGCGATTATTTTCAGCATCGAGATCGAGATACCATCTTACCGGAGTTCCCTTTTTCATAATATCAAGATCGGGGATCAGGGTAATCACCTGTCGGTCATCGGCGACGATCAGTGCCGGAGAACGGAATACATGCTGGTCGATAATATGGCTGCCGGTAGGTGTAAGGTGGGGCGCCCAATGGAAAGACGGGGTAAACCCGGGAATGACAACCACCTGCCAGTCATCCTGGCGAACAGTCTGGCCGGGAGAGAAGTTGAATTGTATGTGAAGACAATTCTCGTCCACCACCTCGATCCGGCTGGTTCCTTTCTCATTCCCCAACAGGTCGTACTGGATCTTCCGAACAGCTTTCTCCAATGAACGGGGCAGCTTCAGCTCCATCGGCAAAGATTGGCTCCCTACCCTGGCATCCTGTGCATGCACTACGGAAGAGAAAATCATAACCATACCCAACACTCTATAAATAAGCCTCTTTATCATATCTTTCAAATCATCAAAATCACCACTACTTCCCAAAAAATCGGGAAAAGTTATTCCGACTTGCCGGGATCATCAAAATCACCACATCATCAAATCAATTTATTCTTTCGAGTATGATCAGATTCAGTTCGAACTGGTTGGCTTTGTCATTGTTCCTCACATGGAAGGTGACAGAGTTAGTCTGGGAAGTGAGTTGTATATCCCCCACATGGACATTCTCCCTGAAGATTTCTTTGTCGGCTTTTGTCGAAATCCACTCCGACAGTTGATTCTGCCGTTGCCATACCTGGAAATCGGCCCCATTCGGCTTTTCGTGATAGTTGACCAATACCCTGTATTTCCCTTCGGGTACATCCGTAAGCATCACCCTGACCATACCCTGCCCAAAAGAGGTAAGCATCAACCCTCTGTCTAAGATGGCCTGTATTCCCCTGTCGAGGGTAATCTCCATCAGCTGCGGGAAATAGATATGCTTTTCAGGAAAGTAGACCTCCCTTAAATCCGCGGTCGGTTCCATCCGTTCTTTCAACGGTTGTGCCGCGTAAAAGAATGCAACAGACGTATAATCTACGGGAAAATTATTGCCTACCTCTCCATGTTCCATACCGTGATAGATTTCTTTCCCGAAAGACATCTTATCCGAAAGGAAAAAACGGTAGCCTCCGGTACGTCCCATGGGAAGGGAATAATCAAGCGAACCGTGTATCGGCATGCTGATTCCTCTGTCCCACCGGTCGAGCAGCGCATACCACCCTCCGTTATAATAATCTTCCGAACCGGTACCATGCAGACGCATTTTTCCATCCACATATGTGGTATCATCTCCCTCGAAGAAAAGAGTCATACCCGGTCGCAAACCCTGTGCCTGATGGATGGTCCCCACATAATGACCTTTTCCTTTGGTTTCCATAAAAGTATAGAACTGACCCGATTCAGGTTTTTCTCTTCTCCAAACGGTATAGAGTTTTCCTTCCTCATTGATATTTCGTCCGTTGTCGTTATAATATACTTTCACATTCACCGGTACAGCGTTTTGCTGTACTCCTTCCCTTTTCTCATAGATGAGTTTCATGGAAGCCGATCTATCGAAAGGCATGGGCAGGTAACAGTAGTTGGAAGTTTGCTGCCGTCCCATCACGATACTTCGCATAGCCGGTTTTCCGTAGGCATAACCGAAAAAATCAGTCAGGGGGGCATGGATGGCTTCTACCTGTTCATCATCCCATTTTGCAGAAAGGATGATATCTTTATAAATCCCTTCAAATGCAGTTCCACCGTCAATCTCAAAACCGACAATACGGCCCGAGGTTGTTTTCTCAAAGAAAGCTACCTCTTCTCCCGGTTCAATAGTAAATGATTTTTCTTCGGTACGGACACTAGACGACAAACCGGTTGCATAGCGGTTTACTGTAGGTGATATATCAGCCCATACGTCACTCACCTCTGCCAACAATTCTTTGTCGGAAGCGGAGAAATTCCCGGTCCAGCTTTCCACATTCATTCCGGGTAGCATCCGGTATTGAATTTGATGGAACATGATCCGCTCTCCCTGGAACACGATCTTTAATGATTTTGCGAATGGAATAGGGATATAGCTGTAATACCCTCCTATTTCGTTACCACAAACCGGTTTTACGAAAGGATAGACCTTTCCCGAAAAAAGATCCATAAAACGAATCTTCAGGCGTGGGACCCGTTCTCCATCGAAGTAAAACAACAATGTGTCTTCTGTAGGTGTAGGAGTCCATATACGGTTTACTACACCCGGTCCTTCAAATTCGGCCAGCACCAGTCCCTCTTTTTCCTTACGGATAAAAGAATAAGTGCCACTGAAGCCATCGTCATTTCCACCCGTCCGGTCGTAACTCGACTCCTGTTCTATCAATTGATTATGTCGATATGCAGGCAACCGGTCCACTCTTTTCAAAAGCTCTACCTCATCACTCCACCGGTAGGTTTGAGCTTGCCCGTTCATCTGAAAGAGAGATAATAAAAACGTAAAAATGAGTAATAATGTCTTCAATCCTATTCTCTTCATCATTCTTTCATTATATTTTAGTTATTCCTGTATCGATTTTATCATTCAGAGCATAGGGTTAATTCACTTCCAATTCCTGCCAGGAAGGAAACTTGGGAAACCGAGCATGAGGCTCTTTCTGATACCAGAAAGTAGTAGACGAGATATCCGATTTCTGTGGCAGATAACGGTGTCCATGCCGCCAACCCAGATCCTGAATGGTGATTCTCAGGTCTTTCTTAAACCGTATAGGATCCATCACATGCCAGCGATACATTCCGAATCGTTGTCCGGATCTGTAGGTAATATCGGGAGGCAATACCTGCACCAATCCGGCATAAGGTGTTGTAAAAGTAACGTATTTCCCATGCCGGTCGAAATTATACGATCCGCAGAAATAATCCTCAGTTCCGGTTCCTATGATGGTAGGGAATTGCTTGTCTCCATCCATGAAGAATTTGATTTCTCCTTCGCCCCACCAGCCATTGTTATTCACCTGCCAGGCCATATAGACACCTACATAGTGCCCTTCTCCCTTTATTCCGTCGATAATGGTATAATCGGAGGTTTCATTCACTTTTGTGCGGCGGAATTGTGCATGGAAATAAGCAGCATCGTCGGGCACATCGGTCAGCGTATAATCGATCTGATAATAGAGGTTCATCGGCTGTTCATCATTGATATTAGTCATGGTGATCCTGCATTTTTTGCGGAACGGCATCACCCAATAACAATTGAATGCACTACCCGGATTGACGGTTACAGGCAGGGAATTCAGATGGGCATATTCATTCCACCCCATGCCGAAGAAATCACCCACAGGTGCCTCTACTGACGGTTCCGTTTCATCATCCCAGTAGATACGTATAATGGAAAAACGCCAGTTACCGGTCGGTGTCATCCAGATATGCTGAATAGCACCCGGCCCTTCAATTTCAGCCATGGTGAAAGTTTCACCCGGATTGATCGTCACAAACGGATTCACCTTCCAGCCCTGTCCCAGATCACGTGCAGGATTTGTGGCATTGGCCGTATTGCGGGGCGCGTTGGGATCCGGGATAGCCATTCCCCCTTTCCCTTTCTCGCCGGTAAAATTTTCCGGACTGATAGAACGTGTTTCCGCATTGGATAGCCGATATAGGTTACCCATATTCATATCCAGACCATTGAAATCACGATTTTGGGAAAAAACGGTTGTCGTGAATGCAATACAAAAAAGAAAAAAGAAAGTTGTTTTTAAACGCATAATAAACAAATTAAAAATTTATTGATATTCTTAGAAACTGTTTTGAATTTTCCGAATTTATTATTTATGGATTAATTTCTTTTCCAAAGATATTATATTTTTTAACATCAATCGAACCAAATAACACTTCCAGCCGGGGTTTTCCATTTTTTAATGAGAGTGTGCCAAAGCCTGTACCGGTACTGATAAAACCGGTAAAATCTCCTATTTTTGAATCAATATACAGTATTTTATCTACTGCATCGTATCTGATTCCCGTCAGCGCTTGTATCATGGCATAACTTGCCATTGCCCTGGCATACCAATGACCGCATTCATATTCATTAAAAGGATTTCTTACAGAACCGTCGTACCTGTCACGGCAGATGCGCACTATTTCCAGACCTTTTTCTATCTCTCCTTTCAGCATCAGATGGCTTGCCACCTGGTATTCAATTCCGGTCCAAACTTCATTACTATAAACAAACGGTAGAGATAATGCTCCTCCTTTCGGCCATGAGCAGAGTAATAATCCTCCGTCTTCACCACAAGCATACGTCGGTCGTTGCGGATTGTAATGATCGAGTAACGTTGTTTTCAGATTGTATTTATGTACTGCCTTCAGGTGACTGGTAACCATTTTATTATCTATTATTTCCGGAAGTCCGCAGACGGAGGCCATCCACATTCCCAAGATCCCATCCGAAAGGCAACCGGTACCATATTGATATTTAGGCCCCTCTTTTTGTAACAAAGCAATGGCCTCTTCAGAATATGCACCACCGAAAGATTGTACATTTACCGGATTAGGGGCTTCCAACCCTTCCCATTGAATTTTTTGAATAAAATACTCACCATCAAAGAGGTTATTTTCAATATACTTTTTACCTTTTGTCAGTAAAGCCTGGTAATCTTTATAAGGCTCCTTCAATGTTTTGCTCATTTCAATAAAGGCCGTGAGTGCACCCAGATAAAAGCTGGTGCACATTCCATCAGGCCCCCAAAACTCAATATCGTATGTATTATGATGCGGTTCTTCGAGGTATCCTTTCCCCTTCGGATCCCACGTACGGATACAATAATCGAGGCTCTTCTTCACATATGGATACAACGATTTCATCCATTCCGTATCTCCACTGATCCTCCAATCCCGGTAGACTTTCATGATTCCTCCCAATTGACCGTCTGCCGCCGCATGGAAGCTATGATCGGTAGGAGTGATAGGAATGTTGGTCCTGAAATTCTGATGCCCTTCTTCGTTCTGGCTTACTTTAAATTCCGTCTCACGTAATGTCCGTTCCAAAGCAGGAAAAAGATGAGGAATAGCCTGCGCATAATTCCATACATGCGTACAGCTACCATGACAACATCCGGAATCGTCGTTACAACCTTCCCATGCCCAAAGCCTCCCATCGGATACACGTAATACGGTGGGCGATTTTAGTATAGTTAAATTGGCAGCCACTGCTTCCAGCACTTCAGGGGGGAGGGTGGAGTCGTAAAAAGATTTACTGAATAATTCGGAGTATTTTTTCAACGTTGTACAGTTCTCGTTCCAATATCCGATTACACTGTCCAGATTCTCAAATCGGGTTGCATACCAGGGACGATAATAGGAATTCCCGGGAGTTACAACACCCACTTCCTCGGCTTCTATAATTTCCCATCCTTCTGAATAATCACCTTCAAAATCAGCCAGCAAAATCGCTCCTGAAGAGGGGGAGGAGAGTATCTCATCATGACGGTCGGTTAAAACAAACTGGTCGGCGAGAATATGTCCCCATGCGAATGTATCAAGATCAATGATTTTCAACCGGGCAGTTTTTCCCGCATATTTTTTCAAATCCCAGATTACTTCCGTTAATTGTTCTGTATTGTTTCCCACCGCAGTCTCCACGATCCGGTCATTTATCCACAGGTTGACAGATGTTTTTCCCTTTTGATTCCCGCCTCCCACTAAAAATTTGAGGTATCTTTTGCTGATGGTAAACTCAGGAGAGAGCAAAGTTCCCACTTGTCCATCCCCATTCGGATCAAAAGAGTTCAACAAGCCCTGCCCTATATAACCCGACACTTTTTGCTGACCCTTTACCGGTTGCTTTGCTGTTTTACCGGTAAATGCCGGTCCGGTAACAATTCTTTGTCCTATAGAAAGATCCGATTTAGGAAGATACCAACAGAAATTGACTTTCACTGTTTTTTCTTCACCCGGTTTCAAATTTACCGGCAGATAGACAGAAGCTCCCGGAGAAACTCCTTCAATGGGAGCATTACCAATAATCTTCGCACTCCTTATGTTATCCCAAAGGATTGTCTGCGAATCAAACCATCCACCCCTGAACCAGCAATGATCGGTCACAGCATTATTATCGTCCAGATAAACAGCAAATCCTCCAATTCCATTGTTGCCGTCTGTACCGGCTTTGGTCATTCTAAAGCCATTTTTCTGCCCGGATATATACCCTCCCTCATCAATAAAATTACGGGCATTGTACGAGAAGACGGCTTCAATCACCTCATTGAATCTGTTTTTAAAGGAATATTCCAGTACTCCCACCGGAAGGCTTGAATTATCCTCATCAGTAGGAATAAAGGGACTCCAGCCGGTAATTTTTACATCCAGTGGAATATCTTTATCTTCTAAATCTATTATTCCAAAAGGGAATCTGGCTCTGAACGAACCTTTCTCAAACCTCGGTAACCCGTAATTCCGGTTACCCAAACCATTTCCACTTCCGCGCGGGCCAAACAGTTTCCAGGTAGGAACAGTTGATTCCAGCACTTTCGCTCCGTTTTTTATCCCTTTAATACTGATAGCTGCAAAAGCATAGGGCGTATTGTAGATCTCCGGGCGATGGTTAACCGATAGGTGAGAAATCGCTCCGGTTCCCTCCAGGCAGAACATACCGGCACCTATGCCTCCAACCGGAAAAGCCACTTTGCTTAAGTACTCATTCCTGTATTCTCCGTTATAGCTTCTCTCGGTTCTTTCAAGCTGAAAATTCAATTTTTCAGGGTTATTTGATCTCAATAAACTTTCAGCCGATGCAAAGCCGGGAATATTTGACGCGGCAATAGTGCCTAAGCCAATTTTTTTTAGGAATGTCCTGCGATTATTATTCATTTTACCTCTCTAATTTTGTATTTTCCCGATAAACTGTTGCGGTGACAACGGAGTAATCCCAAAGATAAACTTTTCTCCGTTCTTAAACGGTGAATTCAATTCTAAATTTTCGATGGATATACCTCCCGGTATGGGTGCCTCACTTGCCCAATAAGTAAAGCGGCCGGTAATTACTCCCTTTAACTCTTTATGGGGATTCTCTTTTATCCAATACTGGGTTGCATGTTTACCCCTGTATTGCCAATGCAGTTTCGTGTCGTGCGTAAATACAGTCCGGCTGTAATCTTCCTCATCGGGGGCGGCAATAAAATAGACGTTACCCTTTTTATCCCGTATCATCCTCTCTTGTGAAAAATATTCACGTGAAGTAAAATGGATATCCTTATAATCGGGCCATATTTCAAGTGAGGATATTTGTTTGTCTTTGAAGAAAAGCGTCCTCAGACGGGCTTTGTTTCCCATTGTTGCACTCGTTATGAAATAATCCAGATCCACAGAACCATCATATTTATAAGAGGTTATCTCAAATTCGTAAGGACGGGATTCAAAAAACCGAAGACGGGCATATACTTTGGCACCGTTATCAAAAGGTTCGGAAAAGACATACAATGTCAGCGTCTCCTCTCCGTCTATCTTTTCCACTATCCCTCTTGTCGGGTATTGCTCATTTAAGGGTAAAACAGCCGTAGCATCGTCAGAGCTCCAAAAACGTTTACCCCTTTGCTCCTTATCAAGGCTACTCATTTCAAGTTCCGAATACCCACGTTCTTCTGCCCCTCTCGGAATCGGCTCAAAAGCAATGAAATTCATCACCTCAGGAAATCCATAATCCAGATAGGGAGTGTAAATCCGGATCAATCCTCTGGGGCCCGGTAACGGAGCCAATCCCACAATTATACCATCGGCATGGCCCCATACCGGCATCGCCGGTTTTCCCTGTGCCGGTTGTATCCATGCGCCAACCGTATCGGGAGGTGCCAATTGTTTCCAATTCGAAAAACTCTGCTGAGCACCCGAAGGGAGGATTATCAGTAAAAATAAAGAAAGTAGTAACTGTCGCATATCTCTGTTTTCTAAATAATCGTTTGTACTATTCTTTAATCCTGAAAGCTACCCATATCTGCTATTTCGGCTTTCATCAAAAAAACATTGTACGGCATCCACATTGACATCAGGAAATAGAGGTTATCGCCGTTTACGGACAGGGGATGGAAATAAGATCCATATAATTGCGCATAATCCTTTCCCGCTGCCAGTTCATACGGTTCACTCCAGGGGCCGGTAATCTGTTCCGCTGTACGCATGGTGATATTATACCTGTCACCATTGAAATAAGCAACAAACCACTTGTTAAATGTCTCACTATAGATGAACGACAACTCACCCACCTTATCATCTATAATGACGGTTGCCAGATTTTCATCTCCTTTGATCCATTGCCCGGAAGATCCGTTCCAATATTCATACTGATCCCGGTTCTCGATATCAGCTTCACGAAACCGGGCAAGAACGGCTTTGCTGTCGCGCCCGGTTTGTGTACCGATCATGTATACATATCCATCTTTCTTGAAATATCCACCTTGTCCAAAGGGACTGTTGGAAGAGAACGTAACTCCTTCACACTTCTCCCATGTCAGTCCGTTATCGGTCGACTTGTACATTCCCGAATAATTAGTGATCCAGCCGGTCCAGTTCCTCATATTGAAGTAATGGACATAATCAGCTCCATTGGCGCGAATGGCTGCTGTGGGAATAGAAGTCCAGTCTCCATTGCCCGAACCGTCCTTCCCGCCATATATAATTTCACGGGCATCTCCCCTGGCATCGGTCGCCATGCTGCTGAAGGTCAACCCGTCATCCAGGTTTTTATCTTCTGAAAAAGCCAGCACGTTACTTCTCCAACTACCTCCGTTAGGTCCGGGATTAGTGGGGTTCGGTTTGAAATCCCGCCCGAAAGTATCTCCAAAGAATATTCCATATTTACCCGGTTCCATTTCCCATACAATGCCCAGATCAGTCCCACCCACATTCCAGTTTAATGTATTGTTGGGACTGGGGAATGTCTCTCCGGATACCGGGGCACCGGTCACACGTGCTATCCGGCTCACATTACGGATAAAAAAGCCCCACCGGTTATCTACATTCAGTGAAATTTCTTTCGAGATATTTCCATCCAGATAAACAGCTTTCAGTATCAATCTGAAAAAATCAGGATCAGAAACTCTCACTTGGTATGTAAAAAGATAAGAGGAAGAGAGTTCGCTCCGGCTGATCTTTTCCGAATAACTTTCTCCTCCACTCTTATTAATGACCAGATAATCAATATTGTCAAGATTTTTAAACTGGAGAAGTGTGGAAACAGTTTTTGTCTCCTTGTCGGGTATGAGATCGGTTTCGGCCGACGAGATCTCATCAACCGGAATATAAGGCTCATCACTGCCTTCTTCTTTGCTACAGGACGATATAATTATCGTAATGATAGCAAAGGCTATAAGTATCCAATAATTTCTATTTTTTTCCGGGCTCATACACTTTTTTCGGCTAAATGCTATTTAATCAATTCTCTGTGAACAAAGATAAAAGGGTGTACCGCTAAGCGGTGTGACTAAAAACATGTACCTCGCTTTCGGTACACCCTCACTACTTATGGTATCACAGTTGTCATTCAATTTTAATTATTACACCTTCAGAAAAGACCCTGTCGGTAAACCCTTCTTCTTTTGCTTCGGGAGTCAGAAAACCCAGCAATTTGACAATAAACCGGTACTCTTTATTCGGATCTATCGTAACCGCCGCTGAATTGATTTCATCAAATACGGAGAACCTTTGCCGGTAAATATCATCCTCCACCACCTGAATACTTGCTTCCAGCGGTCGATTGAAGTCCTGAGGGATATTGCCGGATATCTGCCATGACAGTCTAACCACATTTCCTTCCAGCGTATAAGACAGATTCTCTACTTTAGGTAAGGAATGATTAAAATCTTTCCTGTCGATAATATCTCTGTCGTAGCATCCTGTAAACAGTACTAAGATCAGTGCTACAATAATAAGTTTTCCTATTTTTCTCATAACCATAGATTTTATTTCCGGTATCAATATCCGGGGTTTTGTGTATAGTTACCTTTGGCCCATTTCATCTGATTTTGCGGAATCGGGAAAAACTCGTCCCGTCCGGCAGTAAAGCGGGCATTTGCCATCCATGAGAATCGTGTCTTCTCCACGGTAAAATAGTTATTCATCACTTCTTCCAGGATACCCCAGCGTTGCAGATCGAAGAAACGGCGTCCTTCACCGGCCATTTCCAGGCGGTTTTCCCATTGCATTGCCTTCCAGGCAAAATCCTTATCCCATACACAGTTCTCACCTGGTTTATAGACCTCCACATGATAGTTCATTACCGGTGTACCATCGGCCTTGATCAACCAACCAGTGCTGTTAGCAGCACGTTCACGAACTTTATTGATAGGGATTAAGGCTTCATTCCATCTGTCCAACTGAATAAGTACTTCCGCTTTCCAGAGCAGGACTTCATCGTAACGGATCATCCGCTTGTTCATCGAATTGAATTGCCATCCGTCATACAAGAGACAATCACAACCGGGATGGGGTAATTCTTTCACTGATTTCAACCAACCATATTCAGCTCCGTTCCTTATTCCCCTGCTTTCAAAAATCAGATCAGGATCGTATTTCCACGGATGTCCGGGCACACCGGCCGTATGGCTGAAACGGGGATCCCAATTGTACTTATTAAAATAGTCCGGATTTCCCGCTTCAACAAGTGCTATATTATCACTTCCATCCGTATTCTTGATATAATTTCCGTAACTGTCATTATTGTAGTCATCAAACAGCGGCAATCCGTCAGGACCTGTCTTAAAGGCATTCCCCATATTATAACTGATATGATGGAATCCGCAACATTGGAATCCTGCCCAGTTCCAGGGGTGATTCAATCCTTCCCCACGATTGATTTTTCCTCCGGTAGAGCTGCCATCATCAATAGAATATTGAATTTCCCAGATCGACTCTTTGGTATTATTATCGGAAGTATGAATAAAGTTTTCCCCGAAATCCTGACAAAGGTCTACTTTACCGCCTTCCTGATCGGTCAGCTTGTTCAGGTAAACCAACGCCTCCGAGAGCCGGTCTTTATTGATATTAACCACCTGATGCCTGTCGTTCTGCTCATATGCCATGAACATCAGGGTTCTGGCCACCATTGCTGTGGCTGCATTTTTATCTACCCTTCCTTTCTCCGGTTGCACATCGGGCAACGCCTCTTCGGCATCTTTAAAATCACTCAATATCCGTTCCCAGAGATACTGGTCGTTCGGAAAACTGGAATCTCTGTTGGGAATCGCTTCAAACTCAGCCGAACTACCCACTACATTTTCATCGATATAAGGTATATATTTGAAAAACTGCTTCAGCCTGAAATGAACAAAAGCCCTGAGAAACTTCATCTCTCCTATTCGGACACTCTTTAAAGGATAATCCTCCTCGGAGATGTTATTCAGTTTCTGTATTGCGGTGTTGCTACGCTGGATAATCTGATAGGAAACATACCACGGATAATCAATCGGCCAACCATTGGCAGTCAGATTCACAAAAGTTTCCATAAAACCCCATCCGTCACCGCCGTCCCAGACGCCACCACCACCCTTATATGAGTCGTCAGACCGCATAGAGCCGGACCACCAGGGCGAAAAAGGAGAATCCCAGGATGGTATATCGGTAATCCTTGCATAAGCTGCTGTCACAAAACCTTCCATATCTTCCGGAGAATTCAGTAATCCCTCATCCAGTACCTGTTTAGGATTCACTTCCAAAAGATCGGAGCAGTTATTTGCCGTAACAAGGAAGGTGACGAGCAAAAAGATATATTTTAATCGTTTCATAATCTATAAATTTAGAATGTTACATTAACTCCAAAAGCCATGGTGAATGGTGTCAGATAACCGTACCCCGGCATTTCAGGATCAAAACTGGTATATCTGTCTTTTCCCCATCCTTTTTTCAGCGTAAGTACATTACGTGCAGAAGCATAAATCCGAAGGTGTTGCATCATCATCGCATTCGTAAGCTGTTTCGGGAAGGTGTAACCCAGTTCTATATTTCTCAACTTCAGATAGGAGCCGTCTTCAACAAAATAGGAGGAAAACCGCTGCTCGCTATTTGGATTTGAATTGGACATAGCCGGAATATCGGAATCGGGATTATCGAAATACCATGCATCCAATATTCTTTTTTCATGATTCTTCCCTGCAGGAACAGAAATATTCCACAGATCGCTCTCCTGTTTCCAGATATTATTTACTTTATTACCGTATACACCCTGGAAAAAGATATTCATATCAAAATTTTTGTAACCGAGATCAAAGGTGATGCCTCCGAAAAAGTCTGGATCGGTAATTCCTATAAAAGTCCGGTCATACAATTCATCCACGACTCCATTTCCATCCAGGTCTTTATAACGGATTCTTCCGATCGCTTTCCCTGTCTGCTCGGCATGGTTATCCACCTCTTCCTGAGTTTTGAAGATCCCGTCGGCCACCATTCCATAGAGGATATTAGGTGTTTTGCCTATCACAAAATCACGCATACCATCACCCGGGTACCTGTTGACCACATTTTCGGGAAGTTCTACCAATTTTGTCCTGTAAGAACCTATATTGGCAGTGATAGCATACTGGAAATCGGCTGTTGGGTCATTTCTGTAAGTAATTTCAAATTCCACACCCTGATTATTCATATTGGCGCCATTGATCCATGGCTCTCCTCCTTCACCCATAGCGGCAATATAAGGAACCTGTACCAACACGTCGTTCGTCTTTTTAAAGTAATAGCTTAATGAACCGAATATCCGCTGATTCAGAAAACCAAAATCTACCGCCACGTCGGTCTGCTTTGTTGTCTCCCATTTAAGATTGGGATTTCCGAGCCAGGTTCTCCTGTAACCTGACCAGAGAGGACCGCTTTCATTCCCCTCTATCGGATAGGATGTACCGAAATAATCAGTCGTGAAAGGGGTGGAAGTATATCCGCGTGGCAATCCCTGCACACTTCCGTTGGCTCCCCAGCTTGCACGAAGCTTCAGGTCAGATACTGCTTCCACGTCAGCCATAAAAGGTTCGTTGTTGATTCTCCATCCGGCCGAAACAGCGGGAAAAGTAGCATACCGGTTGTTTGCCCCAAAGAGTGAAGACCCGTCGCGTCGCAGTGTGAATGAGAGGAGATACTTTGAGTCAAGCGCATAATTCACTTTACCAAAGAGCGAGAAATAAGTATATTCATCTGCCGAACTACCCAATGAATATTTGGTACCGGTAGTCACACCAATATGGGCAAAATCCCTGTCTTCCAGATATATTCCTTCTCTTCTGGCCGAAAATCCTTCCTGCACAAATCGGGTAAATTCGGTACCCGCCACCGCATCCAATGAATGTCTTCCGGTATTCAGACTGTAGGAAAGCGTATTGGTCCATACATAACTCAAAGGATGTGATTGCCAATTCCCTACATAATTTTCTCCGTCGCTGTTTCTTCCACCGGTCTCAGACCAGATGCCATCGACTGCCCTGTTATAGGCATTACCGTAATCTACCCCGAACTGAGTACGTGCCGATATCCCTTTCCAGATATCAAGGTCAAGGAAAATATTACCGATTATTTTGACATAATTATTGATATTATCTTTATTCATTGTCAGTACACGTACCGGATTGGTAAAGTCATCAAAACCGGGAGCTCCCGCCCAGTTACCGTTGATATCATACACAGGGCCGGCAGGAGGGTTGATCATTGCCCAACGGGTTTCGTTCGCATCTTTATATTGCAGGTAACTCAATGCAATATTTTCACCGATTTTCAACCGGTTGTTCAACAAGGCGTATTCCGTATTGGAACGGACCGAATATTGCCTGAAAAAGGTATGAATCTGCGTACCTTCATTATTGAAATACCCCAGTGAAAACAGACTTTTTGACCGGTCTGTCCCCTGGGAAACGGTTACCTGATGGTTTGTCATCATTGCGGTACGGAAAATTTCATCCATCCAGTCCGTATCCGAACCCCTGGCTGTCATCTCCGGATTGAGCCATTCTGCCGGTTTCACTCCGTCGAGCACTGCCAACCCGTTGTCATTTCTATGCCAGGTAAAATCATAGGTAGTGGGTAATGACATAGACACGCCATACACTTTCTCGTCGTATGCCTGCGCTCTGAAAGCCGCTATTCCGTACTCTTCCGCATTCATTAATGTAGGTTTATTCAAAACAGAGCTGAATGAAACGCTTCCGTTATACTCGACGGATATGGCGCCTTCTTTCCCCTTTTTAGTCTGGATTAAAATCACACCACCGGATGCGCGTGCACCGTATATACTGGCTGAAGCAGCGTCTTTCAATACCTGGATCGATTCTATATCTCCGGAATTAATATCTCTGAGGTTAAGGTTTTCCGTGGGCATCCCATCCAGTACAATCAACGGCTTCACACCGCCCGAGAGAGAAGAGAGTCCTCTAATCTGAATATTTACCCCTTCAGCGGGATTTCCTCCGTTTGTTGTAATATGAACTCCGGAAAGTTTTCCCTGCAACGCTTTCATTGCATTAGCTGAAGGATTTTTGATAATGTCATTACTTGTTGCTATGGAAACAGAGCCGGTAAGATCGGCTTTTCGTTGTGTCATATAACCAGTATAGACCAATTCTTCCAGCATAGTAGCATCATCTTCCATAACTACGTCAATTACTGTCACTCCTCTCACAGATTGTTCCACTGTCTTCTTTCCGATAAAGGAAAAAACCAGTACCGCATTTTCTGAAGGCACATTCAACTGGTATCTACCGTCCATATCGGTGATAGTGCCAACAGTAGTACCTTTCACATATACACTTGTTCCCGGTAAGGGTTCATTTGTACTCTGTTCTGTAACAACTCCTCTGATGGTTTTAGCCTGTTGTGCTTCGTCGGGCATTTGGGTTGCAAAGGTATAAACAGTGATCCCCAGGAACAGACAAACCAAAGCAAGTTTGCTGATAAAATTTTTCATATGATTAAACTATTTATTTTTTATACTATTTCCTCTATAATGGATCACTCATTTCCCCACAACTGAGGGTCATTTCCTTTTGCCTTCCGCCAGGCATCTCTCCAACGGTGCATATCCATATGGTTGATAAAAGGCTTGGGTTTGCGTACTTCCTTGGATGGCGCCGGAGGCAATTTTACCGCACTATCCTGATACCAGTAAGCCACAGTGGCCAGATCAAGGGTAAGATTGTTGTTGTGTCCTGTTTCAATGGTTCCTTTCACTTCTGTTTCAAAGAAAATGGGATCGTTGATAAAAAAACGGTATACATGGGTTCTTCCCAGCCAGCCTATATCATTGTTCACCCTCGGATAACCGAAATGAGGATGTGAGAACGGCTCTTTGGGACACCAGGAGGTATTGAAGAAATCTTCCGTACCGGTGCCGATCAAAGAAGGAGTCTTCTCCCCATCGATAAACCACATATCATCTCCCTCGCCGTACCACATGGGAGTAGGAGAGTGTACGTAATAATTGATCCCTACAAAATGCCCTTTCCCTTTGGTTTCGATAAAAACATAGTTCCGGTCTAACTGGGTATTAGGCTTCCATTCGCCTGTCAGTGCCCATTCAGTTTCTCCTTCAGGCAGGGCTTTAGATAAGCTGTGATTATACCAGGCGTGAAAACGGCCCATTCCTTCGGGAAGCTCCGCCATCTCGAGATAATCTACATAAAAATAGAAAGCATTGATCGTCTTATCAGTCTGATTCTCAATCTCTATTCTTGCTCCTTTCTCAAAGGGCATCGCAAAATAACTGCTCAGACCTGTTCCTTCCTCGGGTCCTGCCGACAGGGGAAGCGAAGCATAATTATACCGCTCGTCCCATCCCTGGCCAAAGAAAGGCCCGATAGGTGATTCCACCGATGGATAATCGTTCCCGTCCCAATACATCCTGATAATGATATCGTTCCTGCTTAATTCACCGGGCGGAGGTGCAATGGTTATCCAGATATGGTTGATTACACCGGTCCCTTTTATCTCGGCAATGGTTCGCTTTTCACCGGGTTTGAAAGGTTCCAGATGGTCCCGGTTTCCTCCTGTGGGATCGGTACTGGATATCCTCCTGTTTTTCATGCCCGACTTCAATTTTGCCAGTTCAAACATCTCCCCCATCGACTCTGTTTGGGAAAAGAGGGGTAATGAAAGCATAATTCCCAAAATAAGGGTGCTTAATTTCAGCATTTTAAAGTTAATTCTCTCCATTGTATCTGTTTTATTTGGTTTATTATTATTCCGATAAACCGGAATCTTTGATCCACTTCGTCCTGTTTCACATATTCACCTCATTATTTTACTTTTGAGTCTGAATATTTTACATCTGAACGTCCTGATTCCTGGCTCTTGGTTCTCTATCTATACAGCGGTCCGTAAGCAGCACAGGCACGGTAATCCGCTCCTTCGTTATCAGAACCGAATGCGGACCATGCATCCGGACGGAAGATCTTTTCATCATCCACATTGTGCATATTCACCGGAATAGAAAGCGCTGAAGCCAGTGTGATCAGGTCGGCACCGATATGTCCGTAACTGATAGCACCGTGATTTGCGCCCCAATAATTCATTACCGAATAGATATCTGTAAAGCGGCCTTTACCGGTGATGCGCGGCACGAAAAAGGTAGACGGCCATGTCTTGTCGGTTCGCTTATTGATGATGTCGAAAACTTCTTCAGGAAAGGTGGCTGTCCATCCTTCAGCAATCTGTAATACAGGCCCCAATCCCTTGATCAGGTTCAGGCGGCACATGGTCACCGGCATACCTGCCCTGGTCAGAAATTGTGAAGAATATCCTCCTCCACGCATATACTCAAGCGATGCAGGATACCAGGTAGTGGCATTGAGCATCTTTTCCACCTCTTCCTCACTGATCTCCCAGAAAGGTTTCATCACAGGATTGCCGTTTTCATCCGACTGCTGACCGGTACCGTCAAGGGTACATGAACCGGAATTGATGAGGTGGATCGCACCATCTTTCAATATTCCTTCCGGTTTCCATCCGCTTACCCGTTCTATCGCTTCGGGACTCCAGTAGGTACGTACATCGGCAAAGATCTGGGAAGTATTGGTAAGTAATTGGTTGAATAACATACTGATACCGTTAAGGTGATCATCCTCAGTAGCAAAAGTGAATGGTTTCCGGATCCCGTTCCAGTCGAATGAAGAATTGAGGATCGCTTCCGAAAAATCACCATCGGGCAGAAAATCGGTCCACTGCCGTTGCCCCTGGAAACCTCCCGCTATGGCATTGTGGCCGAGGGCTTCTTCACCATATCCCATAGTGTCCAGTACCGGATTTCCGATCATCAGGTCACGCATGATCAGTGTCATCTTCACCACAAACTCCCAGTCTTTATCTTTCTGTTCCCGGCTGTGCTTCAGATGTTCAGGATTAAAATCCTCTCCCTCACGAGTCATACAGTGCTCTTTTGTCCACTGCATCGCTTTGGCGAATTCATCATGATCATAGATACCCAGTTGAATGCGGCGAAGTATTTCACTGGCATCCACAAATTCGGTACGCATCCCGAGGTACTCCTGCAAGAAATCGGGATTGGTCATAGAGCCACCGATCCCCATCGAGACGGAACCGATGGAGAGGTATGATTTCCCCCGCATGATAGCCACGGCAAGTCCCGCCTTCGCAAAGCGAAGCAGTTTCTCCTGTACATCGGCCGGAATCGACGGGTCGTTCATATCCTGTACCTCCCTTCCGTAAATACCGAATGCAGGCAGTCCCTTTTGATTATGAACCGCCAGCGCAGCCGAAAGATAAACCGCACCCGGGCGCTCAGTACCATTGAATCCCCAAATCGCTTTCGGTATAGTAGGATTCATGTCAATGGTCTCCGACCCATAACACCAACAAGGAGTAACCGACAAAGAAAGTCCTACATTCTCTTTTTCAAATTTTTCAGCACATAAAGCTGCTTCTCTCACCCCCCCGATACAACTGTCGGCAATCACACATTCTACCGGAGAACCGTCGGGATACCGAAGATTTTCACGGTATAACTTTTCTACACTTTTCGCCAGATTCATAGTGGTATCTTCGAGAGATTCCCTGATACCTCCGCGCCGTCCGTCAATCACAGGACGAATTCCGATCTTAGGATAATTTTGTTGCATACAATTTAGTTTACTTTTTTATACTATATAAAGGATAGAATTAAACGTTTAACTACTACCCCCACATTTATCATAATTATCTAATCTTCTACAAAAGCAATTTATCAGAGATTAATTAAACGTTTAACTAATTGTAGAAAAAATTTCAGGTAATCAATTCTGCTTCCAAAAAGAGTTTTTGGTTTTTAACTTCCTTTTTCTCTATCTGATCAATCAGCAGTTCCAATGCACTTTTAGCCATCTCTTCGATAGGTTGTTTAATGAAGGGTACCCTAAAGGGGAACAAATTAATAGCATCAGTTTCATCAAAACACATTACCTGAATATCTTTTTGAATAAGCATTCCCCGTTTAAACAACGACTTCACACCCGCCATGGAGATAGTATTGGTAGCAAAGAAAATGGCATCTACTTGTTTTTCACATTTCAATAATTGTGAAATAGCCTTATCCATATCTTCATTCAAATATTGATAACTTACTTCCTTCACATGATCCGGAGTAAAAAGTCCTGCATCTTTCATTGCCTCTATGAATCCCCGTTTTCGTTCGTTGGTATGAAACTGATCCTGTCTGTAAGTAATGAATGCCGGATTTTTAAATCCCTGGTCAATCAACTGCTTTGTGGAACGATAACATATTTCATAATTGTTGATCAGTACAGAAGGAACGTTTAAATCCGGAAAGCCCCTGTCTACCAAAACCAACGGTTTCTTACCTTTTAAAACCGATTCTATCAAAACTTCACTTCCTTCTGCAGGAGTGATAATTAAACCATCCACCTGCCTGGAATTAAGAAAAGTAATTATCTTTTCCATCTCCTTCAATTTTTCATTGGTATTACCAATAATCACTGTGTATCCTTCTTTCTCAGCGTAATTCTGAATATGGAGAGCCAACGTGCCAAAAAATACATTCGAAATATCAGCGACTATTAATCCGATTGACTTTGAATGCCCCATTTTCAAACCTTTGGCCAGGCTATTAGGTATATAATGCAACTCAGCCGCTTTATCTATGATTTTTTTTGACATTTCCTCACTTACCCTGCCGTTCTTGTTCTTTCCATTCAAAACAAGTGACACGGTTGCAGCAGATACTCCTAACTCTTTTGCTATTACTTTTAAGGAAACTTTTTCCACTCTCTATAGACATTTATAACGTAACTTAACGCAAAAGTATAAGGTTAATCGATTAATTAAAAATTATTTCTTATGTTCTATAACATATTTATGCTATACAATGCTTATTTATATCAATTCTAAATAAAAATATTGTTAAATATGGGATAAGAGGTAGATGGGGAAAGTATTTTAAAAGAAATACTCAGCTACCTTAAAGAGATAAGATATTAACGATATAAAATTAGTTTTATGGACGACGTCAAACATTAAACCTGAAATGCATAATATCTCCATCCTGCACAATATATTCCTTTCCTTCCACACTCATTTTCCCTGCTTCCTTCACCGCATTTTCAGAACCGTAAGCAATAAAATCCTCATATTTGATCACTTCGGCCCGGATAAATCCTTTCTCAAAATCTGTATGGATCACTCCTGCACACTGCGGCGCTTTCCATCCTTTCTGAAAAGTCCATGCACGAACTTCCTGCACGCCTGCAGTCAGGAATGTTTGTAGATCCAACAGGTTATATGCGGCTTTGATCAAGCGGCTTACACCTGATTCTTCCAATCCGATTTCATTCAGGAACATTTCACGCTCTTCATAGGTATCGAATTCGGCTATTTCGGATTCAATCTTTGCTGCAACTACCAATATATCCGCTTTCTCATTTTTTATTGCTTCACGTACTGCTTCTACGTATTGATTACCGGTTACAGCACTCGCTTCATCCACATTGCATACATATAATACAGGTTTTGCCGTCAACAGGAAAAGTTCGCGGGCAATTCTGTTTTCGTCTTTTGTATCGAAAGTGACTGTACGTGCCGACTCACCCTGTAATAATGTTTCCCGTATCTTTGAATAAACTTCGAAAGCAAGCCTGGCATCTTTATCCCCTCCCGTTTTAGCCTGTTTCTCTACCTTATTGATACGGGCTTCAATCGTTTCCAGGTCTTTCAACTGCAACTCGGCATCAATGATCTCTTTATCACGTACCGGATCCACACTGCCATCGACATGGGTCACATTTTCATCGTCAAAACAACGCAATACATGCAATATGGCATCTGTCTCACGGATATTAGCCAGAAATTTATTTCCCAAACCTTCTCCTTTACTGGCGCCTTTTACCAATCCGGCAATATCGACGATCTCTACAGTAGTAGGTACAATCCTTTGGGGATGGATCAATTCTGCCAGCTTATTTAACCGTTCATCGGGAACAGTAATAACCCCTACATTGGGTTCAATAGTGCAGAATGGGAAATTTGCCGCTTGCGCTTTCGCATTCGACAAACAATTAAAAAGGGTGGATTTCCCCACATTGGGAAGTCCTACAATACCACATTGCAGAGCCATTCTATTAAGACTTTAAGACCGCTTCGCCAAAAGACAAGAGCTAAGAATCAAGACACAAGACTGGAGACAAAGCTGAAATTTATACTTTTATTTAGTGGGTGCAAAAGTACATAAAATTGAAGTATTTCCAAACTCCTAAATGATAAAGCTATTTCTTATAAACCATACCGTGCCGATATCTCCAGCATACGCTCAATAGGTTTCACTGCTTTTACCCTTACCTCCTCATCCACGACAATTTCAGGTTTTTCATTTTTCAGACACAGATACAACTTCTCCAGTGTATTCATCTTCATGTAAAAACATTCATTACATGCACAGGTTGAATCTTCGGGAGGAGCAGGAATAAATTCCTTCTCGGGATTTTCTTTCTGCATCTGATGCAGAATTCCTGCTTCTGTAGCCACTATAAACTGTTTATTCTCGGAATTGGTAGCAAATTTTAAAATAGAAGAAGTAGATCCCACATGATCAGCTATCTCCAACAGATATTTAGGACATTCGGGATGGGCCAGTAACAAAGCATTGGGATATTCCTTTTTCAATTCCAGTATTCTTTCAAGGGAAAATTGCGCATGCACATGACACACTCCATCCCATAAAAGCATATTCCTACCGGTCAGCTTATTGATATAATCACCCAGATTCTTATCCGGACCAAAGATTATTTTTTCATCTTCCGGGAGCGACTCAACAATCTGCCTGGCATTGGTGGAAGTCACCACGATATCTGTAAGCGCTTTTACAGCTGCTGTTGTATTCACATAGGAGATAACGGTATGGTCGGGATGGGCATTTACAAATTCTTCAAACGGTCCGGCCGGACAACTTTCAGCTAGCGAACAACCGGCATTCAGATCGGGAATAAATACACGTTTTTCCGGACTCAATATTTTTGCTGTCTCACCCATAAAGTGTACGCCACACAATACGATGATATCTGCCGAAGTTTTAGCAGCCCATTGGGCTAATGCAAGACTGTCTCCTACAAAATCAGCAATATCCTGTATTTCCGGTTCCTGATAGTAGTGCGCCAATATAATGGCATTCTTCTCCTTCTTCAGCAACTCTATATTCTGTACAAGTTCTTCTTTTGTCATACGGCTATTTATTTTCTCCTATTCCGGCATCCAGATCCTTCTAAGATTTTTCAACCGAATTTATATTTATTATATATAGTTTTAAATTTAAAAAATATATGATATTGATGATTGCCTGTTGAAACTGTTGATGATTTTTACATAGAAAAGCAAGAAATGATGTTATTAAACTTTGTATCTATGTTATCATAACTTATCAACAAAAAAATATTTTTTTTCTATCTGTAGATGTGATAATTACAAATGTTATCATAAACTGTTTACAAAGAGCAAAGTTAATAATTTATTTCTTTTATGTTACACTTTTCCTGTTGAAAAGTGGCTGAAATCTTTCCTATAAAAAAAATATCTTTCTTAGGCAATGTCAAAATTTTTTACAAAGGATCGGTTTTTTCTCTTTTGCAAATTATTTTATCAATTTCTATTTACATCCATTCCACAAGTTATCAACAGTTCATTCTCTTCGTTCGCTTCACTCTAGTTGTTTCCTGCTTTACGGGATATTCATTCGCTCCACTCACGTTTAATCACTGAATATCTATCGAATAACTACTGAACCATTGAGTATTAAAAAGGAAAACGAATAATTATATATTGTTAATCAATATCCATTGTTTTTATTTTGGAATAAAGTTTTTTGTATATTTGTATAATATAGGATGCGCCTCGGACAAGCTTAAGCAAGCTTAGCTTGTCTCCCGGCTTTCACTATATTTGTTTTGTTTATAGTATTTGTAGAAGGAGAGGTGAAAAAACTGTATTCCATATCATATCTTTTTTTACTGTTAATTTCAGGGTATTCATGTATGTCAACAGTAAAAATTACTTCTGTCGTAGAAAAAGACAGGGAAGGGGATTTTTTATTGAAATGGGAAGTAAGCCCTGACCAGGAGGGAGACATAGATATTTATTCTTCTCTTACAGATAGCTCTCTTACCAGTTTTACACCCCTTACCTCTAAGAAAATTACCGATCAGGTACTAAGAGTAAGTCCTACCGGTTCGGGATTAAGGGAATATTTTATACTTCGTACTGCCGGTGTCTATTCGGGTGTGGTCGCGAATAGAATCATAGAAATGAATAATATTAAAAATTTCAGGGATATAGGTGGATATTTCACTGCGGATAACCGTCAGATAAAATGGGGAGAAATATACAGATCAGCCAATTTAAGCGATGCCACTCTATATGATCAGGAGAGAATACGCAGGTTGAATATTAAAACGGTCATTGATTTCAGATCTGAAAGGACTGCAAAAAAATATCCGCTACTTCTTCATCCCTCTATCCGGAAAATATCATTACCACTGAGTCCGATGGATGCCGAAAAATTAGATGAACAATTGAGGGATGAACAGTTCGACAGAAGCGATGCTATTCGTTATGTACAGGAATCGTATGTGGATATCGTTGAGAATCACAAGGAGCAATTTGGTGAAATGTTCGATATACTGACTAATGACAGTAATTATCCTATTCTTCTTACCGAATCATTAGGCAAAGATGGTGTGGGATTAGCTTCTTATTTTATTCTTCATGCTTTGGGCGTACCTCACAGTACATTAGAGGACGATTATATGATTTCGAACAGGGAGATTGATCCTGCAAAAGCAAAAATTGATGCACAAAATCTTCCCGAACCGCTGCAGGAAGCCGTTACCGCTATGCTTTCTGTCAATAGGGTCTACCTGAACTATGTTATCGACCATATCAAACAAAAATATGGTTCTGTAGATAATTATCTCGAAAAAGAACTTCGGGTTACCTCGGGAAAGAAAAATCTATTGAGGAAATACCTGCTTTACCAATTCTAATATTTATTTATTCATTCTACCCAGTTATTCAATTTATTTTCATACCTTTGCGCCCGATTAAAAAACAGGATAATTTTTTAACCGGCTTTTTTGGAGCATCGGGTTATCTATCATCCTTAATAAAAATCATAAAAGGTTGTCATTGAATTTTCTCTCTTCTTTCATGGTGTGGTTATGGGGTAAAGAGAAGCATCAATACCCATCACATTAAAACTATTTATAAAAATGAGTACATTTGAAGAATTGGGAGTTATTCCGGAGATCCGGCAGGCTATTACGGAATTGGGATTTGAAAATCCTATGCCGGTACAGGCGGAAGTGATCCCACAATTGCTTTCCCATAAGAGAGACATTATTGCCCTGGCACAGACCGGTACGGGCAAGACGGCTGCATTCGGCATTCCTGTCATTCAGAAAACAGATCTTTCACTGTTATCACCGCAAACGGTAATCCTTTGCCCTACCAGGGAGTTATGCCTGCAAATAGCAGGAGACCTTACCGATTTTTCCACCTATGTGGAAGATTTGAAAATACTTCCTGTATATGGCGGATCGAGTATCGAAAGCCAGATACGGACATTAAAGAGAGGGGTTCACATCATCGTGGCAACCCCCGGCCGGCTTATCGACCTGATTAACCGAAAAACGGTTTCGTTGAAACATGTACATACTATTGTACTGGATGAAGCCGACGAGATGTTGAACATGGGCTTTTCGGAAAGTATTGATGAGATCCTTTCGAGTGTGCCTGAAAGTCGTTCTATGCTGCTCTTCTCGGCTACAATGCCGAAGGAGATCGAGAAGATCACCCGTAAATATATGAGTGATCCGGTTGAGATCACCATCGGCAGAAAAAATGAAGGCGCCCAAAACGTGAGGCATCTCTATTATATGGTGCATGCCAAAGATAAATATCTGGCGTTGAAAAGGATTGTGGATTATTATCCCAATATATACGGAATTGTTTTTTGCCGCACCAGAAAAGAGACCCAGGAGATTGCCGACAAACTCATGCAGGACGGATATGATGCCGATTCATTGCATGGCGACCTGTCGCAGGTACAACGGGACTATGTGATGACTAAGTACAGGAACCATAATCTTCAGATACTGGTTGCTACCGACGTGGCTGCACGGGGATTGGATGTGGATGATGTAACCCATATCATTAACTTCGGGTTACCCGACGATTATGAAGTATATACTCACCGTAGCGGCAGAACCGGTCGTGCCGGGAAGACGGGAACCTCTATTTCCATTATCCATATAAAAGAAAAAGGAAAGATCGCGCAGATCGAAAAACTGATCAATAAACAATTTGAAAAACGGACTATCCCCAAAGGAGATCTTATCTGTGAAAAACAATTGTTCAATTTTGTGGATAAGATTGAGAAAGTAAAGGTCAACGAAGAGGAGATCGACCGGTTGTTACCCTCTATTTTCCGTAAATTGGAGTGGCTTGAAAAAGAGGATATCATCAAACGGGTGGTATCGCTTGAATTCAATCGTCTGATTGAATATTACCGTCAGGCGGAGGAGATCTATGAACCGGAAGAGAGATCATCGAAGGGCAGGAGAGAGGATGCACGTTCGGAGAGAGGGGGCAGACGCCAGCACAACGGAGTAGTCCAGCCTGAGAAAGGGTATGCACGCCTGTTTATCAATATAGGGAAAATGGATGGAGTGAATCCTGCTACACTGATGGGTTTTATCAATGAACATGTAAAAGGTAAAGTGCCGGTAGGCAGGATCGACCTGATGAAGAATTTCTCCTTTTTCGAAATACCGGAAGAACTTGCCCCGAAAGTGGTAAAAGCCTTCAAGGGGATGTATATCGAAGACAGGAGACTGGTTGTTGAAGTCTCTCGGGATGAAAACAGACCACAAAAGGAGAAGAAGCAATTCTTTGAATCTTTCGAAGGGAAGAAAAAGAAAAAACATAAGCAGAAAAGATAACCGGAAGAGATAAACCGGAGAACGGAATTTTCTTGTGTAGGGGTATTTCACGATGTGATTTACCCTATTTTGTTTTATATCATCCCTTAAATCTTAATAACAATGTAACTGAACCGTAATCGATCTGTAACATTTATAAGTGACCTTTGTGCCGAAAATCTAACGTAAGGAGTAATTTGTGAGATATAGATTTGATTTGTCAAAATTGTCCGTCTTATTATTTTTTCTTGCCTTTCCGGTATACGCTTATTCCCAGACAGGCACTATCAAAGGAAAAATCCTGGACGCCCAAACCAATGAGCCGCTTATAGGTGCATCGGTACTGATAGAAGGAACTACCAACGGCGCTGCTGCCGATTTAGACGGAAATTATATCATCCATAATGTGGATGCAGGCAGTTACACGCTTATCGCATCGTATGTTGCCTATCAGAGTGAGACAAAAACCGGTGTTGTCGTTGGAGAAAATAATGAAATCACAGTCGATTTTTTGTTGAATTCAGATGATATCAGCCTGCAGGAAGTGGAGGTTGTAGCACGGGCAAACCGCGAGAGTGAAAATATCCTGTTGATGGAACAACGGCAGGCACTGCTTGCCACGCAGGCCGTCGGTGCGCGGGAACTGTCGAGAAAGGGAATCGGTGATGCGCAGGCGGCAGTCGCCCAGGTATCCGGTATTTCCCGTCAGGAAGGAGTTAAAAATGTGTTTGTCCGGGGATTGGGAGACCGCTATAATGTGACTTTGCTCAATGGTTTTGCTATTCCATCGGAAGATCCGCAATACAAGAATATTGCGCTTGAGTTTTTCGGAACCGATATTATTCAAAATATAAGTGTAAATAAGGTATTCAGCAGCAGCGACTACTCCGATGTGGGTGGTGCCAGCATTAATATCATTTCAAAAGAGTTGGTAGGCGACCGTGCTTTGTCGCTGGATCTTTCCGGTGGTGTGAACAGTGCTGCAGCAGGTAGTGATTTTTTACGACAGGACGGTTCCGGCTATTTTGGTTTTGCCAATACCAGTCGACCTTCCGATAACCAGTATAATTTTCCTAATAGCCTTAATCCGAAAGAGGTCTCAATGCCGTTGAACCATAGTTATGGTATTTCCGGCGGCAAATCATTCCGGTTGGGTGAAAACAACAATCCATTATCATTCTTTGTAGTAGCTTCTCATAGTACAGATTATTCCTATACCGAAGAGATTGTTCGTAATACGACGACCGACGGAACCATCTGGCAGGATCAGACCGGAGATAAATTTTCGCAAAACACCAATCAACTGGTTCTTGCAAACGCACTTCTCGGTCTCAACCGCAAACACAATCTACAATATAATTTTATGCTGGTTCATGCCAATGATCAATATGTAGGTGAATACAGCGGGTACAATTCGGAACGTCATCAGGGAAGCCCTACCTATATGGGCTTTTCAAGAAGGCAACAAACCAATGACAATCTATTGTTTGTCAATCAGTTATTGTCTGACTGGAAACTGACTAATTCACTAAAACTTGATGTGGGTATTTCTTACAATACAATAAAAGGGTTGGAGCCTGACCGAAGGGAAAATTATTTCTCTTTAAAAGAGGATAATTTGTATGATCTGACCAGAAGCAACAGGAACAAACGTTTCTTTTCCGAACTGAAGAACAATGATCTGAATGCAAAAGCCGCACTTACTTTTAAACTCAAAAACCGCTTAGGAACAGATAATTCACAATTGAAAATCGGCTATAGCGGACGTTTTGTGGATGACAAATTCGAAGCAATAGAATATAATTTCAGTCCGTTGGGTATGCCAAGTTTATCTATTGAAAATCTGGATATGGATCAGCTGTTCGAGCAAAACCTGGCTAACGGGCAGTTAACGATGACAGTCGGTGATCCGAATTCATATCACGTGACGAAACAGATCCATTCCGCCTTTGCCGAAGCATCCTATCCGCTCTCAAAAGTGCTAACCGGTAACATAGGATTACGTATGGACAGGGTGGATTTGACCGTAGAGCATCATGTTACACATGTTGCCCCCGGTAAAGAGGCCATCAAAAAGAATTATTTCCTGCCAAGCCTCAATTTAAAATATGACCTGAACGACAAAAACAGTGTACGTTTCGGTGCGAGCAAAACATACACCCTGCCGCAATCGAAGGAGATCTCTCCCTACCAATATGTGAATATTTCGTTTGCCGACCAGGGTAATCCTGATCTGAAACCTTCGGATAACTATAATGTAGATCTGAAATGGGATTTTTATATGAATCCCGGCGAATTGTTATCTGTTACAGGTTTCTATAAATATATTGTTAATCCGATCGGACGGGTAGACCAGGGAAACTCTGCCGGGCTGCTTACCTACGACAATATAAGCGACCATGCACTGGTGGGAGGTGTAGAACTGGAACTTCGGAAGAACATCTTTAATCGGTTCAATAGTGAGCGGGAGCAGATGAACAGACTCTCTGCCGGATTAAATGCTTCTTATATCTACACCAACCTCCGATTGGAGGTACTCAATACGGATCCCAGAAATACAGGGTTAGAAGGTGCCTCGCCATTCCTTGCCAATTTCGATCTCTCTTATAACTATACAAAGAAAGAAAAGAGTTTTGTGGCTTCCCTTATTTTCAACTATTTCAGTGACCGGATCCATACAATCGGAGCAAGAGGTTTCAATGATATTATCGAAGAGGGAGTTCCCACGCTCGACTTTGCCTCATCCTACAACTTTAATAAACAGTTTTCTTTAAAACTCAGGGCATCCAATCTATTGAATGCTTCTTACAGGTTGTCGAGGGAAAGCAGTACGGCGAATGAAAATGTGATACTCAATGAATTCAGGAAAGGACAGAATATCAGTTTAGGTGTGAGTTATCAATTTTAATTACAGCATATTTTATTATATTATTTATTTACTAATTGATTAACAAGATGAAAAAGATTTTTTTTAGTTTTTTGATGTTTACCGCGATGTTGACACCGGTTGTGTTGACTTCCTGCGATGATAATGATGATCCGGATAATGGGCCTGTTGATGACAATAAACTATCCGGATCAATTCAGGATACAAGAACACTCGATGCCTCCGTGGAATATCTGTTGACCGGTCCGCTGATCGTGGAAGATGGTGCTACTTTGAATATTCCTGCAGGAACTACTATTAAAGCACAGAAAGGATTCGGAAGCTATATACTGGTATTACAGGGAGGGAAGATCAATGTGAACGGTACTGCTGACGCTCCTGTCACCATGACTGCCGATATCGAGAATGCAGCACAGGGACACTGGGGCGGATTGATCATCAACGGGAGAGCGCCTCTTTCGGGTGGTGAGACCGGTAAGACTGAAATCAATAACGCTTATACCTATGGTGGAACCAATGCTGCCGACAATTCAGGATCTATCACCTATTTGATACTTGCCTATACCGGAGCCCGTTCAAGCGCTGATGTGGAACACAACGGACTTACTCTTAACGGTGTGGGTAACGGTACTAAAATCGAGAACGTGTATATTCCCGATGGAGCCGATGACGGTATCGAATTTTTCGGCGGTTCTGTGAATGTAAAGAACCTGCTGGTGGTAAATTCCGATGATGATATGTTCGACTTTACACAAGGTTATAACGGAACACTGGAAAATGCTTATGGTATCTGGGAAGCCGGATATGTCAGCTCTGAAGAAGATCCCCGTGGAGTAGAAGCCGACGGTAACCTGGATGGAAACAACCCGGATCAGCAGGGCCAGTCCAACTTCACGATCAAAAATATGACTATTGACCTGCGTCTTGCTGCCAACACTGACGAAGGATATTATATGCACGACGTGTTGAAGATTCGTCGCGGAGCAAAAGCCACTATCGAAAATGCTTTGGTAAAAGGACAGGGGCAAGCAAAAGACCTTGTCGACATGACTGACGGAAAAGGAGCAGGTGATCCTACTTCTGTAATCAATATTACCAACTCATTGACAACCGCATTGAGTGGCGTAGAGAAGAACGGAACAGCCAATATAACTGTGGAAACGGGTAACGCCGGTTGTCCTACCGATATCTTTTCCTGGACAGGATATCAGTTTTAAAAATAATATGCTATTCAGAAGTAAAAAATACCTTGGTGTAAATCAAGGTGTTTTTTACTATTATAAAAATCTTGTTTCTACAATGTTCCACATGACCTTAGTATAAAAAATAAATATTGACTTATGAAGAATAAAATATGGCTATTCCTGGCCGGTTTTTGTATGATTGTGGTTCTGCCGGCACAGAAACCGCAGGACACACCGCAGTTATACCAATCGGGGGGAGTTTATTATCGGGACAGGGCGCAAACGGAACTCTATTCAGGAGATTACCGGGAGTATTACGAGAATAATACGATCAAGCTGGAAATGCAGATAAAAAACGGTCTGCCGGAAGGTCCTTATATTGTCTATTTCGAAAACCGGAAGCCCAAAGAGGTGCGTTCCTATAAAAATGGGAAACTACATGGTCTGTGGAGGAATTATGACTTATCGGGGCAGCTGATCTCCGAAGCTGAATACAGGAACGGACAAAAGCATGGGACATGGCGGATCTGGGATGAATTGGGAACACAACGGTATGAAATGAACTACTATGACGGTAAAAAGACCGGGATCTGGAAAATGTGGAATGATAAAGGAGAGTTGACAGATGAGAAAAGATATTGATAAGATTTACATAATGAAAATAAATTGGAGATACAGTTTCGAATTATCGCTGTAATCTTAATAATATTGTAACAGGATCGTAACCAATTTGTAACATTTATAAGAGACCTTTGTGCCCAAAATAATTCGGCACTAAATGGACCCTATTATTTAATCATTGTAATTATTCTTCTAGGCCTGGCAGCACTCGACCTCATCGTAGGTGTGGCAAACGATGCGGTCAACTTTCTCAATTCGAGTATCGGATCAAAAGTAGCACCCCTTTGGGTGATCCTCACGGTCGCCTCCATAGGAGTGATGATCGGGACGATGTTCTCCAGCGGGATGATGGAGATCGCCCGAAGTGGGGTATTTTATCCGGAGAAATTCACATTCCCGGCTATTATGATCCTGTTCCTGGCAGTGATGCTTACGGATGTTATTCTGCTTGACCTGTTCAATACGTTTGGATTACCTACTTCTACTACTGTTTCTTTGGTATTCGAACTACTTGGCGCAGCAGTGGCGGTTGCCCTGTTCTCCGTCTGGACTTCAGGATCGGGCGAACACATTGGCGAATTCCTTAACAGCGGGAAAGCCTTAGCTATTATCGGTGGTATATTTATTTCTATCGCTATTGCATTTGTAGCAGGTAGTGCCATTATGTATGTCTCCCGGTTAATATTTTCTTTCAATTATGTCAAGCCGTTCAAATACCTGGGCGCCATCTGGGGAGGTATTGCGCTTACAGCGATTACCTACTTTGCCATTTTTAAGGGATTAAAAGGAAGCGTGCTGGTAAGCCATGGTATGCTCGATTATCTGGAACATAATATGGGAACTGCCCTTCTGTATACTTTTATAGGATGGACGTTATTCATGGGGATACTTCAACATCTTTTCCGCGTAAAGATACTGAAAGTAATTGTGCTGACCGGAACCGCTGCATTGGCGAAGGCATTTGCCGGGAACGACCTGGTGAATTTTATCGGTGTATCCATGGCCGGCTACGATTCATTCCAGATAGCGCGGGAAGTGACTGCTTCAGGAGGTGATATCAATCAACTCCATATGGGTCGGTTGTCAGAACCGGTCGTCGCCAATATCTGGTGGTTGCTGGTTGCCGGAGTGATCATGGTGTTGGCACTTTGGTTTTCCAAAAAATCCCGGGCAGTCACCGAAACGGAAGTAAATCTTGCCCGGAAAGGAGACGGAGTGGAGCGATTCTCCTCATCACCTCTTTCACGTCACATGGTAAGGAGCAGCCTCAATTTTAGTAAATCGATCAGTAAGATAATACCTGCATCATCAAAAAATTTCATTAATAAACGATTCGAACCGGTAGAACTGGAAAACAAAGCCTCTTTCGATTTGATACGGGCATCCGTCAATCTTACTATTGCGGCTTTGTTGATCTCGCTCGGGACATCGTTGAAATTACCTTTGTCCACCACTTATGTTACTTTTATGGTGGCAATGGGAAGCTCCCTGGCCGACCGGGCCTGGGGACGGGAAAGCGCCGTGTACCGGATTAACGGGGTTCTTACGGTGGTAGCGGGTTGGCTACTGACAGCATTGGTAGCTTTCACTGCCTCCATGATCGTGGGGTTATTCCTGATGTGGGGTGGTAAGATCGCCCTCGCTGTCATGGTGTTCCTGGTTATCTTTATCCTGTTTAAATCGGGTAGATTACACTCTAAACTGAAATCCAAAGAACAGCAGCAACAACAAATCCTTTCCAGCGAACAACAACTGGTTGCATCCTGTAATAATGACGTGCACCTGATGCTGGAAAAAACGCTTTCGATCTATAAACGTATAGTAGAAGGATTGAAAGATGAGGATAGAAAGCTTGTAAAGAAGGCGATGGGTGAAGCCTATGAGTTGTATGAAAGATTCAAGGATAAACGGGATTATGAGGTGGTACCCACGCTGGAAAGCATACAACTCAATGCATTGGATCTTGAACAGGAATATGTGCAGTTGGTAGACTACTCCTATGAGATTACCAAATCATTGAAAGCAGTAACAGAGAATACATTCCAGTATATCGACAATAATCACACCGCATTCTCAAAAGAGCAGATTGAAGACCTGAAGGTCATTTATAAAATTCTTTCTGAAGCGTTTACAGAGTACGAAAAAATGGAAAAATCAGGTGATTACAGCCAATTTAGTCAGATAGTGAATATGCGGGAAACTATCCTGGATTTGAATCCCAAATTAACCAAACGTCAGATTAAACGGGTGAAAGCAGGAGAGTCGACTACCAGGAGCAGCATCCTTTTCCTGAATCTGGTCAATGAATCGAAAATCATCACACTGCAATCAAGTAACCTGATGAAGTCCCACCGTAACTTCAAGGCACAATACGCCAAGTCGGTATCAGAAAGAAAAAGCACGTCGTTGATAGGTAAGGTTCCTCTTGATATTTAAAGGCTTTGGTTTTAAATGTATAATTTCGCAGAATGATAATTACCTCGCGAATTCTGTTTAGTAATATTCATGGGTAGTATCTGGATTGAGTTTTCAGATAAAAAAAGAGAGATAGAATCTGAAAACCCTACCTCTCTTTACTTTTTTACCTGTTATTCATTTTTGCAGTAAACTAACGTTAAGGTTTTGATTTTTTGTAAGGTCGATTTCAGTTGTATAGGGTTCGTAAGAAATCAATTCAACCGTTAGTTCATATTTGCCGGGATTTACATCTGAGATGGTAAATTGACCCTCAAGGTCGGAATAATATTTCTTTCCGTCCACAATAATAGTCGCACCGGCAAGCGTCTCTTTGTTCTTATCGTCTACAACTGAGCCGGTCAGTTGTAACGCTTTCACATTTTCCACACGGTCTACCGCTGTGAACTCTTTACTTTTCTTTTCGCTGTTATTGTCAGTGAAAGCAAAAGCAGACACCGAAATCAATAGAGAGCAACCGAGTATTAATACAGATCTCATAATGGATGTTTTTTGTCAACTTAATCTATAAAACCACACAAAAATAGCGAGATAACACCATATGGGGCGTTACGTTTTGATTAAGTTATAGTTAAGTTTTTGTTACAGCCAAAACAATCCGGTATTTGCTTATTCAACCGTCACTGACTTTGCCAGGTTTCGAGGCTGATCCACATCGCATCCTTTTACCACCGCAATATGGTAGGCCAACAATTGAAGGGGAATAACCGAAAGCAGAGGGGCTAAGCAGGGCATGGTTGCAGGTACCTCTATGCTATGTGATGAAAGATTCTTTATTATATTATCCCCCTCGGTGACTATCGAAATGATCCTTCCTTTACGGGCTTTTATTTCCTGAATATTGCTCAACACTTTCCCGTAAGTTTCGGATTGGGTAGCAATGGCTATAACCGGCATTTCATTGCTGATAAGTGCTATAGGGCCATGTTTCATTTCGGCAGCAGGATAACCCTCGGCATGTATATAGGAGATCTCTTTTAGTTTCAGAGCTCCCTCCAATGCTATCGGAAAATTGTACCCTCGGCCCAGATAAATACAGTTGCTCGCATAGGTAAACGTTTTTGCCAGTTCGGCAATCTGGTCATTCTTCTTCAATACTTCACTTACCTTGTCCGGTATCAGGCTTAATTCCCGGATCAGTTTCAGGTATTCATCGTGTGAAATTGTTCCGTTCTCCTTTCCGATAAGGATAGCCAGCATGGTGAGGACGGTCACCTGTGCCGTGAAGGCTTTTGTAGAGGCTACACCGATTTCGGGGCCTACATGGGTATAACACCCTGAATGTGTATTTCTCGGAATAGATGAGCCTACTACGTTACAAATACCGAAAATAAATGCTCCGTGCTGTTTGGCAAGTTCTACCGCTGCCAATGTATCGGCAGTTTCCCCCGATTGTGAGATGGCGATCACAATATCATTTTTGTGGATTACCGGCTTCCGGTAGCGGAATTCAGATGAATACTCCACTTCGACCGGAATCCGGGCATATTCTTCGATTGCGTACATGCCGATCTGTGCAGCATGCCAGGAAGTACCGCAGGCAGTAATAATAATCCGTTTGGCATTCAGAAATTTCTCTCTGTTGTCGATGAAACCGGCCAAAGTAATATTATCCTTGTCGACATTCACCCTGCCCCGCATACAATCACTCAGGGAGTGAGGTTGCTCAAATATCTCTTTCAACATGAAATGGGGGTATCCTCCTTTCTCTAGTTGACTGAGGGTCAGCTCGAGTTGCTGGATCTGCGGAGTTTTATCGATATTACCTATTGTCTTTATCTTAAGCGGTTCGTTCCGTTTTATGGTGACAATTTCTTCCTCACCTATATAGGTGACCTTGTTAGTATATTCAATGATGGGCGTTGCATCGGAACCGATAAAATATTCATCTTCTCCTATGCCTATCACCAAAGGGCTACCCTTTCTGGCTGCCACGATCAGGTCCGGATGGTGTTTGTCGAGAACGGCAATGGCATAGGCTCCGACAACCTGACTCAATGCCAGCTGTACCGCAGTGGGCAGATCGGTGGCATTTGTTTTCTTCATATATTCTATCAACTGCACCAATACCTCTGTATCGGTTTCGCTCTGGAATGTATATCCCTCTTTCATTAACCCTTCTTTCAGAACCGTATAGTTTTCAATGATCCCGTTATGAATGATGGCGATTTCTTCCGATTGTGAATAATGAGGGTGCGCATTATTATGATTCGGCTCCCCGTGGGTTGCCCAGCGGGTATGCGCGATTCCGATCGTTCCTGCGATATCTTTTTGTTGTGCGAATTGCTCCAATTCGTCTACTTTTCCTTTTGCTTTGTACACTTTGAGGTGTTCATTATCGATCAACGCGATTCCGGCGCTGTCATATCCACGATACTCGAGCCTGTGGAGCCCTTTTATTAAAATGGGGTAAGCCTGTCTGTTCCCGATATATCCGACTATTCCACACATATATGATTAATTTTTTAATGGAAGATGATGAAAAAATAAACTGCAAAGGTGCAAAAATGCATTATCTTTTCGAAATATCAAAGAAAAAAGATGATAGATTATTTGATATTCTATATTAATGATCTAAATAGTATAATAATAGTATCTTTTTGATGGTTTTTTCTAAAAAAATGTGTCAAAAAGTTTACATACTAATTAACAGGTATATCCTGAATTTTAAACTAGAATGTTTTGCCTGAGTTGTATGAGTTCTTAACTTTGTGAGAACTATTTCTAAAAATATGGCAAGAAAGAAACTCTCTCAAACACAGATTGCATTTATCATTATCCTTTGGATTGTACTGGTTGTCTATATCCTTTTATATGCAACAATAACCCCGTTCACTGTTATCTCCATCCTGATGTCGGGGGTAATTGTTTTTATTCCTGTTTACAGAAATCTAAAAAAATAGCTGTTTTACTAACAGATTTAATAAAAAAACATGAAATATTTTTGTTTTAGAAATTTATTTCTACCTTTGCATTTCAAAGTGCTTATTTAATAACAGTATTTAGTTGTGAGGTTTTTTCAGGAAACCGGACTCTAATTGATTAGAACCGGGATCGTGATTATTGTGAGGCTTGCCCGGTTTATCTCAATGTACCGGAGGGCTTTCCATACGACCTTAGTGTAAAAAATTAATATTGACGTATGAAACGAGCAGGAGGATCATTCTTACACAAGAACATTATAGTATGCGAGTTCCATACACCAAAGTGAAAACAATAAAATAATCGTATGAAACGAGCAGGAGAACGTTTTTCCACAAGAACATGATAGTATGCGAGTTCCATACGACCTTAGTGTAAAAAAATTAATATTGACGTATGAAATCTTCAGAAGTTTTAGGTCTTCTAAAAAGGCGTTTTCCCAACGAGCCGGAATATCACCAGGCTGTGGAAGAAGTAGTGGAATCCATTGAGGATGTGTACAACGAGCATCCCGAGTTTGAAAAAGCAAACCTGATCGAGCGGTTGGTTATCCCCGATAAGATTCATTCTTTCCGTGTTACATGGGTCGATGATAAGGGTAATGTACAGACTAACATGGGTTACCGGGTACAGCATAACAATGCCATTGGGCCGTATAAAGGGGGAATTCGCTTTCACGCTTCGGTGTCGCCTTCTATTTTGAAATTCCTTGCTTTTGAACAGACATTCAAGAATGCACTTACTACATTGCCGATGGGTGGTGCCAAAGGTGGTTCCGACTTTTCACCACGCGGCAAGTCCGACGGGGAAGTGATGCGTTTCTGCCAGGCCTTTGTGGAGGGCCTATGGCGCGTGATCGGTCCCAATACTGATGTACCTGCCGGCGATATCGGCGTAGGTGGCCGTGAAGTGGGTTATATGTTTGGTAAGTACAAGAAGTTGGCCGAAGAATTCACCGGCACATTCACCGGAAAAGGGCGTGAATTTGGCGGTTCGCTCATTCGTCCCGAAGCTACCGGCTACGGTAATGTCTATTTCCTGCTGGAGATGCTGAAAACCCAGAATATCGATATCAAGGGAAAAAAATGTTTGGTTTCCGGATCGGGAAACGTAGCTCAATATACCTGCGAGAAACTGTTGGAATTAGGAGCTATTCCCGTCACCTTGTCCGATTCCGACGGTTATATCTATGATCCCGATGGCATCACGAAAGAGAAACTGGAATTTGTGATGGAACTGAAGAATCTCTATCGGGGACGCATCCGCGAATATGCGGAAGAATATGGATGCAAATATGTTCCCGGAGCACGTCCGTGGGGAGAAAAAGGGGATATCGCACTACCTTCGGCTACCCAGAACGAGATCGACCAGGCGGATGCCGAAGCGCTTGTAAAGAACGGTGTGATCGCTGTTTCCGAAGGAGCGAATATGCCGAGCACTCCTGAAGCTATCGCGGTTTTCCAGTCGAATAAAATATTGTATGCCCCTGGTAAGGCAGCAAATGCCGGTGGAGTGTCGGTGTCGGGATTGGAAATGACACAAAACTCAGAACGCTATAGTTGGTCGGCAGAACAAGTCGATGAAAAACTGAAATGGATCATGGCCAATATCCACGAAAATTGTGTGAAATACGGTAAAGAGAGCGACGGTTACATTAACTACGTAAAAGGCGCCAATATCGCCGGTTTTATGAAAGTAGCCAAAGCGATGATGAGCCAGGGTATCTTGTAATATCTGTACTTAATATAGAAAAAGCGGCTTCGGTCGCTTTTTTTGTGCTTTCAATTTATCTTCGCTCCACTTTCCGGGTCACAATCCAAATAAAAGGTGAGGTTTTCTCTAAAAAAATAAACTGGCTGTCAGCGTAAATATCAATCCGCAAAAAGCAATGATACTTTCCATTACAGTCCAGCTCTGCAGTGTTTGCTTTTCATTCATACCCAGGTATTTACCGACCAGCCAGAATCCGCTGTCGTTGACGTGCGACAGCAAGGTGGCACCTGAGGCAATGGCAATTACCACCAGGGCGCGTTGAGGATCGTTCAATCCGAATTCACTGATAATAGGAGCGATTATACTTGCTGCAGTGATCATTGCTACGGTAGCTGAACCCTGTGTTACCCGTACTACGGCTGCGATGAGCCATGCCAGCAGGATGGGCGGCAAAGGCGAGTTGGACATCGATTCTGCCATAACCTGTCCGATACCGCTATCTACCAATACTTGTTTCAATACACCACCAGCACCGGTAATCAGGATGATAATTCCCGCAGGCCCCAATGCTTTTGTACTTAAGTCGAGAATTTTCTGCTTGTCCATCCCTCTTTTTATGCACAAGAAATAGGTAGCAATAAGGGTGGCAATGATCAGTGCAGAAAAAGGATGTCCGATAAATTCCAGTACGTCGGTGAAGACCGATTTTCTCACAATTTCTTTCGAAACCGCTACAGTAGTAAATGTATTGAGGAGTATAAGTAGGAGTGGGATAGAGATGATAATCGCAATTAACCGGAATGAGGGATACGACTTTGTATCGAACTCCCTGGGAGTATCATCATCACTATAAGGAGGCATCAGGTGTATCTTTTGGGAGATATATTTTCCGAAGACAGGTCCTGCAATAATAGCTGTGGGAATTCCCAGAATAAATCCCATCAGAATAACCCATCCCAATTGGGCGTTGATAATATCAGCCACTGCTACCGGTCCGGGGGTGGGAGGAATGAAACTATGGGTGACCGCCAGACCGGCCAGCAAAGGTATGGCGTAATAGAGCAGCGAACGTTTGGTGTCGCGCGATAGGGCATACACAATAGGGACCAGAATGATAAACCCCACGTCGAAGAAGACAGGAATAGCGACAATAAAACCGGTCGTAACCATTGCCCATGGGGCTCTCTCTTTTCCAAACTTTCTTACCAAATAATCTGCCAGGGACTCAGCTCCTCCCGAACTTTCGAGCATCTGCCCGAAGATTGCTCCCAATCCGACTACTGTTGCTACAAAGCCAAGTGTCCCTGCCATCCCTTCCTGAATGGATTGGGTAATGTCGTTCAGCGGCATTCCCGAAACAATCCCTACATAAATGGAGGTGATCAGCAATGCAATAAATGCACTGATCTTGAGTTTCAAGACCATGAACAGAAGAATGGCTACTGCCGATAGGATGGCAAAGATTAAAAAGAGTGTCGACATGCTTGTCTGGTAGATTAAATGGATATCTGTAAGAAAGTTTGTTTATCAGTATGTCGGCCTTATATATCCTTGACGGTATGAACGTGCCGATAATTTTCTGGCGTTGTCATTCCCCGAAATTGTATTTCCGGTAGCATCCCATTTTACTTCACTGGCCGTTTCATACGAGATCATCGCTAACTGGACTGCAGCAGTCGATTGGAAGGCATCCTCAACTTTACAGCTTACCAGATTTTTATCTTTTGCCCTTACTGCATGGATAAATTCGGACAGATGTTTTTCCTGCATATCGGGTGTATCGATATCCATTACCTGCTGTTCCCGGTCTCTTCCCGCAGGTGTCAGTATCAGTTTATTGTCAGCAGCAAAAAGGGTTGCTTTCTCTCCATAGAAAAATATGCCGTTATTGAATTGAGGATTCAGGTCTCCGGTACCCCAAAGCCTGTGTTGCCAGACAACCGGGCAATCTTTGAAATGCATGGTTGCCAAAAGGGTATCGGGTGTAGTTATTCTTCCTTTCAGCACGTTGAGGCTTCCGGTAGCATGGATCGATTCAGGCATTTTGAAATCCATAATGGTACGGATAATATCTATATGATGGATACCCCAGTCAACCAGGTGACCATTGCCGTATTCTTTCTCCAGCCTCCAACTTCCGTGCCCGATGGATGGACTGTAGGGGAGTTTTGGGGCAGGACCGCACCATGCGTCCCAGTCCAGTGAAGAGGGTGGATCCTGCACAGTGGTATCTGCATTGCCCGGGTTGTAATGTATTTGTGCACCTATCTGTCGCACTCTGCCTATCTCTCCGGTTTGGATGAGTTCTCTGGCTTTTTGGAATGCTTTACTCTGACGACGTTGAAAACCGATCTGCACAATATTACCGGCCTTCCGTGCCGCTTCTATCATGGCTTTCCCTTCATCCACATCGTACGCCAGCGGTTTTTCACAGTAGATAGGTAGTCCTTTCTTGCAGGTTTCTATGAATTGCAGGGCATGCCAATGAGGAGGTGTTCCTATTAATATTGCATCCAACTCCGGCAGATTTAGCAACTCATAATAATCCTTAAACTCCTTTGGTTTTACTCCCTGTAATGTTTCCAGTTCGGTTGCACTATTTTTCAGATGGGCAGTATCCACGTCACAGATAGCAGCTATCTCCACTCCGCCTGCCTGCAGTGCCGCTTTAGCGATCACCATACCGTACCATCCGCTTCCGATAAGTCCGATCTTTAAATTAGAGGTATCCTGTGCAAACAACGGTGAATGAAATCCTGTTGCTACAGCGGCTGTTGCCAATGATGATTTTTTGATAAAGGTTCTTCTGTCCATATTGCTGAATTAAGAATCGGGTTAAGGAATATAATATCCTGAATAATGGATAGTTGTATTGTTAAAATCGTGCACTTTTTTTATTAACGTATGCTCCGGCAGAATGTTCAGTAATTAAAACAATTCTGTATACCCCTATTTTCTGCCAACAATAAGCCGAGGCAGCCGAATCCTACAAAGATATATAAATTAGCGATTCATAAATTTTTTTTATTCTGAGAATTGCGTTATTTTTGCAACCTTAAAGGAGGGTCCGGTAGCTCAGCTGGATAGAGCAACAGCCTTCTAAGCTGTGGGTCGTGGGTTCGAATCCCGCTCGGATCACTTGAAGCCTTGGACAAAAGGTGATAACAAACATACAAACCGTTCAAATTGAGATATTTGAGCGGTTTTTTGGTATATATATGGCTGGAAAGAAAGACGGGAAAAAGCCAAATAAAGCCATTTGTAATTTCCCTATTCGTACCCCCATTATAAAAAAGCCATTAGGGGGTACGAATTGTCCGACATTGGCAGTCTGCTGTCCACTTTAGGCTGGTCTGTATTTAGCTCAATTTTAAAGTATTAATCTACATTTGTAATTAAAAAAATTGAGTTTATGAAAAGTACATTTAACGTACTCTTCTTTATTAGAAGAGACAAAAAACGAAAAGATGGAACTTGCCCTATTATGTGCAGAATTACCATCGATGGTGTTGAAGCAAGATTTAACACAAAGGTCTATGTGAAAGACTCCAAGTGGAATGTAAAAGCAAATAGAATTTCAGGCAATAATGCTGAAAGTCGAAACATGAATGCAAGATTGGATGATATCAAAGCATCATTATATCGAATTTACCATGAAGTACAACGGTTTAATGTGGCAACACCTGAAATTATAAAAAATGAATTTTTAGGGTTTGATGAAAGTGGTGAGACAATTCTTGGTATCTATACAAAGCACATTCAAAATATCCATGAACTTATTGGAATATCAATAACAAAGGTGACTGTGCAAAGGTATAGAGCTGCAAGAAATCAAGCCAGGGAGTATCCCATGAACTGTGTAAGTTGGTAATCTGAAGGGTTCAAGCCCGGGCTTGAACCCTTCAGAAATTTTTATTAACTTACTGTAACCTTTCCTATTTGTAGGACAGTTCCAAGTTAGACAAAAGTATTAACTTTGTTTTGCATAG